>NZ_CP060039.1:1275481-1594351 GCF_014211915.1 Burkholderia cenocepacia | reverse complement strand
ATCGAGCGGCGTCGCTTTCAGCCCCGCATCCGCGCGCAGCTTCAGCAGCCCCTGCTTCTGCAGCAACAGCAGCGCGCGGCCGCCGTTGGTCGGATCGTTCGGGACCGCGATGCGCGCGCCCGGCTTCAGTTCGGCCAGCGACTTCACGCGCTTCGAGTAGATGCCCATCGGGAACGTGACGGTATCGGCGACCTTGATCAGCTTGTAGCCGCGATCCTTCACCTGCGCCTGCAGATACGGATCGTGCTGGTAGCTGTTCGCGTCGAGGTCGCCCGACGCGAGCGCGGCATTCGGCTGCACGTAATCGGAGAATTCGACGATGCGAATCTCCAGGCCGTCCTTCGACGCGACCTTCTTCACCACTTCCATGATCTGCGCGTGCGGGCCGCCCGTCACGCCGACCTTGATGGTTTCGGCGTGGGCCTGCGCGCCCGCGAACAGCACGGCCGCACCCAGCGCCGCCGCGAATTTCAGCATGAAGCGTCGTTGCATCGTTTCTCCCCTGTCGGATCGGTTGGTCTTATTTGTGGCTCAACCGGCGCACCAGCCAGTCGCCGAACGATTGCACGATCTGCACGAACACGATCAGGATCGCGACGACCGTCCACATCACTTCCGGCAGATAGCGCTGGTAACCGTAACGGATACCGAGATCGCCAAGCCCGCCGCCGCCGATCGCGCCCGCCATCGCCGAATAGCCGACCAGCGACACGAACGTGATCGTCAGGCCCGCGACGATGCCCGGCAGCGATTCGGGCAACAACACCTTGAAGACGATCTGCGACGTGGTCGCGCCCATCGATTGCGCGGCCTCGATCAATCCGCGGTCGACCTCGCGCAGCGCCGTTTCGACGAGACGCGCGATGAACGGCGCGGACGCGAGCGTCAGCGGCACGACCGCCGCGGCCGTGCCGATCGACGAACCGGTGACGAGCCGCGTGAACGGGATCACCGCGACCAGCAGGATGATGAACGGCGTCGAGCGGACCGCGTTCACGATGCCGCCGAGCACGCGATTCACCGCGAGGTTCTGCAGCACGCCCTGGCGATCGGTCAGGTAGAGCAGCACGCCGAGCGGCAGGCCGACGAGCGCGCCGACCGCCCCGGAGATGCCGACCATGATCAGCGTCTCCCAGAACGACTGCACGAACATATCGAACATCTCACTCAACATACGAAAGCTCCTCTACCACCACACCTTGCTCGCGCAGGAACGCGAGCGCCTGCCCGACCTTGCCCGGCTCGCCGCCCGCGAGCACCGCGAGCGAACCGAATGCCTGCCCCTGGATCTCGTCGATCTGGCCATGCAGGATGTTGAAATCGAGTTCGTACCGGCGGATCGTCTCCGACAGGATCGGCTGGTCAACCCCCGAGCCCGTGAACGCGAGCCGCAGCAGATGCCCGCGGCCCGTCTTCAACCGCTCGGCCACGCGCGCCTTCAGCGCGGGCGGCAGTTCCTGCGCGATCACGTCGCCGATCAGCGCACGCGTCACTTCGTGATGCGGCTGCAGGAACACGTCGATCACGCGGCCTTCCTCGACCACGCGCCCCGCGTCGAGCACCGCGACGCGGTCGCAGACCTGCTTGATCACTTCCATCTGGTGCGTGATCAGCACGATCGTCAGGCCGAGCTCGCGATTGATGCGTTTCAGCAGGTCGAGAATCGAACGCGTGGTTTCGGGATCGAGCGCGGACGTCGCTTCGTCCGACAGCAGCACCTTCGGCTGGCTCGCCAGCGCGCGGGCGATGCCGACGCGCTGCTTCTGCCCGCCGCTGATCTGCGACGGATAGCGATCCTTCTGCGCGGACAGCCCGACCAGGTCGAGCAGCGGCAGCACGGCGGCCTCGATGTCGGCACGGCTCGCGCCGGCCAGCTCCAGCGGCAGCGCGACGTTGTCGAACACCGTGCGCGACGACAGCAGGTTGAAGTGCTGGAAGATCATGCCGATCTCGCGGCGCGCTTCGCGCAGCGCGCCGGCCGACAGCAGCGTCAGATCACGCCCGCCGACGACGACATTGCCTTCGGTCGGCCGCGTGAGCAGGTTGATGGTGCGCACGAGCGTGCTCTTGCCGGCGCCGCTTCGGCCGATGATGCCGAACACCTCGCCTTGCGGGATCGTCAGGTTGACGTTGTGCAGCGCCTCAACCCAACCGCCCGGGCCGGGGAAACGCTGCGAGAGATTGCGTAATTCGATCATGTAAACAAAACGGCGGCCGGCCGGCGAGATGGCCCGCCAGTCGGCCGCCGATGCATCTGGAATAGCCGGCGATTTTACCGCAAACCCCTCATTCCCCTTAATAATCGATTTCGATCTTTTCATAACCAGACGAAATTAGAGGGGCACTGCTGAGCCCGCGCGGGAGGGCGCGACTATGATCGCGAAACGCAGACCAACGAACAGGAGACCCGCCAGATGAGCGCCACCACCACACCGGCCGCCGTGCCCGCCACCGCCGGATCGGCGCCCGCGCCGCGGATGGGTCGGTTGCGTACCGCGGACGGGCTCGAACTGGCGTCGTACCGCTGGCCGGCAAGCGACGGCACCGTACCGCCGCGCGCGACGATCGCGCTGGTGCACGGCCTCGCCGAGCACGCGGGCCGCTATGCCACGCTCGCCGGCCGGCTGAACGCGGCCGGCATCGACGTGCTGGCGGTCGATCTGCGCGGGCATGGCCAGTCGCCCGGCAAGCGCGTGTGGCTCGAGCGTTTCGACGACTACCTGAACGATGCGGATGCGCTGGTCGCCGAAGCCGCGCGCGGCGCGGCGCCGCTCTTCCTGATGGGGCACAGCATGGGCGGCGCGGTCGCGGCGCTCTACGCGATCGAACGCGCGCCGGCTCGCGGCCACGCGCTGGCGGGCCTCGTGCTGTCGAGTCCGGCGCTGGCACCCGGGCGCGACGTGCCGCGCTGGATGCTCGCGGTCAGCCGCATCATCAGCCGTGTGTGGCCCACTTTCCCCGCGATCAGGATCGATGCGGCCCTGCTGTCGCGCGATCCAGCCATCGTCGCGGCCAATCGCGCCGATCCGCTCGTGCATCACGGCGCGGTGCCCGCACGCACCGGCGCGGAGATTCTCGACGCGATGACGCGCATCGAAAACGGCCGCGGCGCGCTGCGCGTGCCGGTACTCGTCTATCACGGCACCGAGGACAAGCTCACCGAACCCGACGGCAGCCGCGCGTTCGGCGCGCGTGTCGGCTCGCCCGACCGTACGCTGACGCTGTACGACGGCGGCTTCCACGAAACGATGAACGATCTCGAACGCGACCGCGTAATCGACGCGCTCATCGCGTGGATTCACGCGCGCGTGCCGGCGCGCTGAGCGCGCCGGGTCGCGGCCCGGGCCGGCCAACCGGGAATCAGATCCCGGCCAGCACGCGCAGGTGCGCGACGACGCTGCGCCCGAGCGCGGAGAGGTTGTAGCCGCCCTCGAGGCAGCTGACGATACGGCCCTGCGCATGTCGGCGCGCCACGTCGACGATCTGTGCGGTCAGCCATTCGAAGTCGGCCTCGACGAGGCCGAGATTGCCGATGTCGTCCTCGCGATGCGCATCGAACCCGGCCGACACGAACAGCATCTGCGGCTTGAACGCATCGAGGCGCGGCAGCCAGAACATGTCGACGGCTTCGCGGATCGCCATCCCGTTGCTGCGCGCGGGCATCGACAGGTTGACCATGTTCGGCGCCTGATGATCGACGCCCGAGAATGGATACAGCGGATGCTGAAAGAAGCTGCACATCAGCACGCGCTCGTCGTTCGCGAACGCCGCCTCGGTGCCGTTGCCGTGGTGCACGTCGAAATCGATGATCGCGACACGCTCGATGCCGTGTACGTCGAGTGCATGCCGCGCGGCGATCGCGACATTGTTGAAGAAGCAAAAGCCCATCGCGCGCGCGGGTTCCGCATGGTGACCGGGTGGACGGACGCCGCAGAACGCATTCGCATAGCGGCCTTCGATCACCGCGTCGGTCGCCGCGATCGCGGCGCCGGCCGCGCGCAGCGCCGCGCGCCACGTGTCGCGATTCATCAGCGTATCGGGATCGATCTCGACGTGACCGTCGACCGGCGTCATGCTCCGGATGTAGTCGATGTGCGCCTGCGTATGCACGCGACCCAGCGCGACCTCGCTCGCGAATGGCGCGGTTTCGTGCACGATCAGGTCGTCGATGCGGCTCGCAATCAGTTGATCCTGGATCGCCGACAGGCGGGCCGGGCATTCCGGATGCCATTCCCCCATCTCGTGCAGCATGCAGTCGGGGTGCGTGTAGAAAGCGGTTGCCATAAGCTGTCGTCCGCGGCGCACGGTGCGCCGCAGGTCTCCGTCAATGATGTCCATCGTCTGCCGCGAATTCGCCGCTAACTTACCACAACGGGGGCCGGCTTCGGCCCGGGGCGCCGGATGCGTCGGGTATACTGCGCCGAACACAATCGCCCTGTCCGCCCGCTTCGACATGAATTCCAGCAAGCCCGCCGCCCTTCTTTCCGCGCTGTTCCGTGTTCGCGCTCCGCTCGTCGTCGCTGCCATCGCCGCGGCCCTCGGCACCGCGCCTGCCGTCGCACAGACGCAGCCGGCGAAACCTGCGGGCACGCTCGTCGCCCAGGCCCAGCCGCAGCAGCCGACGCCGCAAGGCCAGACCTTCGAAGAGGAAATCGTTCCACAGCGTTACGCGAGCAACGCGAAGGTCGATGCGTTCATCGACGAGATGGTGAGCCGCAACGGCTTCGATTCGGCGAGCCTGCATGCGCTGTTCTCGCGCATCAGCTACTCGGCGACGGCCGTCAAGCTCGTGAGGCCGGCCCCGACGCCCTCGGTCAAAAACTGGCGCGTCTATCGCTCGCGCTTCATCGAGCCGATCCGCATCAACGCGGGCGTGAAGTTCTGGAAGGCGAACCGGGCGACGCTGCAGCGCGCGTCCGAACAGTTCGGCGTGCCGCCCGAGGTGATCGTCGGCATCATCGGCGTCGAAACCATCTATGGCCGCTACATGGGCAATTTCCGCGTGCTGGACGCGCTGACGACGCTCACGTTCGACTACCCGGACACGCCGAATCGCGACAGCCGCCAGGCCACCTTCCGCAAGAACCTCGAAGACTTCCTGGTCTGGACCCGCGACAACCAGCTCGACCCGACCACCGTGCTCGGTTCGTACACCGGTGCGATCGGGATTCCGCAGTTCCTGCCGAGCAGCATCCGCGAATATGCGGTCGACTTCGACGGCACGGGCCACGTCGATCTGCGCAGCAGTCCTGTCGATGCGATCGGCAGCGTCGCGAACTACCTGAAGCAGCACGGCTGGGAAACCGATCGACCGGTGGTCTGGCAGATCACGCCGGACACGGGCAGCCTGGGCATCGCACAGGCCGCCGCCGACGGCCAGCCCGAACCGCACTGGGCGCTGTCGCAACTGCTGCGCGCCGGCATGACGCTGAACGAGCCGACGGTCGACATCACGACCGAAGCCGGCACGCCGGTGACGGTGGTCGACCTGCCGACGCCGGGGCGCGCGACCGAATACATGCTCGGCCTGAAGAATTTCTATGTGTTGACGCGCTACAACCGCAGCTTCTTCTACGCGCTTACCGTGTACCAGCTCGGCGAAGCCGTGAAAGCACAGATGGAAGCGAGCGGCGCGCTGCAACCCGCCGCTGACGACGCGCAGCCGCAGTAATCACCGGCCGCCCAAAGAAAAAGCGCCGCTTCTGCGGCGCTTTTTTATCGATGCGCGCATCGCGCACCGATCTCGCTCAGGCGGGAAACACACCCGTGGACAGATAGCGGTCGCCACGATCGCAGACGATGAACACGATCGTCGCATTCTCGACCTGACGCGCGATGCGCATCGCGACTTCGCATGCGCCGCCCGACGAAATGCCCGCGAAAATGCCTTCGACCGCCGCGAGCCGGCGCGTCATCGTTTCCGACGCGGCCTGGCTCACGCTCTCGACGCGGTCGACACGGCTGCGATCGAAGATGGTCGGCATGTATGCTTCCGGCCATTTGCGGATGCCCGGAATACGCGAGCCGTCTTCCGGCTGCGCACCGACGATCTCGATCGCCGGATTCTGTTCCTTCAGATAGCGCGATGTGCCCATGATGGTGCCCGTCGTGCCCATCGCGGACACGAAGTGCGTGATGCGCCCTTCGGTATCGCGCCAGATCTCCGGCCCCGTTGCTTCGTAGTGCGCGACGGGATTGTCGGGGTTGCCGAACTGGTCGAGGATCACGCCCTTGCCTTCACGCTGCATCTGCTCCGCGAGGTCGCGCGCCAGTTCCATCCCGCCCTTCACCGGCGTCAGGATGATTTCGGCACCATAAGCGGCCATGCTCTGGCGGCGCTCGACCGACAGATCCTCCGGCATGATCAGCACCATCTTGTAGCCGCGGATTGCCGCGGCCATCGCGAGCGCGATGCCCGTGTTGCCGCTCGTTGCCTCGATCAGCGTATCGCCCGGCTTGATGCGTCCACGCGCCTCGGCCTTGCTGATCATCGACAGCGCCGGACGATCCTTCACGGAGCCGGCCGGATTGTTGCCCTCGAGCTTCGCGAGCAGCACGTTGTTGCGGGCGCGAATCTCGTCGTCCGGCAGGCGGACCAGTTGCACGAGCGGCGTATTGCCGATCGTGTCTTCGATAGTTTTGTAAGCCATGGATATACCGTGAGTGCGAGGCCGATCAATCGATCGATTGTAAACCAGCACCGGCACCCGCGCCGGCAACCCCATTGCGACGATGGAATACGCGTGCCGCGCGGTTCGCGTTTCGCCGCGCAAGCCCGCCGCTCCACGCAAAAAACCCGCGGCATGCCGCGGGAAGCCGTCGCAACGACGGCGACTGAAGGAGCACTTGTGTCGGTTGCTTGACGCGTTATTTCTGCGCGGTGCGGGCCGGTGCGGCGGCAGGCTTCGCTGCCGCCGGTTTGGCCGCGGCCGACGGCGTAGCGCTCGTACCCGCCGCTGCACCGATCGTCAAACCTTCCTGCTGAAGCCGCTCGACGGTATGCCCGCCCATGCCCTTCACGCGCGTGGCGAGATCGTCCGCATTCCTGAACGGACCACGTGCGCCGCGCTCGTCGAGAATCGCCTTGGCCCGCGCCGGGCCGATGCCCTTGATGCCGACGAGCGCATCCTCGTTCGCGGTGTTGACGTCGACGGCCGCCCAGGCCGACGCGACTGCGCCGAGCATGACCGCTGCGGCAAACCATTTCCTGATCATGTGCTGGATCTCCGAAGAAAAACGGCCGGCGGCTGCCGACCGTGAGACCCAGTCTATCGATGCAACGCTTCGGTTTAAACCTGGCCGGATAGCCAACGCACGTAGCGGTCGACGCCTTCCTGCACGGTCAGGAACGGTGCGTCGTAGCCGGCCGCGCGCAGTTTCGTCTGGTCGGCCTGCGTGAAGCACTGGTACTTGCCGCGCAGCGCATCGGGGAACGGCACGTATTCGATCAATCCCTGCTCGACCTGCTGCGCGAGCGTCAGCGGCGCCTGGTTGTCAAGCGCACGCAGCGTGTTCACGACCGTCGACGCGATATCGTTGAACGGCTGCGCCCGGCCCGTGCCGAGGTTGAAGATGCCCGACTTCTCCGGATGATCGAAGAAGAACAGGTTAACCTTGGTCACGTCCTCGACCGACACGAAATCGCGCGTCTGCTCGCCCGGCGCATAACCGTTGTACTCGCCGAACAGCTTCACCTTGCCTTCCGCGCGGAACTGGTTGAAGTTGTGGAACGCGACCGACGCCATGCGACCCTTGTGCGTCTCGCGCGGACCGTACACGTTGAAATAGCGGAAGCCCGCGATCTGGCTCTTCGCGCTCGGCAGCACGCGACGGATCACCTGGTCGAACAGGAACTTCGAATAGCCGTACACGTTCAGCGGCGCCTCGACGTCGCGCTCCTCGACGAAACGCGTCGAGCCGCCGTAGATCGCGGCCGACGACGCATACAGGAACTGCGTGCCCTGCGCGAGGCAGGTATCGAGCACCGCGCGGCTGTAGCGGAAGTTGTTGTCCATCATGTAGCGGCCGTCGGTTTCCATCGTGTCCGAACAGGCGCCTTCATGAAATACCGCGCGCACCTTGCCGAAATCGCCACGCGCGAAGCGTTCGACGAATTCGGTCTTGTCGAGATAGTCGTCGATCTCGCAGTCGACGAGATTGCGGAACTTGTCCGCGCGGGTCAGGTTGTCGACCGCGATGATGCGCGTCTCGCCGCGCTCGTTGAGCGCCTTGACGATGTTCGCGCCGATAAAACCGGCTGCGCCGGTGACGATGAGGGTCATGATCGTCCTGCCTGAAAAGTGCGAGCCACGCGTGCGGCGCGCTCGTCGCGCCGCCGAATGCGCTCAGTGAAACAGTTCGTCGTAATCCACCGTGGCCGTGCCGAGCTTGCCGACCACGATGCCTGCCGCGCGATTCGCGAGCACCACGGCGTCGACGAGCGGCACACCGGCGCCGAGCATCGTCGCGACCGTCGCGATCACGGTGTCGCCCGCGCCCGACACGTCGAACACTTCGCGTGCGAGCGCCGGCGCATGCAGTTCGCCACCCGCGGAAAAGAGCGTCATGCCCTCTTCCGAACGGGTGAGCAGCAGCGCGTCGATGCCGAGCTCCGCACGCAGATTCGCGACGCGCGCGCGCAGGTCGTCTTCCGATTTCCACTGCCCGACCACCTCGCGCAACTCCGCGCGATTCGGCGTGATCAGCGATGCGCCGCGATAGCGTGCCCAGTCGTCGCCCTTCGGGTCGACCAGCACCGCCTTGCCGGCCGCGCGCGCCTTCTCGATCATCGTCGTGACGTGCGTCAGGCCGCCTTTCGCGTAATCCGACATCAGCACGACGTCGTGCTGCGGCAGCAGCGCATCGAAGCGCGCGAGCCCCGCGAGCAGCACCTCGTGCGTCGGCGTCGCCTCGAAGTCCACGCGCAGCAGTTGCTGCTGGCGCGCGAGCACGCGCAGCTTGATCGTGGTCGGGAGTGCCGGGTCGCGCTCGAGATGGGGCGTCACGCCGCTGCTGCCGAGCAGCTCGACGATCCGCTCGCCCGGTTCGTCGCAACCGACGACGCACAGCAGGCCGGCCTGGCCGCCGAGCGTCACGGCATTGCGCGCGACGTTGGCCGCGCCGCCGAGCCGCTCCTCCTGACGCTGCACGTGCACCACCGGCACCGGCGCTTCAGGCGAAATGCGATCGACGTTGCCGAACCAGTAACGGTCGAGCATCACGTCGCCGACGACGAGCACACGCGAGCGCGCGAGTTGCTCGCGCGGCACCGGAACGACTTCGCGAAGAGTATTCATCGTACGTTCAGCCACGGGAGGACGACTGGGGATCGACATACGGCCGGCCGATCGCGTAATAGTCGATGCCCAGCTCGGCCATCGCATCCGGCTCGTACAGGTTGCGCCCGTCGAAGATCACCGGCGCTTTCAGCTCGGCCTTCAGGCGCGTGAAATCGGGGCTGCGGAATTCCTTCCATTCGGTGACGATCACGAGGGCGTCCGCGCCCGTGACCGCGGCGTCCTGCGTGTCGACGAGATGCAGCCGCGCCAGCGCCTTCGCGGCGTCGCCGAAATCCAGTGCGAACACGCGCCGCGCTTCGTCGACCGCAACCGGATCGTAGGCGCGCACGGTCGCCCCGCGTTCGAGCAGCGCGGCGATCAGGCGACGGCTCGGCGCCTCGCGCATGTCGTCGGTGTTCGGCTTGAACGCGAGGCCCCAGACCGCGAACTCGCGGCCCGTCAGGTCGGTGCCGAAGCGCTGCTCGATCTTGCCGATCAGCACGTCCTTCTGCGCATGGTTGGCGGCCTCGACAGCCTCCAGAATGCGCAGCGGCTGGCCGTTCTCGCCCGCGGTGCGGATCAGCGCCTGCACGTCCTTGGGGAAGCACGAGCCGCCGTAGCCGACACCGGCGTACAGGAAGTGATAGCCGATGCGCGGATCGGAGCCGATCCCGCGGCGCACGGCCTCGATGTCGGCGCCGACCTTGTCGGCGAGATTCGACATCTCGTTCATGAACGAGATGCGCGTCGCGAGCATCGCGTTCGCCGCATACTTCGCGAATTCCGCCGAACGCACGTCCATGTAGATCGTACGCTCGTGGTTGCGGTTGAACGGCGCATAGAGCTTCTTCATCTTCTCGCGCGCGATCGTGCCGGTTTCGTCGTCGTCGACGCCGATGATGATCCGGTCCGGGCGCATGAAGTCCTCGACCGCCGCGCCTTCCTTCAGGAATTCCGGGTTCGACACCACCGAAAAGCGATGCGCGACGCTGCCCGCGAGCCCGCGTGCGGCAAGCGCCTCGTCGACCACGCCGTGCACGCGCCGCGCGGTGCCGACCGGCACCGTCGACTTGTCGACGATCACCTTGAAGCCCGTCATGTGGCGGCCGATGTTGCGCGCGGCCTCGAGCACGTATTGCAGGTCGGCCAAGCCGTCCTCGTCGGGCGGCGTGCCGACGGCGATGAACTGGATCTCGCCATGCGCGACGCTCGCCTCGATGTCGGTCGAGAAACGCAGGCGCCCCGCCGTGCGGTTGCGCGCGATGATGTCCAGCAGCCCCGGTTCGTGAATCGGCATCCCGCCGTTGTTCAGGATGTCGATCTTGCGCGGATCGACGTCGAGACAGAAGACGTCGTGACCTATCTCCGCGAGGCAGGCGCCCGTGACGAGGCCGACATAGCCGGTGCCGATGATGGTGATTTTCATAGATGTTCCGGTACTTCCCGGTAATTGACTAACTTGGCCGCCGGGACGAGCCCGGCGGCAACCGCAGCGCGTTGGCTCCGCGTGCCGGGATCAGCCCGGCATCGCAGGTTCGACGCGGCGCGGCGCATAGGTTTCCCAGCCGCTGCATCCGGGGCACTGCCAGTAGAAGAGCCGTGCCCGGAAACCGCAATTCTGGCACGTATACCGTGGCAGATTTTTCGTGCGCTGCTTGATCAGCGCACGCATCATTTCAAGTTCCTTACGACGCGGTTCCTCGGCCGCCGCGATCTGCGCATCGAGCAGGTGCAGCATCCCCGACAGGTTCGGCGACTTTTCCATCTGCGTCCGCGCGAGCGTATGCGCCGCATCCTGGCCGCGCAACCCGGCGATATGCTGATAGGCGATGTCGAGCAGGTCGTTCGACGGATAACGATCGACGTACCCCATCAGCAGCTCGGCGCCTTCAGCGTTCTTGCCGAGCGCGACGTACGCCTTCATCAGCTTGTCGGCGACGAGCGGCAGATATGCCGGGTTCTGCGCTTCGACGCGCTTCCAGTGCTTGATCGCGGCCGCGTGGTCGCCCGCTGCTTCCGCCGCGTCGCCGGACAGCACCGTCGCACGGACGTTCTGCGGATTCACGGTCAGCGCGAGGCGCAACTGTTCGGCCGCCGCAGCAGCATTCTTGCGCTGCAGCGCGTCCTGCGCGAGTTCGCAGTGAAACTGCGCAATTTCGACGCCGAGCGGCTTGTCGCTCATCGATTCGATGCGCTTCGCCGTATCGATCGACTTGTTCCAGTCCTTCTCGATCTCGTAGATCGTCAGCAGCGCACGCTGCGCACCCAGTGCGTAGTCGCCGTCCGCGAGCTTGTGGAACGCCTCTTCGGCACGATCCAGCAGGCCGGCTTTCAGGAAATCCTGGCCCAGTTCGTACAGCGCGTGGTCGCGCTCGTTGACCGGCAGGTCGGTGCGGCTCAGCAGGTTCTGGTGCACGCGGATCGCGCGGTCGGTCTCGCCACGACGGCGAAACAGGTTGCCGAGCGCGAAGTGCAGCTCGACCGTTTCGGGATCGAGCTTGGCCACCTCGATGAACGCATCGATCGCCTTGTCGGGTTGTTCGTTCAACAGAAAATTGAGGCCGCGAAAATACGAGCGCGGCAGGTTGGCACTCTCCGACAGGAGATTCTTCAGGTCATAGCGTGACGCCGCCCAACCGAGCGCGAACGCGACCGGAATCGCGAGCAACCACCAGAAATCCAGATCCATGCGAAATATCGAAGCAGAGACGAAAACCGCGCGATGATCGCGCGGCGTCCGTGTTAAATGACGGGCGGCATCGGCGGCTGCTCGATGACGGCGGGCGTTTCGCGCGCCGCACGCAGATCGCGCTTCAAACGCCCGTTCTCGAGACGCAGCCGGAAGATCGAAGGCAGCGCGGACAGCAGGCCGGCCAGCAGCCCCACGGCGAAGAATGCCAGGCCGATCAGGATCAGCGGCGCTTGCCATGCGTAGCCGGCAACGAAATTCAGCGTCGCGGTTTGTGTATTGGCCAGCGCAAGCACCAGCAGGAGGACGAACACCAATACCCGGATCAGCCAGACGATAAACTTCATGAAGCCCTCTCTTTGTTGAGGTTTGCCGCGGCGCGCGACTCCCCTTCGTCGCACCGAATCGACCCGTATTGTAAAGGAAGCGTTTCCGCGGCTGCGCACATCCTGTGCGCGGCGTTGCGCGTCGGTGGCCGGAAATGAAAAAAGCGCCCGCAAGGGGCGCTTTTCTTTTCAGCCTTCGCCGGACAGGTTCCGGGCACACCGAACGACGCTCAACGGTCGTCGTCCGGATCGTCAGCCTTCAGCGGTTCACCGGCGCGGCCGTCGACGCGTTCACGCAATTCCTTGCCAGGTTTGAAGTGCGGCACGAACTTCTCGGGCACCTGCACTTTCTCCCCCGACTTCGGGTTGCGTCCGACGCGCGCCGGGCGACGATTGAGGCCAAAGCTGCCGAAACCCCGAATTTCAATGCGATGCCCTTTCGCCAGGGCGTCGGACATCGCATCGAGCATCGTTTTCACCGCGAAATCCGCATCCTTGAGGACAAGTTGCGGAAATCGCGATGCCAGCTGCGCGACCAACTCGGATTTGGTCATACTTCAGCAGACCTCGTAAGGCTTACTGGTTCTGGCCGTCGAGCTTCGCCTTCAGCAGCGCGCCGAGGTTGGTCGTACCGGTCGCAGCAGCGCTCGAGTCCGACTGCAGGCCGCGGATCGCTTCCTGTTGTTCAGCCGAATCCTTCGCCTTGATCGACAGGTTGATGCCGCGCGACTTGCGATCGATGTTGATCACCATCGCGTTGACCTTGTCGCCTTCCTTCAGCACGTTGCGTGCATCTTCGACGCGATCCTGCGAGATTTCCGACGCACGCAGGTAGCCTTCGATGTCGCCCGTCAGCGTGACGACCGCACCCTTCGCATCGACCGTCTTCACGACGCCGTCGACGATCGAGCCCTTGTCGTTCATTGCAACGTAGTTGCTGAACGGGTCGCCTTCGAGCTGCTTGATGCCGAGCGAAATGCGCTCCTTCTCGACGTCGATACCGAGCACGATTGCTTCGACTTCGTCGCCCTTCTTGTACTTGCGAACGGCTTCTTCGCCGGCTTCGCTCCACGACAGGTCCGACAGGTGAACCAGGCCGTCGATGCCGCCCGGCAGACCGATGAACACGCCGAAGTCGGTGATCGACTTGATTGCGCCCGTGATCTTGTCGCCCTTCTTGAAGTTGCGGCTGAAGTCATCCCACGGATTCGGCTTGCACTGCTTCATGCCGAGGCTGATACGACGACGGTCTTCGTCGATCTCGAGGACCATGACTTCGACTTCGTCGCCCAGCTGGACAACCTTCGACGGCGCAACGTTCTTGTTGGTCCAGTCCATTTCCGACACGTGGACGAGGCCTTCGATGCCCGATTCCACTTCGACGAATGCGCCGTAGTCGGTGATGTTCGTGACCTTGCCGAACAGGCGCGTGCCCGACGGGTAACGGCGCGAGATGCCTTCCCACGGATCGTCGCCCAGTTGCTTGATGCCCAGCGAGACGCGGTTCTTCTCTTGGTCGAACTTGAGGATCTTCGCGGTGACTTCCTGGCCAACCGACAGGACTTCGCTCGGGTGACGCACACGACGCCATGCGATGTCGGTGATGTGCAGCAGGCCGTCGATACCGCCGAGGTCGACGAACGCGCCGTAGTCGGTGATGTTCTTGACCACGCCGTTGACGATCGCGCCTTCCTTCAGCGTCTCGAGCAGCTTCGCGCGCTCTTCGCCTTGCGTTGCTTCGATCACTGCACGACGCGACAGCACGACGTTGTTACGCTTGCGATCGAGCTTGATCACGCGGAACTCGAGCGTCTTGCCTTCGTAGGGGGTGGTGTCCTTGACCGGACGCGTGTCGACCAGCGAACCCGGCAGGAACGCGCGGATGCCGTTGACCATCACGGTCATGCCGCCCTTCACCTTGCCGGTGATCGTGCCGGTGACGAGCTCGTTGTTGTCGAGCGCCTTTTCCAGCGACAGCCACGATGCAAGGCGCTTCGCCTTATCGCGCGACAGGATCGTGTCGCCGTAGCCGTTTTCAAGTGCGTCGATCGCGACGGACACGAAATCGCCCGACTGCACCTCAACCTCGCCCTGATCGTTCAGGAATTCCTCGATCGGAATGTAAGCCTCGGACTTCAGGCCTGCATTGACGACCACGAAGTTGTGGTCGACGCGCACGACTTCGGCGGAAATCACTTCGCCGGCGCGCATGTCTTGGCGGGTCAGCGACTCTTCGAACAGAGCCGCAAAGGATTCGGTATTCGGGGTGGAGGTTTGCAGGTCGGACATAAAAATCTGATTGTGCATGGCTCGCTGTGCCACGCCGGCCGGAATGGCAGGCTGAAAGGGCCAGATCGAAGACCACACGGGGTTAAGGGTTCGAAACACGCTCCGCGCTTGCGACGCGGAGCACCTACCGCTGCCCGCCTTCTCAGGCGGGCTGGCCGAGTGCCCGGTACCACTGCAGCACCTGGTCGACGGCTTCATCGACCGAAAGTGCCGACGTATCGAGCAGCTTGGCATCTGCCGCAGGCTTCAGCGGCGCGGCCGCGCGATTGCTGTCGCGCGCGTCACGTTCACGAAGATCCCGGAGCAAGTCATCTATATTAGCAGAAAAACCTTTTTGCATCAATTGCTTATGCCGCCTCGTCGCGCGTGCCTCGGCGCTGGCCGTCAGGAACACCTTCAACACGGCGTCCGGGAAGATCACCGTGCCCATGTCGCGGCCGTCCGCCACGAGGCCCGGCGTCTTGCGGAACGCCCGCTGGCGCGCGACGAGCGCGGTGCGCACGGGGCCGTGCACGGCAATCGCCGACGCACGGTTGCCGACCGCTTCGGCACGAATGTCGTTCGACACGTCGACGCCGTCGAGCTGCGCGCAACCTTCGCGGAACGTGATGTGCAGATCGTCGATCAGCTTCACCAGCGCGTCGATGTCTTCCGCGGCGATGCCGTAGCGCACGCTCGCGAGCGCCGCGAGCCGGTACAGCGCGCCGCTGTCGAGCAGGTGAAAGCCGAGGTGCGCGGCGACGAGCGCCGCGACGGTGCCCTTGCCGGATGCGGTCGGGCCGTCGATCGTGATGACGGGAGTCGGGTGAAAGGGTCGGGTCGATTTCATCGGAACAGTCGGGTCAGGCCTTGGCGAGCGCGGCGAAGCGGTCGAAATAGTCGGGGAACGTCTTGCCGACGCACTTCGGATCGTTGATCCGCACGGGCACGCCGCCCAGGCTGACGAGCGAGAAGCACATCGCCATCCGGTGATCGTCGTACGTATCGATCGCCGCGTTCGGCGTGAGCTTTTCCGGCGGCGTGACGACGAGATAGTCGGGGCCTTCCTCGACGATCGCGCCGACCTTGCGCAACTCGGTCGCCATCGCGGCGATGCGGTCGGTCTCCTTCACGCGCCAGCTCGCGATATTGCGCAGCGTGCTCGTGCCGTTCGCGAACAACGCCGCGACCGCGATGGTCATCGCCGCGTCGGGAATCAGGTTGAAGTCCATGTCGATCGGCTCGAGCTTGCCGTGATCGTGGCCAATGCCACGCACGTCGATCCAGTCGTCGCCCATCGTCACGTTCGCGCCCATCTGCATCAGCGCATTCGCGAAACCGACGTCACCCTGGATACTCGCCCGCCCCACGCCCTCGACCCGCAGCGGGCCGCCGCCGAGCGCGCCGGCCGCGAGGAAATACGACGCGGACGACGCGTCGCCCTCGACCATGATTCGCCCCGGCGAGCGGTAGCGGACGCCGGCCGGCACGACGAAGCGCTGCCAGCCGTCGCGCTCGACGGTCACGCCGAAGCGCGCCATCAGCCGGATCGTGATGTCGATGTACGGCTTCGAGATCAGCTCGCCGTCGACTTCGACGACGGTCCGGCCATCCTTCGCCTTCACGAGCGGCAGCGTCATCAGGAGTGCGGTGAGGAACTGGCTCGACACGTCACCGCGCACGCGGATCGGCGCATCGACCGAAATCGTCGCAGGCTTGATCCGCAGCGGCGGGTAGCCTTCGTTCAGCTCGTAGTCGATCTGCGCGCCGATCTGGCGCAGGCCGTCGACGAGATCGCCGATCGGCCGCTCGTGCATGCGCGGCACGCCGTGCACGCGGTAGTCGCCGCCGTTCACCGCGAGTGCGGCGGTCAGCGGCCGCACGGCCGTGCCCGCGTTGCCGAGGAACAGGTCGGCCGTCTTCGCGGTGAACGCGCCGCGCGTGCCGGTGACGACACAGGTGTCGCCATCGCGCGCGAGCTTCACGCCGAGCTTGCCGAGTGCGTCGAGCATCACACGTGTGTCGTCGGAGTCGAGCAGGTTGGTGATCGTCGTTTCGCCTTCGGCGAGCGCCGCGAGCAGCAGCACACGGTTCGAAATGCTCTTCGAGCCGGGCAGGCGCACGGTGCCCGATGCGCTGGAGTACGGGCCGAGATCGAGGTAGTCCATGGGAATCGTCCTGTTATTTCTTGACCGGTTCGGCAGCGGGCGTGCCGCCGCGTTCCTGCCATGCCTTGCGCGCGGCGCGCGAGCGCGTGAATACGGCTTCGAGCGCCGCTCCGTCACCGGCGTCGATCGCCGCGCGCAGGCGCGTGAGCACGCGCGTGTAGCCGTCGAGTTCGTCGAGCAGCGCCGCACGGTTGGCGACGCACACGTCGCGCCACATTTCCGGGTTCGACGCCGCGATGCGCGTGAAATCGCGGAAACCGCCGGCCGCGTACGAGAATTTCAGTTCCGCGTCGGCCTCGCCGAGAATCTGCTCGACGAGCGCGAACGACAGCACGTGCGGCAGATGGCTGATCGACGCGAATACGCGATCGTGCTGTTCGGTGCTCATCGTGCGCACGTCGGCGCCGGTCGCGCGCCACATCGCGTCGATCCGGGCGACCGCGTCGGGCGCGTTCTCCGGCAGCGGGCACAGCACGACGTTGCGGCCGACGTAGAGGTCCGGCAACGCCGCCTCGACGCCGCTCGACTCGCGCCCCGCGATCGGATGACCCGGCACGAACTGCGCGATCCGCACGCCCAGCGCGTCGCGCGCGGCCGCGACGACATCTGACTTGGTGCTGCCCGCATCGGTGACGATCGTCGCGCCGTCGAGCCACGGCGCGATGCGCGCGAGCAACGGACCCGTCTGCGCGACGGGCGCGGCCAGCAAGACGAGATCGGCGCTGGCGAGCGCGTCGCGCAACTGCGCGTCGTCGTCGAGCGCCGCCGCGCGATCGATCACGCCGAGCGACAGCGCGCGCTCGACCGACGCGCGCGAACGGCCCACGCCGACGATCTCGCCCGCGCCGCCCGGCGCGCGCTCGCGCAGCGCGCGGGCCAGCGATCCGCCGATCAGGCCGACGCCGAAGATGACCAGTTTGTTGAATGCAAAGCCTGACACGACAAGAGCCAAGTTACGCGCGCGAAACGACGCCCCGCACGCGGAATTCCAGATTCCGGGCAACGGGCGCGCACCCGGCGCAACCTGCACCGGATACCGCCCGAACCCGCCTTCGGCAGCGCCGACCGGCCTGCCCTGCCCGCCCGGCCACGACGCCTGTCCCAAGCAGGCGACGGGCCGCCGCGTATCAGCGTGCGCGCGGATACGAACCGAGTACCTTCAGGAACGCGGCCTTCTGGCCGAGTTCCGCCAGCGCGGCCGCCACCGCCGCATCGTCGCGGTGCCCTTCGATGTCGATGTAGAAGTAGTACTCCCACGTGCCGACGCGCGCCGGACGCGACTCGAAGCGGGTCATCGACACGCCGTGCCGCGCGAGCGGCTCGAGCAGCTTGAACACGGCGCCCGGCTCGTTCTTCACCGACACGATCAGCGACGTCTGGTCGTGACCGCTCTGGCCGGCCGGCTGCTTGCCGACGATCACGAAGCGCGTGCGGTTGTGCGGATCGTCCTGGATCAGCGAGAACGCGATCTGCAGGCCGTAATGCGCGGCTGCGCGGTCGCCCGCGATCGCGGCGACGGTCGGATCGGCCGCTGCGAGGCGCGCGGCCTCCGCGTTGCTCGCCACGGCCTGCCGCTCGAGCTGCGGCGCATTCGCCGCGAGCCACTGCTGGCATTGCGCAAGCGCCTGCGCATGCGCGCAGACACGCTTCACGCCGTCGAGCGTGCCGCTCTGCGTGAGCAGGTTGTGATGAATCGGCAGCGCGAGCTCGCCGCTGATCAGCAGCTGGGTCTGCAGCAGCAGGTCGAGCGTGCGCGATACGGCGCCTTCGGTCGAATTCTCGACCGGCGCGATGCCGAATGCCGACGCACCGGCCTCGACCGAGCGGAACACCTCGTCGATCGACGGGCAGGGCAGCCCTTCGATCGACTGGCCGAAATACTCGAACATCGCCTGTTCGCTATACGTGCCGACCGGCCCGAGGAACGCGACGTGGATCGTCTGCTCGAGCGCGCGGCTCGCGGCCATGATCTCGCGCCAGATGGCGCTGATGTGCTCGCTCGCGAGCGGCCCGGCGCTCATGTCCTGCAGCCGCGCGATCACCTGCAGCTCGCGCTCCGGCCGGAACACCGGCGCGTTGAAATGCTTCTTGACCTCGCCCACCTCGAGCGCCACCGCGGCGCGCTGGTTCAGGAGCGCGATCAGCTGCGCGTCGATCGCGTCGATGCGGTCGCGCAGCGGTTTCAGGCGGGAATTCAGTTCGTCGTCCATGCGTTTTGCCGTGCTGTTTGAACAGCGCCGCCGTCAGGCGCCGCGCTGCTCGAAGTCCTTCATGTACTCGACGAGCGCCTTCACGCCCTCGAGCGGCACCGCGTTGTAGATCGACGCCCGCATGCCGCCGACGGACTTGTGGCCCTTCAGCTGCAGCAGCCCGCGCGCCTTTGCGCCGGCAAGGAAGTCTTCGTTGCGCGTTTCGTCGGCCAGGAAAAACGGCACGTTCATCCGCGAACGTGCTGCCGGCTCGACCTTGTTCAGATAGAAGCTGCTCGCGTCGATCGTGTCGTAGAGCAGCTTCGATTTTTCGATGTTGCGGGCCTCGATCGCTTCGAGGCCGCCCTGCCGCTTCAGCCACTGGAACACGAGGCCCGCGATGTAGATCGCGTAGGTGGGCGGCGTGTTGTACAGCGAGTTGTTCGCGGCGATGGTCTTCCATTCGAATGCGGATGGGCAGATCGACAGCGCGCGATCGAGCAGATCCTCGCGCACGATCACGACCGTCACGCCGGCCATCCCGATGTTCTTCTGCGCGCCGCCGAACAACACGCCGTACTTCGCGACGTCCATCGGGCGCGACAGGATGTGCGACGAGACATCGGCGACCAGCGGCACGTCGCCGAGATCCGGGATCTCGAACGTCTCGACGCCGTCGATCGTCTCGTTGGTGCACAGGTGCACGTAGGCCGGATCGTCCGACAGCTGCCATTCGGCGCGCGCGGGCGCACGCGTGAAGCCGGCCTCCGTCTTGCCGCTCGCGGCGAGATGCGGCGTGCAGAACTTCTTCGCCTCGCCGAACGATTTCTGCGACCACGAACCCGTCACGACGAAGTCGGCCGTCTTGCGCGCACCGAGCAGGTTCATCGGCACGATCGCGTTTTCCGCGATGCCGCCGCCCTGCAGGAACAGGATCCGGTGGCTCGCCGGCACGCCGAGCAGGTCGCGCAGATCGGTCAGCGCGGCCTCGTGGATCGACATGAATTCCTTGCCGCGATGGCTCATCTCCATCACGCTCATGCCGCTGCCATGCCAGTCGAGCATTTCGTCGGCGGCCTGCCGCAGCACTTCCTCGGGCATCGCCGCAGGGCCGGCGGAGAAATTAAAGACGCGCATCGTGAAAACCTCGGGAGGGACGCGACCGGCTTGCCGCCGGCAAAACGCGCCAGAAAAGAAATGGCCGCTTGCGCTCGCGCGCAAACGGCCATTATCGCACTGTCGTCAGGCTCCCGCCAAACCCGGCCGAACGGCCGGGGGCGCGCCCGGACAGCTTACTTGCCCGGCTTGACTGCTGCGACTTCCTTGTCAGCCTGCGTACGCGTTGCCTGGATCGCTTGCGGCATGTACTTCTGCATCAGGCCGTTGACCACGTCGCGACCGACCTGATCCTGAACCTGGATGAACTTGCGGCCCGTCGGGCTCTTGTAGAACGTCGTCAGATCCTTGATCTCCGACGTGCTGTAGTACTTCGCGTATGCGTCGTACTGAGCCGACATCGCGTCGCTCTGGAACTGTTGCGTACCGAACACCTTGCCTGCGCCGTCGACCAGCTTCGGCACCGCGTTCTTCTGCAGCGTCGGAACGGCAGCCTGCTTCTGCTTGTCGTTCAGCGTCTTGTTTTCCGACAGCGCGTCCGACAGGATGGCCGGCACGAGCTGCTTGGCCTGCATTTCGGCGCTGTTGCCGATTGCCGACACGAGCTTCGGCGCGTCGATCGCGTCGAGCAGATCCTTGATCGCTGCCTTCTTGTCGGCGTCGATCGGCGCAGCTGCCGCCGGAGCTGCCGGTGCGGAATTCGACAGCGCTTGCGCCATCGCGAACGTCGGCACCAGTGCAGCCAGCAGAACCAGTTGCTTGAATTGCTTTTGCATCATCACTCCCTTTTGGAAATATGAATGGTTGCTCGCCGGCCGCGGCGCTTTTCGCCCGCGGCGGCCAGAGTCTCATCCGTTCTTCAGGCTTCGCCGTCCGACGCCTCGTCGGCCTCGCCCTCTCCCTCTTCGGCCTCCGCGATCTGCTGCAGGCCAGAGAGCTTGGTGCCCTCATCGAGACTGATGAGTGTAACACCTTGCGTGGCACGCCCCATCTCGCGAACCTCGGATACGCGGGTGCGAATCAACACGCCGGCCGTCGTGATCAGCATGATCTGATCCTCGGCGTCGACGAGCGTGGCAGCCACGACCTTGCCGTTGCGCTCGGACGTCTGGATCGCGATCATACCCTTCGTACCACGGCCATGGCGCGTGTACTCGGTGATCGGCGTGCGCTTGCCGTAGCCGTTTTCGGTTGCGGTGAGCACGGTCTGCTCCTCGCTGCCGGCAACCAGCATCGCGATGACCTGCTGCCCGTCCTCGAGCTGCATGCCGCGCACGCCGCGCGCCTCGCGCCCCATCGGACGCACGTCGTTCTCGTCGAAACGCACGGCCTTGCCGGCATCGGAGAACAGCATCACGTCGTGCGCGCCGTCGGTGATCGACGCACCGATCAGGTAGTCGCCCTCGTCGAGGCCGACCGCGATGATGCCCTTCTTCATCGGGCGGCTGAACGCTTCGAGCGGCGTCTTCTTCACGGTGCCGAGCGACGTCGCCATGAAAATGAACTTGTCGGCCGAGAATTCCTTGACCGGCAGCACGACGTTGATCTTCTCGCCTTCCTGCAGCGGGAACATGTTGACGATCGGGCGGCCGCGCGAGTTGCGCGAGCCCTGCGGCACTTCATAGACCTTGACCCAGTACACGCGGCCGCGGTTCGAGAAGCACAGGATGTAGTCGTGCGTGTTCGCGATGAAGAGCGTCTCGATCCAGTCGTCTTCCTTCATCTGCGTCGCCTGCTTGCCGCGACCGCCGCGCTTCTGCGCACGGTACTCGGACAGCGGCTGCGACTTCACGTAGCCCGCATGCGACATCGTGACGACCATGTCCTGCGGCGTGATCAGATCCTCGGTGTTCAGCTCGGTCGCGTTCAGCTCGATCTTCGAGCGGCGCGCATCACCGAATTCGGCCTTCACCGAGGTCAGCTCGTCGCCGATCATCGTCGTGATCCGCTCGGGGCGCGCGAGGATGTCCAGCAGGTCGGCGATCTGTGCCATCACGTCGCGGTACTCGCCGATGATCTTGTCCTGCTCGAGGCCGGTCAGGCGCTGCAGGCGCATCTGCAGGATTTCCTGCGCCTGCGTGTCGGACAGGCGGTACAGGCCGTCGGTCTGCATCCCGAATGCCGGGTTCAGGCCTTCCGGACGGTACGCGGAACGACCGCCGGCCGCCGCGTTCTCGCTCTCGGCGCGCGTCAGCATCTCGCGCACGAGCGACGAATCCCACGGCTTCGCCATCAGTTCCTGCTTCGCGATCGGCGGCGTCGGCGCGGCCTTGATGATCGCGATGAACTCGTCGATGTTCGCGAGCGCGACCGCGAGACCTTCGAGCACGTGGCCACGTTCGCGGGCCTTGCGCAGTTCGTAGATCGTGCGGCGCGTCAGCACTTCGCGTCGGTGCGACAGGAAGCACTGCAGGATTTCCTTCAGGTTCAGCAGCTTCGGCTGGCCGTCGACGAGCGCGACCATGTTCATGCCGAACGTGTCCTGCAGCTGCGTCGCCTTGTACAGGTTGTTCAGCACCACTTCCGGCACTTCGCCGCGCTTGAGCTCGATCACGACGCGCATGCCGCTCTTGTCGGACTCGTCGCGGATGTCGGAAATGCCTTCGAGCTTCTTCTCGTTGACGAGCTCGGCGATCCGCTCGAGCAGCGAGCGCTTGTTCACCTGATACGGCAGCTCGTCGACGATGATCGCCATCCGCTGGCCGCGGTCGATCTCCTCGAAGTGCGTGGCCGCCCGCATCACGACGCGGCCGCGCCCGGTGCGGTAGCCGTCGCGCACGCCGGCGACGCCGTAGATGATGCCGGCCGTCGGGAAGTCCGGCGCCGGGATGATCTCGATCAGCTCGTCGATCGTCGCTTCCGGGTTGCCGAGCAGGTGCTGGCACGCGTCGACGACTTCGTTCAGGTTGTGCGGCGGGATGTTGGTCGCCATGCCGACCGCGATGCCCGACGAGCCGTTGATCAGCAGGTTCGGAATGCGCGACGGCAGGACCGACGGCTGCATTTCGTTGCCGTCGTAGTTCGGCTCGAAATCGACCGTTTCCTTGTCGATGTCGGCAAGCAGTTCGTGACCGATCTTCGCCATGCGAATTTCGGTGTAACGCATCGCCGCGGCATTGTCGCCGTCGATCGAGCCGAAGTTGCCCTGCCCGTCGATCAGCATGTAGCGCAGCGAGAAGTCCTGCGCCATCCGCACGATCGTGTCGTAGACCGCGGTATCGCCGTGAGGGTGGTATTTACCGATCACGTCACCGACGATACGCGCCGACTTCTTGTACGCGCGGTTCCAGTCGTTGTTCAGTTCGTGCATCGCGAACAACACGCGCCGGTGCACGGGCTTGAGGCCATCGCGGACATCCGGGAGGGCACGTCCGACGATCACGCTCATCGCGTAATCGAGATACGAACGGCGCATTTCCTCCTCTAGGGAGGTGGGCAGGGTCTCTTTGGCGAATTGATCCATGTATCCGTATCGTTTCGGAGCGAAGACGGCGAACGCCTTTCGCGTGGGCGCTGCATGCGCAACGCAACGCGAGATTCTAACATGCGCCCATCAGCCGCCAATCCGCCTCCCCCTCTATATGTAAACAGCAAAAATCGCGGTCGCCGCGAATCGGCCGAAATCGCGTGCGCCTCGACGCCGCAGGCGGTCGCCCCCGCGTTTCATGCGCACGAGTAAACAACTGCATGCATTCACGCAATTTCGCCGCCCCGCTCTTGACAATCTCTAAAAGTTACGGCAGGCCGGTGTTGCGCATGCACCACAAAGTTGAAGCGATCTTGGGGTGGGGAGGATTTTTTTTCGTAGGAAGGGAACGATATGGCAAAATGCCAACGCACTGAAAGTTAGACGCTGCTCGAAGTCTACACAGAGCGGTGCCGCGTTTTTTGTGCCGCACCAATGTTATACTTCGAGCAATGTATGACTTGTCACCGTCAACAGGCTCGCAGTAAACCTGCGGTAATCTCAATTTCGAGAGGAGAAATATGAATAAACTTTCAAAGCTCGCGTTCATTGCAGCTACCGCAGTTATGGCTGCATCCGCTTCGGCACAGTCGGTGCCGGCGTCGCGTCAAGCCGTCAATGACAACTGGGTGAACGGCACGGGCGAATGGGTGTGGATGAACGGCACGAACGAGCTCTGCTGGCGCGATGCGTTCTGGACGCCGGCCACCGCCAACGCGAAGTGCGATGGCGCACTGGTCGCCCAGGCACCGCAGCCGCCGGTCGCTCCGGTCGCTCCGGCCATCACGAGCCAGAAGATCACGTATCAAGCTGACGCACTGTTCGACTTCGACAAGGCAACGCTCAAGCCGCTGGGCAAGCAAAAGCTGGACGAACTGGCTTCGAAGATCGAAGGCATGAACACGGAAGTGGTCGTCGCAACGGGCTACACGGACCGCATCGGTTCGGACAAGTACAACGACCGTCTGTCGCTGCGCCGTGCGCAAGCCGTGAAGTCGTACCTGGTCAGCAAGGGTGTGCCGGCCAACAAGATCTACACGGAAGGCAAGGGCAAGCGCAACCCGGTTACGACTGGCTGCAACCAGAAGAACCGCAAGCAACTCATCGCCTGCCTCGCACCGGACCGCCGCGTGGAAGTCGAAGTGGTTGGTACGCAGCAAGTGCAGAAGACGACCGTTCCGGCAAACTAAGCCGCGGTTTTCGACTGCTTCAAAGCCCCGCTCCGGCGGGGCTTTTTCATTGACGCCCGTCCAGGCGCTCGCTGGCCTCGTCGTCCGCCCGCTTATATACTCGGGGCTGACGCACCGAAGCACCGCCCTCCTCTCGTAGCCCGTTTGCCGACATGACCAACGCCGATCCGCACGAACTCCAGAAATTCAGCGACCTCGCCCACCGATGGTGGGATCCGAATGCCGAATTCAAACCGCTGCACGACCTGAACCCGGTCCGGCTCGGCTGGATCGACGCGCATGCGCACCTGGCCGGCAAGCGCGCACTCGACATCGGCTGCGGCGGCGGCATCCTGTCCGAATCGATGGCCGGGCTCGGCGCCCAGGTCAAAGGCATCGACCTGTCGACCGAAGCGCTCGGCGTGGCCGACCTGCACAGCCTCGAAAGCGGCATTTCGGTCGAGTACGAGGCGATCGCGGCCGAAGCGATCGCCGCGCGCGAACCGGGCACCTACGACGTCGTCACGTGCATGGAAATGCTCGAGCACGTACCGTCTCCCGGCGACATCGTGGCCGCGTGCGCGACGCTCGTGAAACCGGGCGGCTGGGTGTTCTTCTCGACGCTGAACCGCAACCTGAAGTCCTACCTGTTCGCCGTGATCGGCGCGGAATACATCGCGCAAATGCTGCCGAAGGGCACGCACGATTACGCGCGGTTCATCCGCCCGTCGGAACTGGCCGGCTTCGTGCGCGCGACGGATCTGCACATCGTCGAGATCAAGGGCATCACGTACCACCCGATCGGCAAGCGCTTCGCGCTGTCGAACGACACCGATATCAACTACCTGGTTGCGTGCCGTCGCGGCGCGTGACCCTCCAACCGGCATGACGACTCCCCTTTCGACCGCGCGGATCGCAGACGAACCGCGCCTGTTGCACTGCGATGCGGTTCTGTTCGATCTGGATGGCACGCTCGCCGACACGGCGCCTGACCTCGCGGCAGCCGTCAACAAGATGCAGCGCGAGCGCGGCCTGCCCGAAACGTCGCTCGACGTGTTGCGGCCGCTGGCCTCGGCCGGCGCACGCGGCCTGCTCGGCGGCGCGTTCGGCATCGATCCTCATACGCCCGGCTACGAAGCGATGCGCGACGAGTTCCTGGCCAACTACGCGACCGATCTGTGCGTGCATACGACGCTGTTCCCCGGCATCGGCGACGTGCTCGACGAACTCGATGCGCGCGGCGTGCGCTGGGGCATCGTCACGAACAAGGCGATGCGGCTCACCGCACCGCTCGTCGATCTGCTCGGCCTCGCGCCGCGCGCCGCCTGCGTCGTCGGGGGCGACACAACACCGCACTCGAAACCGCATCCGGCCCCGCTGCTGCATGCCGCCGAGCAACTGACACTCGCGCCCGAGCGTATCGTCTACGTGGGTGACGACCTGCGCGACATCCAGGCCGGCAGCGCCGCCGGCATGGCTACGGTCGCGGCCGCATACGGCTATTGCGGCGACGGTATCGCGCCGGCCAACTGGCAGGCCCAGCACCTCGTCGGCACGACGCAGGAACTGCGGCACCTGCTGCGCGATGTTGGGCTATAATGGTCGATCTTATCCGCGGGGGCGACCTGGTTTCGACAGGGGTTGTGAAGCGGCTAGGGCATGTCGAGGACCCGTCACCTCGTTAATCAATGGGAAAATCGTAACTGCAAACGACGATACGTTCGCACTGGCAGCCTAAGGGCCGCCGTCCTCTGCCTAGTTCACTGACGGGCTAGTGTCGCAAGACCGGTAGCAATACCGCCAGAGGTCATTTACGTCAGTTAAGCCCTGTCGGCGTCGCGACGCCAGGGTCGAAAATCCAGCGAATCGCCGTAGTGCAGCGTGTTCGTCCGCGTCGCTGCGGTTAAATCAAAAGACTGGACTAAACATGTAGAACTAGTCGTGGAGCGCTTCTGGACGCGGGTTCGATTCCCGCCGCCTCCACCAAATACCCGCCAAACGTTCACCACGTTTCGCAAAGAAAACCCCGCCGAGCGTTGCTCCGCGGGTTTTTTTCTTGCCTGCGAAACGCACCCGCCCCGCACCCTCCGAAAAAGCGCCCAGCCCCGACGGGCCGGGCGGAATGCCGCCGGTGTCGTGGCGGCAGGAGGTGACGGATGTTCTGCCGCGCCGGCGCCATCATCGGTTGCGCCGAATGGCGGCCGGCCCGGGGGGGCAGGCGTCGGGCACGACGCATCGCCGCACCCGCGTTCGCCCACCCCAGACAACGTGCGACTTAGCTGCCGCGATACAGCGACTTCATTTCTTCCGCGCTGGCCGGGCGCACGCCCATGGCGCGCGATCCGGACGCCGAAGCGCCCTGTGCCTGCGCACCATAGCCGCTGGCGTCGGCGCCTTGCGCTTGCGCCAGCGCGCTGCGCTGCTGCTCCGCGATACGGGCCGTTGCGGCCTGGATCGCTTCCGGATAATGCGGATCTTCGCCGCGGGCGGTGTTGTAACCGGCCTGCTGGAGTTGAACCAGTTCGGCACGAACCTGCGCACGGGTGAGCGTCGAACCCGACTGGGCGAACGACACGACCGGGGCAACGAGAGCAGCGGCAACGACAACGGCTTGAACGAACGACTTCATGATGACCTACCTCCAGATTTGTCTGATTCGGCGGTGAACACCTTGATCAGCGCCGACAAACCGAAGTTTATGTAGGTGGATGCTTAAGAATAAGGCAGGTTTCAGGAAGACATCCTTCCTGATTTAAGGGTTAACCCTAGATTCCTGTCGGAACGGCAACGCGGGCGATCGGCCGCTTCGTCCGTCCCCGCGTTGCGAGAAGGCTCGCCGAAAAGCGCGAGCCCCGCGAGGCGACGGGCTTCGCGGGGCTCGAATAAAGCGGGATCGGGGCGGAACGTGCGCAGCCGTCTATCAGTCGATCGAGCCGCTGCGCAGAAGACCGCGCCCGTTCAGGCGCAAACGCGCCGCCTGCGCGTTACCGGGTATCCATCGGGCACTTCAGGTTGCAGCCGTTCGGGTCGCCCAGGTCACCCTTGCGGCGCAATGCCGACTTCTTGCCGCTCTGGTATTTCTCGGACGGCGCCGACGCCGCGAACGGCATCTGCGGATGTTCGTTCAGGCGGAACTGTTCGCTCAGGATCCCGCCGGGCACACCCGGGGAATTCTGCGCGAACGCAAGCGGCGAAGCGACGACCAGCAGCCCTGCGGTCAACGCTGCCGCAGAAAGGGGAACGGAAAATTTCATGGCGGGATGACGCCTGAACGGCGTGCTTGTTGGAACGTTGATCAAGCGGCAAGCGTAGCGCAAATCCCCCACTGCTGCAGCGCGGTCCGGTCGCGTTCTCGTTACGGAGAATTGCGGTCCGGCACGCTCGTGCCGTCGCTGCCGGCAAGCCCTGTCGCGATGGGTTCCAGCGCGCCGCACGCGGCCGGATCGTAGCCGTCGAGATGCGCGACGCGCTCGACGAACCGCGCGTCGCGCAGCAGCGCCAGCACATCGGCGAGCGGCCGCACATCGAGCCGCGCACGTTCGCACGCGAAGTAGTAATCCTCGTCGACGACCGGGATGAAGTCGAGCCCGAAGTGACGGGCGGCCGGCTCGACGCCGAAACCGAGATCGGCCATGCCGCTCGCGACGAACGCCGCGATCGCCGAATGCGTGAGTTCGGCCGACGCATAGCCGTCGATACGCTCCGGATCGATGCCGATCGCGCGCAATGCGAGATCCAGCAGCATGCGCGTGCCCGACCCCGGCTGGCGATTGACGAAGCGGATGTCGCTGCGCGCCAGATCCGCCAGCCCGCGCACTTGCTTCGGATTGCCGCGCGGCACGAACAGCCCCTGCTGGCGGCGCGTCAGGTGGATCAGCACGTGGCGTGTGTCGTCGAACCAGGGCCGGTAGATTTGCGCGCACTGCGCGCGAAACGCGCCGCGCGGCAAATGGAAGCCTGCGAGGTCGCATTCGCCGCGCGCGAGCGCCTGCACGGCCTCGACGCTCTCGCGATATTTGATGTCGACGGCCGCCTGCGCATCGACGAGCGCGGAGACCAGCGTCGCGACCGCATAACCATGCGACGCATGAATGCGCACGGCGCCGTCGCGCTGCGCGAGCCGCCGGTTCAGCTCACTGGCCACCTCGGCCGCGAGCGTGCGCAGATTCCCGTCGAGGCGGCTGCGTGCCAGACGCTGCGCATCGACGACGGCCTGCCCCAGCGCCGACAACGTCGAACCCTTGCCGCGCGCGGTTTCGATCAACTCCCCGCCGATGCACGATTCCAGCGCGCGGAGCATGCCCCACGCGTGCCGGTACGACAGCCCCTTGGCTTGCGCGGCCTGCGCGATGCTGCCCGTCTCCGCCACGAGCTCCAGCAGCGGAGCGACGTCGGACAGACTGGCCGAGCGGCCTTCCGTGTCGCGTACGGTCAGATACGCGTCGCATTCGATCCGAATCAATTATGCACTCCGATTTCCTATTGCGACCGCGAAATCTTCCGCTTATCGTTGGTCAAAATCAATCAGAACCAAGTCCCGCTGCGCCATATATGAATTTCGAGCGCATATGAGGCTTTGGAGGAGCATAACGATGTCCCCGAATTCCCCTGCGCCCGACGTGCTCGTCGAGCGCCATGCGCGCGCCGGCCGGTCGCTCGTCGCGATCCTGCACGCGATCCAGGACGACGCGGGCTACGTGCCGCCAGGCTGCGTCGCGCCGCTCGCCAAGGCGCTGAACCTGTCGCGCGCGGAAGTGCACGGCGTCCTGACCTACTACCACCACTTCCGCACCACGCCGCCCGCCCGCGTGACGATCCAGATGTGCCGCGCCGAAGCGTGCCGCAGCATGGGCTGCGAAACGCTCGCCGCCCACGCGGAAGCCCGCACCGGCTGCCGGTTCGATGCCGCGCACGGCGATGCCGTCGCGCCCCGTACGCCGGACGACATCGCGCTCGAATCGGTCTATTGCCTCGGACTGTGCGCACAATCGCCGTCGATGACGGTCAACGGCGAGCTCCACGCCAAGGTCACGCCGGAGAAGTTCGACGCGCTGCTGGCCGACGCGGTCGCCCACACGCCGGAGGCCGCATGACGACCCGCATCTACGTTCCGCGCGATTCGTCCGCGCTGGCGCTCGGCGCCGACGCGCTCGCCGCCGCGATCGTGGCCGAAGCCGAACGGCGCGGCGTCGCGGTCGAACTGATCCGCAACGGTTCGCGCGGGCTGCTGTGGCTCGAGCCGCTCGTCGAGGTCGGGACGGCCGCGGGCCGCGTCGGCTATGCGAACCTGTCGGCCGCCGACGTGCCGGCCCTGTTCGACGCCGGCTGGCTCGAAGGCGGCACGCATCCGAGCGGCGTCGGCCTCGTCGACGCGCTGCCCTACCTCGCCCGTCAGCAGCGGCTCACGTTCGCGCGGATCGGCCTGACCGATCCGCTGTCGATCGACGACTATCTGCAACACGGCGGCCTCGCCGGCCTGAAGAACGCACTGGCGCTCGACGGCGATGCCGCATGCGAGACGCTGATCGAATCGGGGCTGCGCGGCCGCGGCGGCGCGGCGTTCCCGGCCGGCATCAAGTGGCGTACCGTACGGCAAGCACGCGCCGCGCAGAAATACATCGTCTGCAACGCGGACGAAGGCGATTCGGGCACGTTCTCCGACCGCCTGCTGATGGAATGCGATCCGTACTGCCTGATCGAAGGAATGATCATCGCGGGCGTCGCCACCGGCGCGACGGTCGGCTACATCTACGTGCGCAGCGAATACCCGCACGCGATCGCGACGCTCGAAGCCGCGATCGTCCGCGCGCGTGAAGCCGGCTGGCTCGGCGAGCACGTGCTCGGCTCCGCGCATGCGTTCGAGCTGCACGTCGCGAAAGGCGCTGGCTCGTACGTATGCGGCGAGGAAACGGCGCTGCTCGAATCGCTCGAGGGCAAGCGCGGCGTCGTGCGCGCGAAGCCGCCGCTGCCCGCGCTCGCGGGCCTGTTCGGCCAGCCGACCGTGATCAACAACGTGATCACGCTCGCGACCGCGCCCGTGATCTTCGCGCGCGGCGCCGCGTTCTATCGCGACTACGGGATGGGCCGCTCGCGCGGCACGCTGCCGTTCCAGCTTGCCGGCAACATCCGTCACGGCGGCCTCGTCGAACTCGCATTCGGCGTCACGCTGCGCGAGCTACTGTTCGACTTCGGCGGCGGCACGGCCAGCGGCCGGCCGGCGCGCGCCGCGCAGGTCGGCGGCCCGCTCGGCACCTATCTGCCCGACCACCAGTGGGACGTGCCGCTCGACTACGAGGCATACACGGCGATCGGCGCGGTCGTCGGCCACGGCGGCATCGTACTGCACGACGACACGTCGAATCTCGCCGAGCTGGCCGAATACGCGATGAAGTTCTGCGCGATCGAATCGTGCGGCAAGTGCACGCCGTGCCGGATCGGTTCGACGCGCGGCGTCGAGACGATCGCGCGGATTCGCCACGGCGATACGTCGGAGCGGCAGGTCACGCTGTTGCGCGACCTGTGCGACACGATGCTCGCCGGCTCGCTGTGCGCGATGGGTGGCATGACCCCGTACCCGGTGCTGTCCGCGCTCGACCATTTCCCCGAAGATTTCGGGCTCGCTGCCGGCAAGGATGCCGCGTCGGGTCCGGTCAAGGCTGCGGCCTGACCCAGAAGGAGCCCTGTATGTCCCTCGACACGAACAACGTCCGCCAAGGCGGCTGCGGCTCGGGCCAATGCGCGTGCAAGAGCGCCGCACAGGCGCGCGCATTCGATCCGTTCGACGACACCGACTACGGCACGCCGCAACGGCATGCCGACACCGACGTCACGCTCGAAATCGACGGCCAGCCGGTCACGGTGCCGGCCGGCACGTCGGTGATGCGCGCGGCGATCGAAGCCGGCGTCAACGTCCCGAAGCTCTGCGCGACCGATTCGCTCGAACCGTTCGGCTCGTGCCGGCTATGCCTCGTCGAGATCGAGGGCCGGCGCGGTTATCCGGCGTCGTGCACAACGCCCGCCGAAGCCGGCATGAAGGTGCGCACGCAGTCGGACCGGCTGCAGTCGCTGCGCCGCAACGTGATGGAGCTGTACATCTCCGACCACCCGCTCGACTGCCTCACCTGCCCGGCCAACGGCGACTGCGAGCTGCAGGACATGGCCGGCGTGGTCGGCCTGCGCGAAGTGCGCTACGGCTTCGACGGCGCGAATCACCTGAAGGACACGAAGGACGAATCGAACCCGTACTTCACGTACGACCCGTCGAAGTGCATCGTCTGCAACCGCTGCGTGCGCGCGTGCGAGGAAACACAGGGCACGTTCGCGCTGACGATCGCCGCGCGCGGCTTCGAATCGCGCGTCGCCGCCGGCGAAAGCGAATCGTTCATGGCGTCGGAATGCGTGTCGTGCGGCGCGTGCGTCGCCGCCTGCCCGACGGCCACGCTGCAGGAAAAATCCGTCGTGCAGCTCGGGCAGGCCGAGCACTCGGTCGTCACGACCTGCGCGTACTGCGGCGTCGGCTGCTCGTTCAAGGCCGAGATGAAGGGCACGCAGGTCGTGCGCATGACGCCGCACAAGAACGGGCTCGCGAACGAAGGCCACGCGTGCGTGAAGGGACGCTTCGCGTGGGGCTACGCGACGCACAAGGACCGCATCACGAAGCCGATGATCCGCGAGAAGATCACCGACCCGTGGCGCGAAGTCAGTTGGGAAGAGGCGCTCACCTACGCGGCGACGCAGTTCCGCAAGCTGCAGCAGAAGTACGGCCGCGATTCGATCGGCGGCATCACGTCGTCGCGCTGCACGAACGAGGAAACCTATCTCGTGCAGAAGCTCGTGCGCGCCGCGTTCGGCAACAACAACGTCGATACCTGCGCACGCGTGTGCCACTCGCCGACCGGCTATGGCCTCAAGACGACGCTCGGCGAATCGGCCGGCACGCAGACGTTCGCCTCGGTCGGCCAGGCCGACGTGATCATCGTGATGGGCGCGAACCCGACCGACGGCCATCCGGTGTTCGGCTCGCGGCTGAAGCGGCGCGTGCGCGAAGGCGCGAAGCTGATCGTGATCGACCCGCGCCGCATCGACGTCGTCGACGGCCCGCACGTGAAGGCCACGCACCACCTGCAGTTGCGCCCGGGCACCAACGTCGCGATCGTCAATGCGCTGGCGCACGTGATCGTCACCGAAGGGCTGGTGGCCGATGCATTCGTCGCCGAGCGCTGCGACACGCGTGCGTTCGAGCAATGGCGCGACTTCGTCGCGCAGGCCGACAATTCGCCCGAGGCCACCGCCGACGTGACGGGCGTGCCGGCCGAACTGGTGCGCGAGGCCGCGCGCCTCTACGCGACGGGCGGCAACGCCGCGATCTATTACGGCCTGGGCGTGACCGAACACGCACAGGGCTCGACCACGGTGATGGGCATCGCGAACCTCGCGATGGCGACCGGCAACGTCGGCCGCGAAGGCGTCGGCGTCAATCCGCTGCGCGGCCAGAACAACGTGCAGGGTTCGTGCGACATGGGCTCGTTCCCGCACGAACTGCCCGGCTACCGGCACATCAGCGACACGGTCGTGCGCACGCAGTTCGAAGAAGCCTGGTCGGCCACGCTCCAGCCGGAGCCCGGCCTGCGCATCCCGAACATGTTCGACGCGGCGCTCGACGGCAGCTTCAAGGGGCTCTACTGCCAGGGCGAGGACATCGTCCAGTCGGACCCGAATACGCAGCACGTCGCGGCCGCGCTGTCGGCGATGGAATGCATCGTCGTGCAGGACATCTTCCTGAACGAAACCGCGAAATACGCGCACGTGCTGCTGCCGGGCTCGACGTTCCTCGAGAAGGACGGCACGTTCACGAACGCGGAGCGCCGCATCTCGCGCGTGCGCAAGGTGATGCCGCCGCTCGCGGGCTACGCGGACTGGGAAGTGACGCTGCTGCTGTCGCAGGCGCTCGGCTACGACATGCACTACACGCATCCGTCGGAAATCATGGACGAGATCGCGCGGCTCACGCCGACCTTCTCGGGCGTGTCGTACGCGAAGCTCGACGCGCTCGGCAGCATCCAGTGGCCGTGCAACGAACACGCGCCGGAAGGCACGCCGACCATGCACATCGACACGTTCGTGCGCGGCAAGGGCCGGTTCGTGATCACCAAGTTCATTCCGACGCCTGAGAAAGTCACGCAGCGCTATCCGCTGATCCTGACGACGGGCCGCATCCTGTCGCAATACAACGTCGGCGCGCAGACGCGCCGGACCGAGAATGTCCGGTGGCACGAAGAGGATCGCCTGGAGATCCATCCGCACGACGCGGAAGATCGCGGAATCCGGACGGGCGACTGGGTCGGCATCGAGTCGCGTGCCGGTCAGACGGTGTTGCGCGCGCTGGTGTCCGAGCGCATGCAGCCGGGCGTCGTCTACACGACGTTCCACTTCCCCGAATCGGGTGCGAACGTGATCACGACGGAAAGCTCCGACTGGGCGACGAACTGCCCGGAATACAAGGTGACGGCCGTTCAGGTGCTGCCGGTTGCGCAACCGTCCGACTGGCAACAAGCGTATGCGCGCTTCAACTCGGAGCAGCTCGACCTGCTCGAGCGCCGCGCCGCCGAGCCGGCCGCCGTGACGACGGGCAAGTGAGACTGCGATGAACAGCGAACACCTGATCGACATGGCCAACCAGATCGGCGCATTCTTCGAATCGATGCCCGACCGCGACGAAGCGCTGACCGGGATCGCCGAGCATATCCGGCGTTTCTGGGAGCCGCGGATGCGCCGTGCGTTGCTGGTCGCGCTCGACGATCCGTCGCGCGAAGCCGGGCAACGCGCGACGCCGATCGTGCGCGATGCGATCGCCGCGCATCGCGCGTCGCTCGTCCCCGCCGCGGCGCCCGCCTGACCGCGCGGCTACGCGGATACCGACATGCCCGCGAACCAGCTTTCGCAGTGGCGCAGCAGCGCGTTCGCGTCGGTCGCCGTGCGCCCGCGCGCGGCAACGTAGCCGTCGGGCCGCAGCAGATAGAACGACGGGCGCGAGCGGCCGTATTCCTGCGCGAGCCCGGCCGTACCATCGCCTTCGGCATCGGCGACACGCCACACGCGCACCGCTTCCGGCATGATCCGCTCGAGCCCCTGCACGAGCGCCTGCGCATCGGCCGGGATCGGCGGCACCTCGCCGGCGTCGGCATTCATCGGCTCTTCCAGCAGCAACAGCGTGAAGCAGGCCGGATCGTGAAGATCGTATAGCCGCGCCGTACCGGGCGCGCGACCGAGCGGCCCGTCGAGCACGTGTACGAGTGCGTCGGGCGCCCGCTCGCCCGCGCGCGGGCCGCCGTCGAGCACGCGCTCGAGCGTGAGTGGACTCTTCCGGTATTGCACGCCGAGCTCGCTGACCGTGCGCCTGACCGCGTCGCGCATCGGCCCGAACGACGCCAGCAGCGGCACGACGTGATCACGCAGCAGCTTCATCGCGCCGCGCTCGGCTTCGACGATCTGCGTGACGAAACCGGTCTGCCGCAATACGTCCCGCTCGATCGGGTGGCGCTCCGCGTGATACGTGTCGAGCAATCGCTCGGGCGCGCCTGCGCCGAGGACGCGGGCGAGCTTCCAGCCCAGGTTGAACGCCTCCTGGATGCCGGTGTTCATGCCCTGCGCGCCGGCCGGGCTGTGGACGTGCGCCGCATCGCCCGCGAAGAACACGCGGCCGTGACGGAGCCGGTCGACCATCCGGCTGTGCAGGTGGAAATAGGACGACCACGCGAGATCGCTCGGCGAGATCGATGCGCCGACGCGCGCGCGGATGATCGCATCGCATTCGTCGAGCGACGGCGCCGGCGCCGGCGCGTCGCGCGACGCGTCGCCGCGGGGCGGCCGGTCCGCGACGAGCCGGTAACGGCCGCCTCCCATCGGAAACAGGCCCGCGATGCCGGCAGGTGTCGTGAACAGGTGAATCTCTTCGTCCGGCCAGTCGGGTATCGCCGCGAAATCGGCCAGCAGGAAAGTCTGTTCGAACGCATGCCCGGCAAAGCCCAGGCCGAGCAGATGCCTCACCGTGCTGTGCGCGCCGTCGGCGGCAATCAGGTACGACGGGGCGAACGATTCGTCGCGGCCGTCGGCGCGGCGCAGCGTCACGTCGAGCGACGTGCCGCCCGCATCGCAGGCGGTCAGCACCGTCCCGCGTTCGACGCTCACGCCCATGCCGGCCAGGTGCTCGGCGAGCAGCCGCTCGGTGATGCTCTGGTCGAGAAACATCAGATACGGATAGCGCGTTTGCAGCGGATCGAAATCGAGCCGTGCGATCACACGGCCGTCGGCATGCAGCTCGGCCGCATGCGCGCGATGACCGAGCGCGAGAAACGGCTCGACCGCGCGATGCTGCTCCAGCAGTTCGAGCGTGCGCGCCTGGATGCCGATCGCACGCGAAAACGGCGCGGGCGCGACGAGACGATCGATGATGCGCACCGGCACGCGGGCCCGTGCGAGGCTCATCGCCGCGGCGAGACCGGTGGGCCCCGCGCCGACGATCAGCACGGGCGGGATATCAGGCAGTGTGTCAGCCATGAGAACCTCGATGACACGCGACTCTGCAAGTCTACGCCGCTCCGCGTCACGGGGCCATATGCCGACCGGCCGATACGCGGCCCCGCCGCGCGGTGTGGGAAAATACGCGCTTTCCGCCAGTTTTCGCGTCATGGATTCCGCATTCGACCAGGCGTACGCCGCGCACCGTGCCGGCCGCCTCGCCGAGGCCGAGCACGGCTATCGCAACGCGCTCGCCTCCAACCCCGCCGATGCCGACGCGCTGCACCTGTTCGGCGTGCTGCGGCACCAGCAGGGCCAGCACGCCGAGGCGGCCGATCTCGTCGGCCGCGCCGTCGCGCTGCGTCCGGACGATGCCGCGCTGCAGCTCAATCTCGGCAACGCGCTGAAAGCGCTCGGCCGACTCGACGAAGCGATCGACCGCTTTCGCAACGCGCTGACGCTCGCGCCCGAATTTCCGCTCGCGCACTACAACCTCGGCAACGCGTATGCGGCACTGCAGCGTCACGACGATGCGATCGACGCCTTCGGCCGTGCGCTGCGGCTCACGCCCGACGACGCGTCGATCCACAACAATCTCGGCAACGCGCTGAACGCGCTCGGCCGCCACGACGACGCGCTCGCCGCTTTCGGTCGCGCGCTCGAGCTCCGGCCCGGGCATGCGGGCGCGCACAACAACCTCGCGATGGCGCTGAGCGCGATGGGTCGCGCCGACGAGGCGATCGCGCACTTCCAGGCCGCGACCGCCGCGCAACCGCGGTTCGTCGCCGCGCATTTCAATCTCGGCAACACGCTCGACGCGGTCGGCCGGCATGCCGAGGCAGCCGCGGCATTCGAAGCCGCGCTCGCGCTGCACCCGCCGTTTCCGCTCGCGCTGTTCGGGCTCGCGAATGCGCTCTGCGCGCAGGCGCGCCACCGCGACGCGCTGCCCTACTACGAGCGCGCCGTCGGGCTCGATCCGTCGTTCGGGCTCGCATGGCTGAATCTCGGCAACGCGCATCACGCGCTCGGTGCGCACGAGATGGCGCTGCGCGCATTCGACCAGGCGCTGCGGGTCGCGCCCGATCTCACGCTCGCACGGCTGCACCGCGCGGTCACGCTGCTGACGCTGCGCGACTTCACGCGCGGCCTGCCCGCCTACGAAGCGCGCCACGAGACGCCCGGCGCGACGCCGCTCGGCGCGCTGCCGCGCTGGCACGGCGAGCCGATCGCGTCGCGCACGCTGCTGATCCGCGCGGAACAGGGGTTCGGCGACACGCTGCAGTTCGTCCGCTTCGTGCCGCTGGTCCGCGCACGCTGCGCGCGCGTGGTGCTCGAAGTCCAGCCGGAACTCGTCGCGCTGCTGACGCCGGCCGCGTCGCGCTGGCGCGTGACGCTCGTCCCGCAAGGCGCCGCGAAGCCGCCTGCCGCGGACGTCGCGTGCACGCTGATGAGCCTGCCGTTCCTGCTCGGGCTGCAGCCGGACGACATCGTCGGCTCGCGCTACCTCGACGCACCCGACGGCGCCCGGCGACGCTTTCGCGGTTCGCTCGGCGGGCAATCGAAGCGCAAGTTCGGCCTGGCATGGTCGGGGCGCCGGCAGGCGCAGGAAAACCGCTCGATGCCGTTCGACGCGCTCGCGCCGCTCCTCGCGCTGCCGGACATCGACTGGATCGTGCTGCAGCCCGCGCTCGACGAAGACGAACGGGCGCGCGTCGACGCGCATCCGCGCGTGCATCGTCTCGACGGCCGGCTGAACGACTTTGCCGATACGGCCGCGCTGATCGAGCGCCTGGACGGCGTCGTCACGATCGACACGGCGGTCGCGCACCTCGCGGGCGCGCTCGGCAAGCCGCTGTGGGTCATGCTGCCGTTCGCGGCCGACTGGCGCTGGTTCACCGGCGACGACTGTCCGTGGTATCCGCGAGCCAGAATCGCCCGCCAGCCGGCCCCGGGCACGTGGCGCGACGTGGCGGCCTCGGTGGCCGACATGCTGCGCGACGCATGACCGCAAGCGAAAAAGGGAGCGCATCGCGCTCCCTTTCGATGTGATGCGCGGCCGACACCGCGCGATATAGCGGCCGCCGTCAGGCTGACTTGTACTGGTTGCGCGCATCGGCCGTGCGATACAGCACGAGCGTCGCGATCAGGCCGCAGATCGCGGCCACGCTCAGCCACAGCCCCGGCGCCGCCTTGTTGCCCGTCTGGTGGATCAGCAGCGTCGAGATCGCTGGCGTGAAACCGCCGATCGTCGTGGCCAGGCTGTACGCGAGCGAGAAGCCGGCCGTCCGCACGTCGGCCGGCATCACTTCGGTCAGCGCGACGACCATCGCGCCGTTGTACGACGCGTACAGGAACGACAGCCACAGCTCGACCGCGAGCAGCCGCAGGAACGACGGATCGCCGACGAGCCACAGCACGGCCGGATAAGCCGACACCAGCGTCAGCACGGTGAAGGCGATCAGCACCGGGCGGCGACCGATGCGGTCGGACAGCGCGCCGGACAGCGGCAGCCACACGAGATTCGAGATCCCGACGCAAACGGTCACGACGAGCGCGTCGAGCGACGACAGGTGCAGCACTTCCTTGCCGAAGGTCGGCGTGTACGCGGTAATCATGTAGAACGACACCGTCGTCATGATCACCATCCCCATGCCGGCCACCACGACACCCCAGTTGTCGAGCATCGAGCGCATGATCTCGCCCATCGTCGGCCGGTGACGCTTCGCAAGAAACTCGTCGGTCTCCTTCAGCGACCGGCGGATCAGGAACAGGAACGGCACGATCAGGCAGCCGATCAGGAACGGAATGCGCCAGCCCCACGCGGTCATTTCCTCGACCGGCAGCGCGCGGTTCAGCACGACACCGACGAACGCGGCGAACACGACGGCCACCTGCTGGCTGCCCGACTGCCACGACGTATAGAACCCCTTGCGGCCCTTCGTCGCGATCTCCGACAGGTAGACCGACACGCCGCCGAGCTCGACGCCCGCCGAGAAGCCCTGCAACAGCCGGCCGAGCAGCACGAGCACCGGTGCGAGCACGCCGATCGTCGCGTAGCCCGGGATCGCGGCCACGGTGAGCGTGCCGATCGCCATCAGCCCGAGCGTCAGGATCAGGCCCTTGCGGCGGCCGTGATGATCGATGTACGCGCCGAGCACGATCGCACCGACCGGGCGCATCAGGAAACCCGCGCCGAATACCGACAGCGACAGCATCAGCGACGCGAACGCGTTGCCGCTCGGAAAGTATGTTTTCGCGATGGCCGACGCGTAATACCCGTAGACCATGAAGTCGTACATTTCCAGGAAGTTGCCGCTGACGACCCGGAAGACGGTGCGGACTTTCGATTCCTGCGCGATGGCAGGGGACGCTGTGGACATGTTTTCTCGCTCAGCTCGGGCGGCGCGAATACCGCGCCGCCGCATGAATCCGACGATGCGCGACGCGCAGGGTGAGTCCGCGCGCCCGGGCATCGCTGCCCGCCGGCGGCACGGCGCGTAACGGCGCGCCGCCGGCATGATTCGCGAATCATGCCACGCCAGGCCGACATTTGCCTTGTGGTGCCCCTTGGCGCCCCCTGTCACGGCCGTCGCGGCATCCGCCTCGTACAAGTCGCCCCCAAAAAGGCACAAGAATCAGATTGATCTAATCGACCTGCCTTCGCCGGCTGACCACAATGTCACGATTTGCGACGACATTTCCGCGCCGCGCCGGCACGGTCGCCCGTGTCGCACGACGTACCCCTTTCATGATCCCATCGCCCCTCGTCCCGGTCGAAGGCGCGCTCGCCCGCCCTCGCATCAACCCGCTCGATCAGGTCCCGCCGTTCGGTCGCGAATGGCGATTTCTCGGTGCCCCCGGTGCACGGTCCAGCAAGAACTGCCTCGCGACACTGACGACGTCCTGCATCGACGTCGACTGGCCGCACTCCGCATGCCGGTGGCAACCGCTGCCGGCGACCGCGCTGCCGGCTTCGGGCGGGCTGCCTGCCCCGCCGGCTGCGGCCAGCGGTCGGCGCTTGCGCCATCGCCGCCCTCGTGATCGGCGCGCGATGTACGCGCTCTACTGGAGCATCGGCGCACTCGGCATCATCGGCTGGCTGATCGGCACGTACGACCCGCCCGCGGGCTTCGGTCCCGCGTATGCGATTCAAGCGACCGGCGGTGTGGCCGATGACCTCACGACGTCGACCGGCACCATACATATGGCCGCGACTCACCCGGCCACCTCGACGAACGCCGTGCCGCAGCGCAAGGTTGCGGCACCTGCCGCGAACACGATGAAAACGCCGCCCGCCACGCACCGCGCCCCGCTTCGCCCCGCATCGCTTCATCCGCAAACGGCGTCCGCCATGCGGCACGCCGCGCCTGCGTCGCCCCGTCGGGCAACCGGCCAGCGCACGATGCCGGCACCGTCCCACACACCGGTCGTGCCGCGACTCGCCGCACATCCGCCGACCCAGCGTGCGCCGCTCCAGCGCGCTGCGACCAACACCGACACACACGATCGGCTCGCTCCACCGCCGCGCACGGCAGACACGCGCGATACACGCGACTCGCTCGACGATCCGGCCACGCTGATCGCCATGGCGAACGCGCTGCGCGCCACGCAGCCGGCCCGCCCGGCGCACCCGAGCGCGGCTGGTTTCGACTGGACGTCGCAACTGTCGCACCGCCGCGTGACCGACGTGCCGGACGCGTTCGCGCACTGACGCCCGCGCAATAAAAAACCCGGCGAAGATCGCTTCGCCGGGTTTTCGTTCGTCTCGCTCCGTCCGTTCGACGAATCGTTACTTGTGCGCGGGCAGCCCCGTCTCGTTCTGTCTCTCGAGTTGCCGCACCTGCTCCTGCAGATCGCGCAACTGCAACTGCGCAGCCCGCTTCTCGACCTGCAGCGCCTGGGCCTGTTCCTGCGCCGACCGCTGCCGCTGCGCGACTTCGGCCTGCTGGCTGCGCGCGACGCTCAGGTCGGCCTGCAACTGCTGCGCGCGATTCGCCTGCAGTGCGATCACGCGTTCGAGAAACGCCTTCTGCGCCTGCAGCTCGGTCCGGCGGATCTCGATATCGGCGAGCTGCGCGGTCTGCTGGACGAAGTTCGCGTACACCATCTCCGCGCGATTCTTTTCCTGCGAACGGATCACGCGCCACAGGTTCTTGTCCTGGAACAGCGCGACGTAATACGTCATCTCGCGCGGATCGAACATCAGGCTCGCGCCGTAGCTGCCGTTGTACGTCGTCCGCATCTCGACGATCCGGCCGTCGTGCAGCATCTGCGTCAGCTCGGCGACGTTGCCTTGCGCAGCGGCGTCCGTCTCGGCCGCGGCCGATGCCGCCGGCGACGCGCTGCCGCTCAGGCTCGTGACCGCCGGACGCGTACCGGCGACGGGGGCGGTCGCCTCGGCGGACCAGGCCGCGCCCGCTTGCGCGCAGGCAACCAGTGCAACGATCCACGTTGCGCATCGTGCAGGGGAAAAGTTTCGGAAAGCCAACGTCAGACTCCGGCGAACGAATCGGAACTCGCGATTATCGTTCAAAACGAAACGGCCGCATCTCGAATTTATCGGGACGCGGCCGGCCTTCATCCAACACGGAAAATTCGGCGTGCTACAGGCGCGTTTCGCGCGCCGCGCGCAGGAACGCATCGAGCAGCGGCGTGCAGTCGAGCAGTTCCGAGCCGCCTGCGCGGTGGAACTCCGGATGCCACTGCACGCCGACGACGAACGGCGAACGCCGATGGCGAATGCCTTCGATGATCCCGTCGCCCGCCGACACGGCCTCGATGTTCAGATCGCGGCCGAGATCGCGGATCGCCTGGTGGTGAATCGAGTTGACGATCGCCTCGCTGCGCCCCGGGAACATGCTCGCGAGCGTCGACGAATCGGGAAAGCGGATCGCGTGACGATGCTGGTCGTAATGCTCGCTCACGTGCGCATTCGCGGTCGGCACGTCGGTGGCGATGTCCTGGTACAGCGAGCCGCCGAACGCGACGTTGATCAGCTGGCAGCCGCGACACACGCCGAGCACGGGTTTGCCGGACTCGACGAATTCGTGCAGCAGCTCGAGCTCGTACATGTCGCGCACGCGATCGCCCGGCCATTCGGGACGCGCATCCGACGCCGCGTAGGTCTGCGGCGATACGTCGGCGCCACCTTGCAGCAGAAGGCCATCGAGATGCTTCGCGTAATCGCGCAGGCGGATATTGCTCGGATGGATCATGCCTTGATGGCCGACGGTCGGAATCATGAACACGAGCACGTCGCGCGACATCACCCAGTGGGCGATCGATTCCTCGAGATACTGCAGCGTCTTGCCGCGCAGCCCCTTCGCGCCCGGCTCCGGATGGAAGATCCGCGCCGACACGCCGATGCGCAACGTGCGCTGGGTGATGCGCTGGCCAGCGCGATCGAACAGCCGCCGCGCTCGCGCCGCGACGATCCGGCCGAACACCGACCACGGTGTGTCGCTCTGCTTCAGGTAGGCCGGCGGCGCATTCTGTGCGCTCGCGGGCGGCGGCCGCGGCGTGTCGAAATCGGGCGGCGCGCCGAAGCCGGGCGGCGGTGCCCCCGGCTTCAGCGGCGCGGCCGTCGCAGCGCCATCACCGACGGCGCCTGCCGCACCGGGCGCACCCGGCTCGGATGCGGCCGTGACGGGCGACGCGCCGTCATCGGCGACGTTCTGCGCGGCTGCCTGCGGGGCCGGCGCATCGGGTGTTTTCGCCGGATCGGGACGGGGGGAATCGGAAGAAGCGGAAGAGGTGCCGGGCAGACCGGCCGAAGAAGGCGTGTTTTCGCTCATGACGATGGTCTGGTGCGTCGCTCGCGCGTAGGGATAGACGAGGATTCATTATGCTTCAGTGCATGATCGCGCGGCAAACCTGCAACATCCTGTCGATTTTGTTGCAAGTCGGTGGGAAGCCGCGCCGAAGAGCGGGCTGCCTCACGCACCGGCGCTGCCCGTCTGACGTCAGCCGCGCTGGACACCAGTGATATATCACAATAATATCCAGGGATCGCCCCCACGCTTCCCGAGCATCCGCGCCATGATCGCGCCCCTTCCGACCCCGATGCCGCAATCGCCATGAGCACCCTGACCGACGTCACCCGAGACCGCCCCGCCGCATCGCCGGGCAGCCTCGCCGACCGCGCGTACGCGCTGATCCAGCGGGACATCATCACGATGCGCCTGAAGCCGGGCGCCGCGCTCAACGAAGCCGACCTCGTTGCACGCACCGGAATCGGCCGCACGCCGGTGCACCAGGCCGTGCATCGGCTCGTGCTCGAAGGGCTGCTGTCCGTGATACCGCGCAAGGGCTTGATGGTGCAGCCGCTCTCGCTCGACGACATCGTCGCGGTGATCGACGTACGGCGCATCAACGAAGCGCACTGCGCCGAACTCGCCGCGCGCCATGCGACGCCCGACGATCTCGCGCGCCTGGCCGCGCTGCTCGACGACGGGCAGGCCTGCGTCGACACGCACGACGTCGAGGGCATGATGGAACTCGACCGCGCGTTTCATCAGACGATCGCCGCGGCCGCGCGCAACGCGGTGCTCGCCGACATCCTGCGGGCGCTGCACGAGCGCTCGCTGCGCTTCTGGTTCGTCACGCTGTCCGAACCGCACCATCTCGCCGACGTCCAGCACGAGCATCGCGCGCTGTTCGACCGGCTGTCCGCCCGCGACGCCGCCGGCGCGCGCGCGGCCGTCGAAAGCCATATCGATTCGTTCCGCTCCACGCTTCTTCAACATCTTCGCCCCTGAGCCGCCATGACCACTTTCACGCCGTTTCCCCCGCTCGCCCAGCTCGCCGCCGACCTCGCCGCCGGCCGGACCACGAGCCGCGCGCTCGTCGACACCGCGCTCGACCGGATCGCCGATCCGTCTGGCCAGGGCGCCGTCGTCTTCACCAAAGTCGATGCGGACAATGCCCGCGCGGCCGCCGACGCACACGACCGGCTGCGCGCCGCGGGCACCGTGCTGTCGCCGCTCGCGGGCATTCCGGTGTCGGTCAAGGACCTGTTCGACGTCGCGGGCCAGGTCACGCGCGCGGGGTCGCGCGTGCTCGACGGCGCACCGGCCGCGCGCACCGATGCGGTCGCCGTCGCACGGCTCAAGCGGGCGGGCGCGGTACTGGTCGGCCGCACCAACATGAGCGAATTCGCGTTCTCCGGGCTCGGGCTGAATCCGCACTTCGGCAACCCGCGCTCGCCGTATCACCGCGACGTGCCGGGCGACGCACGGATTTCGGGCGGCTCGTCGTCGGGAGCGGCCGCGTCGGTCGCCGACGGGATGGCCGCCGTCGCGCTCGGCACCGACACCGGCGGCTCGATCCGCATTCCGGCCGCGCTGTGCGGGCTGACGGGCTTCAAGCCGACCGCGAGCCGAATTCCGACGCAAGGCGGCGTGCCGCTGTCGACGACGCTCGACTCGTTCGGCCCGATCGGCCTGACGGTCGCGTGCTGCGCACTCGTCGACCGGATGCTGGCGGGGCTCGAGCCGCACGTCCCGGCCGCCCGGCCGCTCGAAGGCGTACGGCTCGGCGTGCTGACGAACTACGTGACGGACGGCGTCGATGCCGACGTCGCGGCCGCGCTCGACACCGCGCTCAAGCATCTCGAAGCCGCCGGCGCGATCGTCACCGAAGTGCGCTTTCCCGCGCTCGACCGGCTCCCGGAGATCAACCGTTTCGGCTTCTCGCCGATCGAGGCGTACGCGTGGCATCGTCCGCTGCTCGCCACGCATCGCGACCAGTACGACCCGCGCGTGCTGACGCGCATCCTGAAGGGCGAACCGGCGAGCGCGGCCGACTATCTCGACCTGCTCGCCGCACGCGCCGCGATGCTCGACGAAGCCGCGCACACGGTGTGGTCGCGCTTCGATGCGCTCATCGCGCCGACGGTCCCTGTCGTGCCGCCGCGCATCGCCGAACTCGAAACGGACGACGACGCGTTCACGCGCACCAACGCGCTGATCCTGCGCAACCCGAGCGCGTTCAACTTCCTCGATGCGTGCGGGCTGTCGCTGCCGTGCCATCCGCGCGACGCAGCGCCGGTCGGCCTGATGCTCGCGGCGGCGCCGCATCGCGACGACGCGCTGCTCGCGATCGGCCAGTCGGTCGAGGCCGTGCTGAACACGATCCGCTGACCGCGCGAGCCGATGGCAAGCCGGATCGGCGGCGGGCCGCGCCCGCGTGCGGCAGGGTGCCGCACGCGGGCTGTCAGTTTCGTGCCAGACCGTTCGCGCTAAAATCGCGCGATTGTTTTCCGGACCGACCGACGAGGAACCCCGCCGACATGAACGACTACACGCTTGCACTACGCCGCGAACGCCGCCTGCTGATGCTGCTCGGATGGGTGTGCATCGCCCTGCTGGCCGGTGCGCTGTATCTGCAGTACGTGAAGAACGAAGACCCGTGCCCGCTGTGCATCATCCAGCGCTACTTCTTCTGCGCGATCGGGATCTTCGCGTTCCTGGCCGCCGGAATCCGCAACTGGCGCGGCGTCTGGGTGCTCGAACTGCTGATCGCGATCGCCGCGGCCGGCGGTGTCGGCACGGCCGCACGGCACCTGTCGATCCAGATGAATCCGGGCTTCAGCTGCGGCTTCGACACGCTGCAGCCGATCGTCGACAGCCTGCCGCCCGCGCAGTGGTTCCCCGGCATGTTCAAGGTCGCCGGGCTGTGCGAGACCGTCTACCCGCCGATTTTCGGCATCCTGCTGCCCGGCTGGGCGCTGATCGGCTTCGCCGTGATCCTGGTCGCGGTCGTCGCGAGCCTCTGGCGTCATCGCCGCAAGCTGGCGAGCTGATCGGCCGGCCGCGTTGCCGGCCGCAAGGCCGGCGGCGCGGCTCGACCGCACGGGCCACGCGCCGCCGGCGAGCGACTCGTCACGCGGCTCCGGCCGACGCCTGCGCCAGCCCCGGCCGGTCGCCGCACGTAAACACCTACCCTGCCGCCGCCCGGATTTCCAGGCCCGCGCGCATCGCGCGATCGCCGTGCTCCCGCCCCCGTCACGCGTACGTTTAGGCCCGATGTGCATGCATCGGTCCCCCGATCCCGCGCGGCCGGCCTATGATCGACATGATCGCCGCCTGATAGCCCGGATCACCGCCCGGCCATGTTCCCGCCGCGTGGCGGTGCTATCTTCGGCACTGGATGGCGATCTACGTGCGCGTGGCGAGGCGGTTTCACCGCTCCCTGCGTAACGCGCGCCCGATCCGCAATGTCGACTGGATTCATCATGACAACGCAAACCATCCGCATCCGTCACCCTCATGGCATCCGCGCGTCCGGCGGCGCCGTTCGTGCACGCCGTCAGTCCGAGGCCGCCGCATGGCCTCGGCCGTGCAACCGGCCGGCCCCGCTCCCGTCCGTCCTCGTTGCCGCCGCGCCCGCCAGCGCGCGCCGCGTGTCGCGCCGCGTCGTCCCGAACGGAGCGTGCTGATGGAAGCCTGGCTCGGCGATCTGCAGCAACTGCTCGCGCACGGCGAAGCGGCCGTGCTCGTGACGGTCGCGCACACCGACGGCTCCGCGCCGCGCGAAGTCGGCACCAAGATGCTCGTCACGCGCGACACGGCCCGCCATACGATCGGCGGTGGTCATCTGGAGTGGAAGGCGATCGAGATCGCGCGGCATCTGCTGAAGGACGGCGCGCACGTGCCGCACGCACGCCGGCTCGAGCGGCTCGCGCTCGGCCCGAGCCTCGGCCAGTGCTGCGGCGGCGCCGTGGTGCTCGCGTTCGAGCGGCTCGACGTCGGCGACCTCGGCTGGATCATGTCGCTCGCGAAGCGCGTGGCGGCCGGCGCCGCGACCGTGCGTAGCGTATCATTCGGCCCCTCGCCGGGCGCGCCGCTGTTGAGCGAGCCCGAATCGGAAGCCGCGCGCGCCGACTGCCTGCTGTGGGAAACCGGCGGCGTATCGCTGATGACCGAAACGATCGCGCCGTATGCGTTCCCCGTCGTGCTGTTCGGCGCGGGGCACATCGGAACTGCGCTCGTGAAGGTGCTGGCGACGCTGCCGTGCCACGTGCGCTGGATCGACGGGCCCGATGCGGTGTTCCCGCCGGCCGACGCGCTCGCCGGCATCGGCAACCTCGCGATCGACGCGGCCGCTTCCCCGGCGGACGCGGTCGACGCGGCGCCGCCGCAGTCCTACTTCGTCGTGATGACGCACGACCACGCACTCGATTTCGTGCTGGCCGAGCGCATCCTGCGACGCGGCGACTATGCCTACTTCGGGATGACCGGCTCGCGCACGAAACGCGTGCAGTTCGATCATCGCCTCGCCGCGATCGGCATCGACCCGGCCCAGGTCGCGCGGATGCGCTGCCCGATCGGTGTCGAAGGCATCATCGACAAGGCGCCCGAAGTGATCGCGATCTCGGTGGCCGCGCAGTTGCTGCAGGCCGTCGAGGCGAATGCGTCCGCGCAGGCTTCCTCTACTTACTGACCGACCAAGAACGACGCCATGACCCCGACATTCAAGGACAAGATTGCCCGTGCGCCGAAAGCGGAGCTGCACATCCATATCGAAGGCTCGCTCGAGCCCGAGCTGATCTTCGCGCTCGCGCAGCGCAACGGCGTGAAGCTCGCGTACGACTCGATCGACGCGCTGCGCGCCGCGTACGCGTTCACCGACCTGCAATCGTTCCTCGACATCTACTACGCCGGCGCGAGCGTGCTGCTCACCGAGCAGGATTTCTACGACATGACGGCCGCGTACTGCGAGCGCGCGCTCGCCGACAACGTCGTCCACACCGAACTGTTCTTCGACCCGCAGACGCACACCGAGCGCGGCGTGCCGATCGAGACGGTCGTCGCGGGCATCGAGCGCGCACTCGCCGATGCCGAAGCGCGCGGGCTGTCGAGCAAGCTGATTCTGTGTTTCCTGCGCCACCTGTCCGAAGAGGACGCGCTCGCGACGTTCGAATCCGCGTTGCCGCTGTTCGAGCGCTATCGTCATCGCCTGATCGGCGTGGGGCTCGATTCGTCCGAGCTCGGCCATCCGCCGACGAAGTTCGCACGTGTGTTCGAAAAGGCGCGCGCACTCGGGCTGAAGCTCGTCGCGCACGCGGGCGAGGAAGGCCCGCCCGCCTACATCTACGAAGCGCTCGACGTGCTGAAGGTCGACCGGATCGACCACGGCGTGCGCAGCATCGAGGATGCGGCGCTCGTCGAGCGTCTCGCGAAAACGCGCACGGCGCTCACCGTCTGCCCGCTGTCGAACCTGAAGCTGTGCGTGTTCGACGACATGGCGAAGCACACACTGAAGGCGCTGCTCGATCGCGGCGTGGCGGTGACGATCAACTCCGACGATCCGGCCTATTTCGGCGGCTACGTCAATGAAAACTACTTCGCGACGGCCGAAGGGCTGCAGCTCACGGATGCCGAAGTCCATGCGGTGATCCGCAACGGCTTCGAGGCGTCGTTCATCGAACCCGCGCAGCGCGACGCACTGTACGCGCGCCTCGACGCGTACTGGCAGGCCGCGTGACGGCCCGCATCGAGGCACGCTAGACAGATGAAACGCGGCAACCGCATCCGCTTCGCGATTCCCCGTTCGGCCTTGCGCCGGGCCGGGCGCCTGCGTGCATGCAGAGCGACGGCGCAGCCCGTCGTCGCCCGCACGTACCGGCCGTCGCGGCTTGCCGTGCCGTTCGCCGTCGTACCGGATGCGGGCATATCGGCTGCGGGCGCAACGGTTGCAGGCGCAACGGCTGCGAGGTATGCGGGCAACCACTCGCTGGCGGCTTCGGCCGCCACGTTCGCCCGCGCCGTCGCCTCCGGCCGTGCCACACACCGCGTGCGGCCGCCGCTCGCGAAGCACCGTCCCGCCGCCGTGCGGCGTCAATCGCTTTCTTCTGTTCGCCTTACCTTGATGCAGGACCCTTCGTCATGACGCAAACCGCTTTCCGTTCCCAGCTGCTGACCTTCAACGGCGACCCGGCGCAATCCAGCCAGGCCGCGAACTACGAGACCGACGGGCTCCTGATCGTCGACGACGGCAAGGTCGTCGCGGCCGGCCCGTATGCGCAGCTCGCCGCGACCCTTGCGCGCGACGCGGTGGTCCACGACCTGCGCGACAAGCTGATCGTGCCCGGCTTCATCGACACGCACATCCACTATCCGCAGACGGACATGATCGCGTCGCCGGCGCCCGGCCTGTTGCCGTGGCTCGACCAGTACACGTTCCCGACCGAGCGCCAGTTCGGCGACCCCGAGCATGCGCGCGAAGTCGCCGACTTCTTCGTCGACGAACTGCTCGCGTGCGGCACGACGAGCGCACTCGTCTACTGCACGGTGCACAAGCAGTCGGCCGAGGCGCTGTTCGCGGCGAGCGACGCGCGCAACCTGCGGATGATCGCGGGCAAGGTGCTGATGGACCGCAACTGCCCCGAATTCCTGCGCGACACCGCGCAATCGGGCTATGACGACAGCGCCGAGCTGATCGACCGCTGGCATGGCAAGGGCCGCCAGATGTACGCGCTCACGCCGCGCTTCGCGCCGACGTCGACCGAGGCGCAGCTGGAAGCGTGCGGCGAACTCGCGCGCCGCCATCCGGACGTGTTCGTGCAAAGCCACGTCGCGGAAAACGTCGACGAGGTGAAATGGGTGGCCGAGCTGTTCCCCGGCCATCGCAGCTATCTCGACATCTACGACCGCTACGGGCTGCTGCGTCCGCGCGCGGTGTACGGTCACTGCATCCATCTCGACGACGAGGATCGCCGCCGGATGGCCGAGACACGCACCGTCGTCGCGCACTGCCCGACATCCAACTTCTTCCTCGGCAGCGGCCTGTTCGACTTCGACAAGGCCGGCGAACATGACGTGCCGGTCACGCTCGCGACCGACGTCGGCGGCGGCACGTCGTTCTCGATGCTGCAGACGATGAACGAGGCGCACAAGGTCGCGCGGCTGTCGGGCCATCACCTGACCGCCACGCGGATGTTCTGGCTCGCGACGGCCGGCGCCGCGCAGGCGCTCGATCTCGCCGACACGGTCGGCACGCTCAAGCCGCGCACCGAAGCCGACTTCGTCGTGCTCGATCCGCAGGCGACGCCGCTGCTCGCGCGCCGCACGAAGCGCGCGGAGTCGCTCGAGGAACTGCTGTTCGCGTTCGCGCTGCTCGGCGACGACCGCGCGGTGTACCGCACCTATGCAGCCGGCGAACTCGTGCACGAGCGCGGCGCCGCGCGCCGCCCGGCCGCCGCGTAACGTCCGCGGGTTGCCCGCGGGTGCCCGTCCGGCATGCGCGGCCGCTTGGCCGCCGTGCATGCCGGCAATCGAAACCCTCCGGTACGCGGCACGGCGGCCTGGCCGCTTTCCCGCGCGCAACGGGCCATGCTAGAATTCGCCGCTCATTGGGGAGTAGCCGCTCCGCTCGATGTCCCGTGCCCCCGGCGCGCATCGTGACGGAGGCGTCCGTCAACAGACTTGGCCGTTCGGCCATGGCGGCCGCAGCCACGTTGGCCTGGCGAGACCGATGGTTCACTGCGCGCCGCATCAGGGCCCGGCGCGCGGCGGATCGTCGCTCGCACGCACAACAACGGCCCGTGGAACCCCATTCGTGTCTCAAGCCTTCCTGATCTCCACCGGCGCCGTCGCCCTCGCTGAAATCGGCGACAAGACCCAACTGCTTTCCCTCGTTCTGGCCGCGCGCTATCGCAAGCCGGTGCCGATCATTCTTGGCGTGCTCGTCGCGACGCTCGTCAACCACGGTTTCGCCGGCGCGCTCGGTGAATGGCTGGGCGTGCTCGTCACGCCGTCGATCATGCGCTGGGCGCTCGCGTTCTCGTTCATCGCGATGGGGCTGTGGATCCTGGTGCCGGACAAGCTCGACGAGGACGAGGCCAATGCGACCCGCTCGCGGCTCGGCGTGTTCGGCGCGACGCTGGTCGCGTTCTTCCTCGCGGAAATGGGCGACAAGACGCAGATCGCGACCGTCGCGCTGGCCGCGCGCTTCCAGGATTACATCGGCGTCGTGGCCGGCACGACGTTCGGGATGATGCTCGCGAACGTGCCGGCGATCCTGCTCGGCGACCGTTTCGCGCACCGCCTGCCGACCAAGCTCGTGCACGGGATCGCGGCCGTGCTGTTCGTCGTGCTCGGCGCGCTGGCGCTGCTGGGTATCGGGGTCTGACAGACAGGGAGGTGGCTGGCGCGGCCGGACAGCCGCGCCGAGTTGGCCGTCGCGCTACTTCGCGACGGCCGCGCCCGATGCGGGCGCGGCCGGCACCGCGCGCTCGTTGGCGGCCGGCGCCGCCGGGCCGCCGCGCTTGTCGACCGGCAGCCGGATCGTGCGGACCGCGCCGTTCGACAACGGGAAATCGGCGAGCGCGCTGCGCGCGAGGAACGGCATCGCGTACAGCAGCGTGCCGTTGTCGCCGGTCGTGCGCGCCGACACGTTGTAGACCTCCTTGCCCGTCGCACGCTCGGTGATGCGGATGCCCAGCGTGTAGTCGAACACCTGGTAGGTCTGCGCGACATAGCCGGCCGGCATCGGCCCCCAGGGGCCCCACGGACCCCAGGGACTCCATGGCCCGCCCCGCCAGTACGGCCCGGGTCCCATGAACCACGGGTCATAGTAGACCGGCTGCGGCACCGTCACGAGATCGCTGCCGACCGCATAGGTCAGCCCGACGAGATAGCGTGCCTGCGACTGCGGCACCTGTCGGAACGCATACGCGGACAACTCGTTCGCAACGATCGGCTCGTAGGTCGACTGTTCGATGCTGTTCTTCTGCGCATCCGTGCGCGTGAACGCATAGGTGCGGGTCGCGTCGCTGCCGCTCCAGTCGGAGAAGGCCGTGACCTGGGTGGTCACGTAGCTGGTGCAGCCCGTCAGCAGCGCGACGCACAGCGCCGCCGCCCAGCCCGCACCGCGAAAAATCCATTCGCGTTTCATGTTGATCCTCGTCGATCCGTCACCCGTTCGTCGCACCGCGCGAAGCACAACGGGATGCCGATAATACGCGGACTCCCGGAAGCGGTAAAAAGTTCGCCCGGCACGCAGCCGCAAGCCTTTGTACAATGGCCCGGTTCGCCTGGCCCGCGCAACGGGCCCGTCCCCCACTCCACCGATCTCGACGACCATGTCCGACAACGCCTCCTCCACCGTGATCCGCCGCGCCGACTACACGCCGCCGGCCTTCCTCATCGATTCCGTCGCACTCGAATTCGATCTCGCGCCGGCCCGCACGATCGTCAGGAATACGATGCGCGTGCGCCGCAATCCGGATGCCGCGCCCGCGCCGCACCTGGAGCTGATGGGCGAGGCGCTCGAATTCCTCGGCGCGCGGCTGGACGGCGCGCCGCACGGCGCGGTGCGCGCGCACGAGCACGGCCTGACGGTCGAGAACGTGCCCGACGCGTTCGAGCTGACGCTCGAAAGCGCGTGCGCACCCGACCAGAATACGACGCTGTCGGGCCTGTACGTGTCGAGCGGCAACTTCTTCACGCAGTGCGAAGCCGAAGGCTTTCGCCGCATCACCTACTTCCTCGACCGCCCCGACGTGATGGCGTCGTACACCGTCACGCTGCGCGCCGACAAGGCCGCGTACCCGGTGCTGCTGTCGAACGGCAACCTCGTCGATTCGGGCGACCTGCCCGACGGCCGCCACTTCGCGAAATGGGAAGACCCGTTCCGCAAGCCGAGCTATCTGTTCGCGCTGGTCGCGGGCAAGCTCGTCGCGATCGAGGAAACGATCACGACCGGCTCCGGCAAGGAAAAGCTGCTGCAGGTGTGGGTCGAACCGGCCGATCTCGACAAGACGCGACACGCGATGGATTCGCTGATCCACTCGATCCGCTGGGACGAAAAGCGCTTCGGCCTCGAGCTCGATCTCGACCGCTTCATGATCGTCGCGGTCGGCGACTTCAACATGGGCGCGATGGAGAACAAGGGGCTCAACATCTTCAACACGAAGTACGTGCTGGCGAACCCCGAGACCGCGACCGACACCGATTTCGCGAACATCGAGTCGGTGGTCGGCCACGAGTACTTCCACAACTGGACCGGCAACCGCGTGACCTGCCGCGACTGGTTCCAGTTGAGCCTGAAGGAAGGCCTGACGGTGTTCCGCGACCAGGAGTTCTCGGCCGACATGGCCGCGGGCGACGACGTCGAATCGGCGGCCCGTGCGGTCAAGCGCATCGAGGACGTGCGCGTGCTGCGCCAGTTGCAGTTCGCCGAGGACGCCGGCCCGATGGCGCACCCGGTGCGCCCGGAGAGCTACGTCGAGATCAACAACTTCTACACGATGACCGTCTACGAGAAAGGCTCGGAAGTCGTGCGGATGTACCAGACGCTGTTCGGCCGCGACGGCTTCCGCAAGGGGATGGATCTCTACTTCAAGCGCCACGACGGCCATGCGGTGACCTGCGACGACTTCCGCCACGCGATGGCCGACGCGAACGGGCGCGACCTCGCACAGTTCGAGCGCTGGTACAGCCAGGCCGGCACGCCGCGCGTGTCGGTGCGCACCGCGTACGATGCGGCCGCGCGCCGCTACACGGTCACCCTCGCGCAAGGCTACGGCGACGCGTCGCCGGCCGCGCGCGAAACGCAGCAAGGGCCGCTGCTGATCCCGTTCGCGATCGGCCTGATCGGCCGCGACGGCCGCGACCTGCCGCTGCGTCTGGACGGCGAAGCCGCCGCCTCGGGCACGACGCGCGTGCTCGAATTCACCGACACCGAGCAGACCTTCACGTTCGTCGACGTGCCGGAAGCGCCGCTGCCGTCGCTGCTGCGCAACTTCTCGTCGCCGGTGATCGTCGAGTACGACTACAGCGACGACGATCTCGCGTTCCTGCTCGCGCACGACAGCGATCCGTTCAACCGCTGGGAGGCCGGCCAGCGCCTCGCGACGCGCGCGCTGCTGACGCTCGCCGCGCGTGCCGCCGCCAACGCGCCGCTCACGCTCGGCGAGAACTTCGTCGCCGCGTTCCGCCGCGTGCTGACCGATGAAAGCCTGTCGCCGGCATTCCGCGAACTCGCGCTGACGCTGCCGTCGGAAACCTACCTCGCCGACCAGATGGCCGAGGCCGATCCGGCTGCCGTGCATCGCGCGCGCCAGTTCGTGCGTCGCCAGCTCGCGACCGCGCTGCGCGCCGACTGGCTCGCCGCGTACGAGCAGCACCAGACGCCCGGCGCCTACGAGCCGACGCCGGAAGCCTCGGGCCGCCGCGCGCTGAAGAACCTCGCGCTCGCGTATCTCGCCGAACTCGAGGACCCGGCCGATGCCGTGCGCCTCGCCACCGCCCAGTACGACGCGGCGAACAACATGACCGATCGCGCGGCGGCGCTCGGCGCGCTGCTGTCCGCGGCCGCGGCGGGCGCGAACGAACCGGCCGAGAAGGCGCTCGACGACTTCTACCGTCGCTTCGAGAAGGAAGCGCTCGTGATCGACAAGTGGTTCGCGATGCAGGCGGCGCAACGCGGCACGCCCGCGCAGCCGACGCTCGCGAAGGTGCGCAAGCTGCTCGCCCACCCCGCGTTCAATCTGAAGAACCCGAACCGCGCACGTTCGCTGATCTTCAGCTTCTGCGCGGCGAATCCGGCCCAATTCCACGCGGCCGACGGCTCGGGCTACGCGTTCTGGGCCGAACAGGTGCTCGCGCTCGACGCGATCAACCCGCAGGTCGCGGCACGCCTCGCGCGCTCGCTCGAACTGTGGCGCCGCTTCACGCCGGCGCTGCGCGACCGGATGCGCGACGCGCTCGAACAGGTCGCTGCCGGCGCGAAATCGCGTGACGTGCGAGAGATCGTCGAGAAGGCGCTCGCGTAACTCGCGCGTTCGACCTGTCGCGTCCGCACGCTCGAGCCGGTGCCGCTTCCCGCGGCGCCGGCTTTTTATTGCACGACCACGGCTGTAACCGCACCCAATCGCGGGGTCGGACCGCTCGGACGGGCTGCGCGACCAAGCGCGCCCCGCCCGGCGTCGCCGCCCGATACCGCGCCGATTCGGTGGCCGGGCCATGTAACCGGACGAAAAAAGCCGGCGGCACCGAAGGCGCGACGGGTAAAATTGCGGCCATTCAAGGATTCTTTGGCCTTTCGGAGTCTGTCATGTCCATTGCCCGCCGCACCACGCTGTCGAAGTTCCTGATCGAACAGCAACGTGAGACCAACAACCTCCCCGCCGACCTGCGCCTGCTGATCGAAGTCGTCGCCCGCGCGTGCAAGGCGATCAGCTACAACGTGTCGAAGGGCGCGCTCGGCGACGCGCTCGGCACCGCCGGCAGCGAGAACGTCCAGGGCGAAGTGCAGAAGAAGCTCGACATCCTGTCGAACGAGATCCTGCTCGACGCGAACGAATGGGGCGGCAACCTCGCCGCGATGGCGTCGGAAGAAATGGAAACGTTCTTCCCGATCCCGGCGAACTACCCGCGCGGCGAATACCTGCTCGTGTTCGATCCGCTCGACGGCTCGTCGAACATCGACGTGAACGTGTCGATCGGCACGATCTTCTCGGTGCTGCGCTGCCCGGACGGCAAGCAGGCGACCGAGGAATCGTTCCTGCAGCCCGGCACGGAGCAGGTCGCCGCGGGTTATGCGGTGTACGGCCCGCAGACGGTGTTCGTGCTGACGACCGGCAACGGCGTGAACTGCTTCACGCTCGACCGCGAAGTCGGCTCGTGGGTGCTCACGCAGAGCAACATGCAGATCCCGGCCGACACGCGCGAATACGCGATCAACGCATCGAACGCACGCCACTGGTACGACCCGGTCAAGCGCTATGTCGACGAGCTGAACGCCGGCAAGGACGGCCCGCGCGGCGACAACTTCAACATGCGCTGGATCGCGTCGATGGTGGCCGACGTGCACCGGATCCTGAATCGCGGCGGCATCTTCATGTACCCGGCCGACAAGCGCACGCCCGATCGTCCGGGCAAGCTGCGCCTGATGTATGAAGCGAACCCGATGTCGTTCATCGTCGAACAGGCGGGCGGCGCGGCGACGACCGGTACGCAGCGCATCATGGAAGTGCAGCCCACCGGCCTGCACCAGCGCGTGCCCGTGTTCCTCGGTTCGAAGAACGAAGTCGAGCGCGTGACCGGCTATCACGACGAAGCAAAATAATTGCACTGCAGCACTGGACGAGGGTGCGAGACATCAGTACAATCGCGCCTTCGCGATGTGGCCCTAACGGGTCGCGTCGCAGTGAAGTGAAAGCGGAAAGTCCGCCGGATCGAAGGTTTCGCGAAGCAGCCGCAGCAAGCTGAAAAAATTTCGCAAAACCTATTGCCAAGGTCGCGGATTTCACCATATAATTTCATTTCTCTGCTGCCGGTGTAGCTCAGTTGGTAGAGCAGCGCATTCGTAATGCGAAGGTCGTAGGTTCGACTCCTATCTCCGGCACCAAGATATAAAGGCCTGACAAGCATCGCTTGTCAGGCCTTTTCTCTTTTCCGTCGCCGAAATCCTGCAGTCCCTCGGCGACGCACTGTCCCATCACACAGCCCACGACCTTCGCGTCCGCGTTCGGCAACCGCATGCGCACGTTGTCCGTCGCGATCATCGTGGCGGCACATTGTCTGCGCAACCCCGCCGACACCTCCGCACGACATTTCCCCCATTCACGCCCGTCGATCGCATCGGCCGCCCCTCGCGGTACGCGGCGGCACGACCTCCCGCGGCCATGACGATGAAGACCGGCTGCTCGACGTGACCAGCGCATGCAACGGCATCCTCTATCTCGTGCAGCCGACGGCCCGTGCTCGCCCCCGGCACGACGCACACGCAGGCGACATGGCCGTCACATCGATCTCACGCTCACCATGCATCGCACGCACACGAATCGTGCCGTACCCAGACAAATCCCCTGGAAAATCTGCTTAAGGGTGCATAACATTACTTAACGATCCTGACCCGTCTATCGCGTTACATTGCGTGGGCGGCGCGACGGCCGCATGCCGCTTTCAACCCGCTTGCGGCGTGCGACAGCCGGTGCCCGGTCATTTCGACTCAACCCAAGGAGAGGACCACCATGACTCATGGCTTGATTATGTGGCTCATCATCGGCGCGATCGCCGGTTGGCTTGCCGGCTTGCTCGTGAAGGGCGGCGGCTTCGGGCTGATCGTCGACATCATCGTCGGGATCGTCGGCGCGGTGATCGGCGGCTGGCTTGCCGGGCTGCTCGGCATCAGCATCGGCAGCGGCTTCATCGGCTCGGTGATTGTCGCGGTCATCGGCGCGGTGATCCTGCTGTTCGTGATCCGGCTATTCAGGCGAGCGGCCTGACGTTTCTCTCCACGCGCCTTCGGGCGCGTTTTCGCATCGGGCGCGGCGCACAGCCGGTTCGCCGCGCGCCACCGGCTCCGTCAGCGCTTCGCGTGCCGCCACCTGCCGTCGAGCACGTCGGCCTTCAGCAATCCGCCGCGCGCTTCATGCACGCCATCGCGCCCGATCCACACGGGGCGCGACATCGCCTCTCGCCATCCCGCATCGAGCGCCGCCCGCGGCCTCGATTTCACAGCGACCATTTCAGTTCTCCATAGAACGTGCGGCCCGGATACGGGTGGAACGTGTAGTAGCGGCGGTCCGTCACGTTGTCGATGCCGGCCGACGCGGTCCAGTGACGATCGAAGCGGTAGCGCGCCTTCAGATCGACGACCGTGAATGAACTCGTGCCGCCGTAGACTTCCGGATTCACGTCGCTGTTGTCGAGCGTGTTGAACTGGCGGCCCGAGTAGCGCACGCCGACGCTCGTGAGCCAGTGCTCGTCGAAGCGATACGACGCGAGCAGGTTCGCGCGCATGCGAGGAATGCGCGGGAAACGCGAACCGACGTAGGCCGGGTTCGCGGCATCGGCGAGGATCTGCGCGTTGCTCGCCGATACGTTCGCGTCGAGATCGAGCCCGCGCACCCCGACGTTCTCGCCGCTGAACGCGAGTTCGACGCCGCGCACGCGCACGCGGTCGACGTTCGAGATGTTGGTGACGGTGGTCGCGCCCGACACCGTCGTCTGGCTGTAGATCGAGTCGCGCAGATCGCTCTGGAACACGCTCGCGCGCACGACGCCGACGCCCACGTCGCGTTCGGCCGTGAAGTCCCAGTCGATCGCCTTCTCCGGCCGCAGGTTCGGGTTGTTGTTGACGATCGCGTTGTTCGAAATCGTGCCCTGGAACAATTCGCCGACCGTCGGGAACCGCGTGCCGGTCGCGAACGACAGCCGGAAGCGCCAGACCTCCGTCGCGTCCCACTGCAGCGCGACTTTCGGCGACAGCGCGTTCGCGCCGCGGTCCGCATAGCCGAGCGTGCCGCGCGCATTGCCGAGCGCGCCGCCATACGCGTTCCAGCGCTCGTAGCGCAGCCCGAGCGTCGCGAGCCAGCGCGGCGCGAAACGCCACGCGTCCTGCCCGAACAGCGCCTGCGTGCGCGTGTCGCCGCGATAGACGCTCGCGAGCGACGTGGTCGGGCCGGCCAGCCAGTCGGCCGTGTTGTACGTGACGTTGCGCAGGAAGTAGTTGTCGTAGTGATAGCCGAACGTGAACGTATGACCTTTCACTGCCGGCGCCTCGGCCTTCAGGTCGAGCGTGCGCCAGCCGGTGCCGTCGCCCTGGAACAGCGTGCCCGCCCCACCCTGCACGGTCGAGGCCGCGCGCAGCACGTCGCGCGACACGTCGTACGCGGACACGACGCCCGACAGCCGCCAGCCGGAATCGAGCCGGCCGTTCAACCCGAGCGCGTACAGCCAGTTCTCCTGGTCGCCGCGCTGCGGCGCGAACGCATTCGGCGCGACCGTCATATTCTGGCCGCCGATCGACACGTTGCCGCCGTAGACGGGATTGCCCGTCGCATCTCGCATGAAGGTCTCGCCGTGCTGCCGGTAATGGTTCTCCCAATGCCCCAGCGTCAGCGTCGCATCGACGTGATCGGTGAACGCATAGCCCATCCGGACCGTCTCGTTGAGCTGTTCGGTCCGCTCGATCGTCTGCGCGCCGACGATGGTCCGTGGCTTGCCGTTGGGGCCGATATCCGTCGCGGCGCCCGTCACCGGCACGGCGGCACCCAGTTTCGGGTTGTAGGCCGAATTGGGGCTCGCGTACTGCATCGGCTGGCCGTTGTTTTCCAGCCGGTCGAGCGACAGCGCGAACCAGAACCGGCCGACGCGGTTCGCGATCCGCGCCGTCTGGTGATTGCCGCCGAAGCTGTCGGCAAAGCCGTAGCCGTCGTGGTAGCGCTGCGTAAAGAACTGCGTCGACAGCGACGCCTCGAGTTGTTCCGGGCGGCGCGTGGTGAGCAGCACGGTGGAGCCGATCGCGTTGCCCGGATAGAGCGCGGAAAAGGGGCCATAGAGCACGTCGACGCGCGCGATGTCGTCGGGCGGAATCAGCGACCAGCGCGGCGGGTATGCATAGCTCGACCCGAGCAGGTTCGACAGCAGCACGCCGTCCGCATAGACAAGCCCGCGCGCGCTCTGCAGTTCGTTGAAGTCGCGACCCGCGAATATGCTGTTGCGGTCACCGATATAGCGCTTGCGGACCATCAGGTTCGGCGCGTACTTCAGCGCGTCCTCGGTGGTGACGTTGGTGTGCGCATCGATCTGCTCGCGCGTGATCGACGTGACGACGGCCGGCGTATCCGGGTCGACCGGTTGACGCTGCGCGGTCACGCTGACGGCGGTCAGCGTATCGCCGGCCGGTGCGGACGCTGCCGCGACACCAGCGGCAGCCGGCGCGGCGGCGGGACGATCGACGCCACCGCCGCGGGTGGCCTCGGCGCGTACATCGTCGGTCGAAGTCGCGTAAGCGGCGGGCCATGCGAAAGCGGCCGCGCAGGCGAGCGCGAGCCGGCCGCGCGAGGGCCGCGCGGCAAAGGTGAACGACATGAGTGAGTTCCTGAAAACGTGAGCGGACGCCGCCGGACACAGGGGCGCAAGCCGCGCACGAACGGCGCGACGCGCGGACCGGGGCCGCGGGCGGCTCGCGCGCCACCGGGGCGCGCGGACGACATCAATCAGACCGGAACGTTTTCAGGCGGGGCGCGCGGCTGCGCGAGACGGATGCCCTTGCGGGGCACATCGGAAACGACCGGCGCGGCCACCCGATACGCGAACGTGCGCACGAAGCCCGGCAGCGCGGGCAGGCTCGTGCCGAGCGCGACGTTGGCCGCGAAGCCGGGGCAGTACACGCAATGCGGGACGCCGGCATGGTCGAGCGACGACGTGTCGCGGTCGTCGCCCGCTTGCGCGAGCACGACCTGACGCGCGCCCGCTGCACTGCACAACTCGAGCGTGAGGGTGCCGGAGCCGCTCGACGCGAGACGCGCGTAGCCGACGACGGGCGACAGTACGTTCAGTACCAGCGCCAGCCATACGAGGCCGATCCATCGCGTCGTTCGTCTCATCGCGGTCCAGGAAAAAGTGCGCGCAAGTATAACAAGCGGCCCGATTGTTGCCGATCGCGAAGCGGCAATACCGGGCATCGCACTTCGCGTCGGAGCGCATGTGCCGTTAATACAACAGAGACAAAATCTAACGATTCGCCGCTGGCATAAATTCGAGCGCGAGGTTGATAATCATTGAACCTGCTGGAGAAACGATCATGGACGAAAGACCAACTCGCATGCCACCGCCCGAGCAAGTGATGAGCCCGGATCCGGAACCCGTCGGCGTGGAATTCCTCGCCGAATTGCCTGAACACGTTCGGGCATTCTTCGACGAGCAGCACAAGCTGTACGCGCCGAAGTGAACGTCAGTCCGGTTCTGTAACCGCCGCGTGTCGATCCTCGCTATCGTGCGGTTCCTCCGTGCGCTTCGCGCGCAATTCGCCTCGCACCCGGGCCGCAACAGCCTGACGGTGCCGGATCAGCACGCCTGCTGATTCTCCTGTCGCGACGCTACGCCGCGCGACTGTCTTCGTCTATTCTTCTGGTTTTCCACGTCCGGCCCGCCCGGCTCTCCCGATCGTTCCGATGAAGCAAGCCATTCGTGCCAGCCTCGCTGTCGCCGCGCTCGGCGTCACGCTCCTTTCGTCGCCGCATACCGCCCGTGCAGACGGCGACGACACCGCCCTCACCAACGTCGTTGCGCTCGCGTCGCAGCGCCTCGCGCTCGCCGAACCCGTGGCGCGATGGAAATGGGCGAATCACAAGGCCATCGAGGACCGGCCGCGCGAAGCGGCCCTGCTCACCGAGGTCGAAAAACGTGCCGGCCAGGCCGGCGTCGATCCCGCGTTCGCCCGAACGTTCTTCGGGGATCAGATCACGGCAAGCAAGGACGTGCAGAACGCACTGTTCGCGACCTGGCGCACGACGCGGCCACCGGAAGGCGCGCCGCCCGATCTCGCCACCAGCACGCGGCCGGCACTCGACCGGCTGACGCAGAAGATGCTCTCCGGTCTCGCGCAGGTCGCCCCGCTTCGCGAGGCGCCCGATTGCCAGGCGCGGCTCGCGCGCAGCATCGCGAACTGGAAGACGCTCACGCGCTACGATTCCACGCAGACGCAGGCACTCGATACCGCGCTGTCGCACGTCTGCTCCGCCGGCGGAGCCAGCGCGATCGGCTGACGCGGGTGCAGTGACGAAGGCCCGTCGCGGCGCTCAATCCGCCGGCGTGAGCGCCACGAGCGGAATCACCTGCAGGCCGCGCGCGAGATGTGTCTGCAGCAGGCGATGGGTGAACGGTTCGAACGTGCCGTCCGTCGCGTCGGCCACGAGCCGCGCCGCCGCATCGAGCGACTCCGCCGAACCGAGATAGCACCAGCCGTCGATCACGTGAAACAGGCGGCGCTCTCCGCTCGCCTCGAACGCGACGGCGCCTTCGAACGGCCAGGGCGCCCCGCCCGCGCGGACGGCGTCGGCTGCGGGGCGCCGGTTGTACGACGGGCGCAACCGCGCGATCCATTGCGCTTCGGCGAGCATCGCCCCGAGCTCGTTGCCGGTCTCGCGCCATTCGACGCGCCGCACCTGCTGCGCGAGCCGCATTTCCTTCGACGAGCGGCGCTCGCCGGTCAGCAGCGCACGCAGCCGCTGCCGCACGCGCACGCTGCGGCCGACATACAGCGCTTCGTCGCGCTCCCCGAACAGCGCATACGCACCGCACCCTGCCGGCGCGGTATCCAGCCAGGCCTCGGTGAGATCGCCGCCCAGACGGAAATGGCGCGTCGTCCGCGCGATCTGCTCGCGCAGCCGCTCGAGCGGCACGATGTCGTGCAACTGGCGCCAGAACTGCCAGAGCAGGTCGGCATCGGCCAGCGCGCGATGGCGCGCGGCCGGAACGAGCCCATGCCGTTCGATCAGCGCATCCAGCCCATGCCGCGATTCGCGCGGAAACAGCGCGCGCGACAGCCGCACCGTACAGAGCACATCGGGATTGAAGGCCAGCCCGGCGCGCTCGAATTCAGCGCGCAGGAAGCCGCGGTCGAAGCTCGCGTTGTGCGCGACGAACAGCTTGCCGTCGAGCCGCTCGAACAGTGCCGGCGCGAGCGACGCGAACGTCGGCGCGTCACGCACCATCGCGTCCGAAATGCCAGTCAGTTGCTGGATGAACGGCGGAATCGCCTGCCCCGGATTGACGAGGCTCGTCCACGTCGATACGCCGAGCGGCCCGATTTCGACCACGCCGATTTCGGTGATGCGGTGATCGGCGAGCGAGCCGCCGGTGGTTTCAAGGTCGACGAAGACGAGCGGCTGTTCGCTGGCGGGATCGGACGGACGGGAAGCGGACATGAAAAGACCGGGAAACGATGCTTCCGTGAGTATGCACCGGCATGCGCACTCGCGACCAGCCCGGACGGGGTCGTTCCGTCCCCGGAAAGCAAAAAGCCCCCGCGATGCGGGGGCCGGACGTGATCGGCAATGCGTGGCGCGTCAGACCGCCTGGATATTCGCTGCCTGCTTGCCTTTCGGCCCGACTTTGACGTCGAACGAGACACGCTGGTTTTCCTTCAGCGTCTTGAAGCCGTCCATCCGGATTTCGGAAAAGTGCGCAAACAAATCTTCACCGCCATTGTCCGACGTAATAAAACCAAAGCCTTTAGCATCGTTAAACCATTTCACGATACCGGTATCCATGTCTTCGTTCCCCACTCGATAAGATCAAAAAAGCTATTTTTATAGCCGTTACCCGAAATCCCGAAACATTGTGCCGGCACCCGCACCAGCACGCCGCCCGAGGACGGAGTGCTGACTTTATAAATTGGACAATCCGGGTGCGTCAAGAAAATTTTTGGCGGCTCTTTTATCGAAAAGACGCTAATACCACTGGAATCGGTACACCATCGCCTTTGATTAATTGGTTCGCATCAAAAACCTGTCAATATTACCGGGACCGGATCGCTAATAATGCAGTCCGTGAAATTACTACCGGGGACAAATCGACCCGGTAAAATCCTCGGGTTTTTTCCGGGTTGCGGAAATCCGGGGACGTTGCGATCCTGAATCAACGCCGAAAGGAAGGAGAGGGTCATGTGGCTGGACGGAATCAAGCGCTTCGCGAGCCGGCTCGGACGCGTACGTCGCAAGTCCCGCGCCCTGGCCGAGTCCGCGCGCGAAGCGCCGTGCGACACCGAATTCGATATGACGTGGCACGGCGATCACTGGCAGAACCTGCTCGCATCGCCCTTGGATGCCCGTCACTACGTGATGGAAGACTGGACCTACACACCGCCGCCGGTCGAAGCAGAAGATGCCACGCCCGCGGGCAAGCGCAAGCGCCGCTCGTACACGCGGTAAGCGCAGCGGGCAGCGGGGCAAAAAAAAGCGCGACTGGGAAGTCGCGCCGACAAAGGTTTGGAGATCTTTTCCGTCAACGAAAAAGTCTGCTTCGGAAAGCAGAGATCGCAGTATAGCGAGAGAACCACCTTTCATTATCCATGCTCCACACAAACCTCTATTGCCGATGTGTCAATAATCGCGCTATAGCCGCTCCTGTCCGCTGCTGACCGTCTGTCGCAATCGCGCAACACCCGTTACGCAGTCCTGATTGCTATTTCCCTTCGCCGCACTGCCGCAAACCCTTACCAGGTAATGGTTTCCGCGAGTTTTTCAATTTTTGCGAATTCCAAAATACACTATTTCTTAAAGCGTGAGCCGCCCCCGCTTCGCACCCTCCGTACACTGCGGATGGCTTTCTGATAAGCGCACCGCCGCTCTGCCGGGCCGGCTACAGCGTCAAGCAAAACACGGCCAGTCCGCCGCAGGTTCGATCGACATCATCCTGTTTGGAGACAGATCCATGAAAAAAACCCTGATCGTCACCGCGTTGTCGGGTGTATTCGTTACCGCAGCCCATGCTCAAAGCAGCGTTACGCTGTACGGCCTGATCGATGCAGGCATCACCTACACGAACAATCAGGGCGGGCATAGCTCATGGTCGGAACGCAGCGGCCAGATCAACGGCAGCCGCTGGGGCCTGCGCGGCACGGAAGATCTCGGCGGCGGACTGAAAGCAATCTTCGTGTTGGAGAACGGCTTCAACATCGCCAACGGCACGCTGGGCCAAAATGGCCGCGAGTTCGGCCGCCAGGCGTTCGTCGGCCTGTCGCAAGACCAGTTTGGCTCCGTCACCCTCGGTCGCCAATACGATAGCGTCGTCGATTACATCGGGCCGCTGTCGCTGACCGGCACGCAATTCGGCGGCACTCAATTTGCCCACCCGTTCGACAACGACAACCTGAACAATTCGTTCCGGATCAATAACTCCGTCAAATATACGAGCGTCAATTTCGGCGGCCTGAAGTTCGGCGCGCTGTACGGCTTCTCGAACAGCAACCAGTTCTCGAACAACCGTGCATACAGCGCGGGGGTGTCGTATACCTACGCCGGCTTCAACATCGGCGCCGGCTACCTGCAGTTGAACAACGACATCTCGGGGCTCACGGCAGCTGCGGTCACCAACAGCGCCGGCGCGGTGGCAGGCGACAACACGTTCGTCGGCAAGCGTCAGCGCGTGTTCGGCGGCGGCCTGAACTACACGTTCGGCCCCGCAACGGCCGGCTTCGTATTCACGCAAACGCGTGTGAACCGGGCGCTCGGCATCTCCGCGGGTGCCTCGGGCGTGTCGAGCGGCCTGGGTCTCGACGGCACGTTCGCCCGCTTCAACAACTACGAAGTGAACGCGCGCTACGCGCTCACGCCGGCCTTGTCGCTGGCCGGGTCGTACACGTACACCGCCGGCTTCCTGGACGGCCGTCATCCGGGCTGGAATCAGTTCAACCTGCAGACCGACTATGCGCTGTCCAAGCGGACCGACGTGTATGTGCAAGGCGTGTATCAGCGAGTCAGCACGGACGGCCTGGGCATCGGCGCCTATGTCAATGGCCTCGGTGGCGCTTCGTCGACCAACAAGCAGATCGCGGTGACCGCCGGCCTGCGCCATCGCTTCTGAGCAACCGGCAACGCCAACGCAACGTACACGCGAATAAAAAAGCGCCCCTTCGGGGCGCTTTTACTTGGCTGCATCGGACCGATACGCTCAGGCGTCGCCCCGCCCCGGATACCGGACGTCGAGTATGTCGATCGGCTGCGGGCCGGCCGGCGTCATCAGCGTGACGGTGTCGCCGATCTTCGCCTTGATCAGCGCACGCGCGACGGGCGAAATCCAGCTGACGCAGCCGCGATCGAGGTCGACCTCGTCGATCCCGACGATCGTCACCGTGTGATCCTCGCCGTCCGGCGTCTCGTAATCGACCGTCGCGCCGAAGAACACCTGGTCGACATTCTCCTGCCGGCTCGCATCGACGACTTCGGCGAGGTCGAGTCGCTTCGTCAGGAAGCGGATGCGGCGATCGATCTCCCGAAGCCGCCGCTTGCCGTAGATGTAGTCGCCGTTCTCCGACCGGTCGCCGTTCGATGCGGCCCACGACACGAGCCGCACGACCTCGGGGCGCTCGACGTCGATCAGGTTCAGCAGCTCGTCCCGCAGCCGCTTGTGGCCGGCCGGCGTGATGTAGTTTTTCGCACCCGCCGGAATCGCGGGTTGAGCCTGGTCAAGATCGTCGTCGTCACCGTCCGACTCTTTGACAAACGCCTTGTTCATGATGCGGATTCAACGTGGATGACTGATCCCCCAAGGGTACACGAAGGGCGGCCGGCCAAGGTCATGGCACCAAATTCGCGAATAAGGCTTCCCTTTTTATACGACTCTGCTATACTTCCGCTTCTGCGTGCGGCTGTAGCTCAGTTGGATAGAGTACTTGGCTACGAACCAAGGGGTCGTGGGTTCGAATCCTGCCAGCCGCGCCACTTTTTCGAGGGCCTTCCGAACCGAAGGCCCTTTCAGTTCGAAGCAGTAGAAGTTTGTTGTTGCGTGCGGCTGTAGCTCAGTTGGATAGAGTACTTGGCTACGAACCAAGGGGTCGTGGGTTCGAATCCTGCCAGCCGCGCCACTTTTTTGGGGGCCTTCCCATCGCAGAAGGTTCCGACAGTTGAAGCAGTACCGTTTTGCGTGCGGCTGTAGCTCAGTTGGATAGAGTACTTGGCTACGAACCAAGGGGTCGTGGGTTCGAATCCTGCCAGCCGCGCCACCTTAAAAGGGCTTTCCTTCGGGAAAGCCCTTTTTCTTTTTACCGCCCGCCCTCCTCACTCGCACCATCGCCCGCACGCCTTCGGCAACGCGCCGGCAACGTCACGCGCCCTTTCGGCCGCGTCAATGAAAACGGCGGCCATTGGCCGCCGTCCGTCGAGCATCGAATCCACCCGCCAGGGCACGTGAGCGTCAGTAGTCCTGCCGCTCGCGCTCGATACGCATGCCGCCGTCATGGCGCGCATGCGCACCGTCGTCGGTCGAGCGCTCGCGCATGATCCGCATCACGTCGGGATTGGTTCTCACGCGCCGCATCACGTTCGCGAGATGCACGCGGTCGCTGACCTGGATCACGAAGCGCAGCACCGTCGATTCGTGCGTCAGATCCTCGTCCATCGCGATATGGACGATGTTCGCGTCGGCCGACGTGATGTCCGCCGCGACGCGCGCAAAGATGCCCTTCGTGTTCTTCACCAACGCCTTCACCGCGACATCGAACAGGCGGCCCGGCTGCGGCGCCCATTCGACGTCGATCCAGCGGCCCGGATCGCGGCGATGGATGCGCTGCGCGACACGGCAGTCCGTCGTATGAATCGCCATGCCCAGACCGATGCCGATGTAACCCATGATCGCGTCGCCCGGGATCGGCCGGCAGCATGCGGACAACTGCACGGACATCCCTTCGGTGCCGGTAATCACGACCGGCGGCGCATGATGCGCGGGATGCCGCTCGGACTTCGGCAGATCGTCGTCCGCGTCGCGGCCGCTCATCAGCACCTCGATGCGCTTGGCCATCACCGCGGCGACGCGACGGCCGAGGCCGATGTCCGCGAAGATTTCCTGACGGCTCTTGTTGCCCGTCCACTGCACGAGCTTCTCCCACACTTCCGGCTCGACATCGGCCAGCGCGAGACCATAGCCCTTCAGGCTCTGGTCGACGAGCCGCTCGCCCAGCTGCACGGACTCGTTCAGGCGCATCGTCTTCAGGTAGTGGCGGATCGCCGAGCGTGCCTTGCCGGTGCGCACGAAGCCGAGCCATGCAGGGTTCGGCTTCGAATACGGCGCGGTGATCACCTCGACGATGTCGCCGCTCTTCAATTCGGTGCGCAGCGGCAGCAGTTCGTTGTTGATCTTCACGGCCACGCACTGGTTGCCGAGATCGCTGTGGATCGAATACGCGAAATCGAGCGCCGTCGCGCCGCGCGGCAGCGCCATGATCTTCGACTTCGGCGTGAACACGTAGACCGCGTCGGGGAACAGGTCGATCTTCACGTGCTCAAGGAATTCGCTCGAATCGCCCGCTTCGCTCTGGATATCGAGCAGCGACTTCAGCCACTGATGCGCGCGCTTCTGCACGTCGCTGAGATCCGCGCTGCCGTTCTTGTACAGCCAGTGCGCGGCGACCCCCGCCTCGGCGATCTCGTGCATCTTGCGCGTACGCACCTGGAACTCGATCGGCGCGCCGAACGGGCCGACGAGCGTCGTGTGCAACGACTGATAGCCGTTGATCTTCGGGATCGCGATGTAATCCTTGAACTTGCCGGGCACCGGCTTGTACAGCGCGTGCAACGCGCCGATGCACGTGTAGCAGTCGAGCGGGCTGTCGACGACGACACGGAAGCCGTACACGTCGAGCACCTGCGAGAACGACAGCTGCTTGTCGCGCATCTTGCGATAGACGCTGTAGATGGTTTTCTCGCGGCCGGTGATCTCGGCGTCGATCTTCGCGTCGGCCATCGCGCGCTGCGCGGCCTCGAGGATCTTGCTGATCACTTCGCGGCGATTGCCGCGCGCGGCCTTCACCGCCTTCTCGAGCGTCGCGTAGCGATGCGGGTTGAAGTTCGCGAAGCTCATGTCCTGCAGCTCGCGATACGTGTTGTTCAACCCGAGCCGGTGCGCGATCGGCGCATAGATGTCGAGCGTTTCCCGCGCGACGCGGCGGCGTTTTTCCATCGGCACCGCGCCGAGCGTGCGCATGTTGTGCAGGCGATCGGCGAGCTTGACGAGAATGACGCGCACGTCGCGCGCCATCGCGAGCAGCATCTTGCGGAAGTTTTCCGCCTGCGCTTCCTCGCGGCTGCGGAATTCCATCTTGTCGAGCTTCGACAGGCCGTCGACCAGCTCGGCGACCTTCGGGCCGAATCGCTCGGCCAGCTCGTTCTTGGTCACGCCCTGGTCTTCCATCACGTCGTGCAGCAACGCGGCCATCACGGCCTGCGCGTCGAGCTTCCAGCCGGCGCAGATTTCCGCGACGGCGACGGGATGGGTGATGTAGGGCTCGCCGCTCTGGCGATATTGACCGAGGTGGGCTTCGTCGCTGAAGTGGAACGCCGCCTTGACCTCTTTGATTTCGTCCGGAGCGAGATACTCGGCAAGCGCGGCCGTCAGTTTCGCGATCGAAACGACGCCGTGCTTGCGCGGCTGCTCCGGTGTGGCGGTCGGCCCGAACAGATGCCGGAAGGACTGTTCGAGGACCGCGTCGATGTACTGGCGCGCAGGCGACTGGGCCGTGGCTTCGGTGGTCGAATCCGCGGAGGCGGACGATGGGGTGGTGCTCATATTCGCCTCCAGGTCGAGTCGTTGCGCGCGTGGACTACATGGCTGGAACGGGCCGGATGCGCGTTACACCGGCACCTTCTTCAGCATCTCGACGCCGACCTGGCCGGCGGCGATTTCGCGCAGCGCGACGACGGTCGGCTTGTCGCGGCTTTCGATTTTCGGCGTATGGCCTTGCGCGAGCTGCCGCGCGCGGTAGGTGGCGGCGAGCGCCAGTTCGAAGCGGTTCGGGATTTGCTTCAGGCAGTCTTCGACGGTAATGCGAGCCATGTTGGTAATTCCTTCTGAATATAGTCCTTATTCTACCTTATGTCCCTCGTGCCCCGCGTCATTCCGCGTGGGGCAGATGGACGCCGAGGTCGATGAACAGCTCCGTGTGTCGCGCGTACTGCGAAGCAAAACGCAGGCGCGTCGCCGCGACGATGCATTCGAGTTCCGCGAGCGCACGCTCGAAATTCTCGTTGATCACCACGTATTCCGCTTCCGACGCGTGCGCGATCTCGCTGCCGGCGGCCAGCAGGCGCCGCGTGATCACGTTCGGTTCGTCCTGGCCGCGCTTCTTCAGGCGCTCTTCGAGCGCATCGAGCGACGGCGGCAGGATGAAGATGCCGACCGCGTTGCGGAACTGCTTCTTCACCTGCAACGCACCCTGCCAGTCGATTTCGAGCAGCACGTCGTGGCCGTTCCTCATCTGCTCTTCGATCCAGACGCGCGACGTGCCGTAGTAGTTGCCGTGCACTTCCGCGCTCTCGAGGAATTCGTGCGCCGCGTGACGCGCGCGGAAATCCTCGACGGTCGTGAAGTGGTAGTGCTGGCCGTCCTGCTCGCCCGGGCGCGGCTTGCGCGTCGTGTACGAGATCGACAGGCAGATGTCGCTGTCCTTCGACAGCAGCGCATTCACGAGCGTCGACTTGCCGGCGCCCGACGGCGCGACGACCATGAACAGGTTACCGGGATAGACGCCGCCATGCAGCGAATGCGACGCGTGGCCGTCGCGGTTAGGGTCGGTCATGTTGCTGTTACTCCAGGTTTTGCACTTGCTCGCGCATCTGCTCGATCAGCAGCTTCAGCGCCATCGACGCGTCGGCGAGTTCCTTCGCCGCCGCCTTCGAACCGAGCGTGTTCGCTTCGCGATTCAGTTCCTGCATCATGAAGTCGAGACGCTTGCCGACGCGGCCGCCCTTCTCGATCACGTGACGCGTTTCATTCAGGTGCGCGGTGAGCCGCGACAGCTCTTCCGCGATGTCGATCCGGATTCCGTACATCGTCACTTCCTGACGGATGCGCTCCGCGGCTTCCTCGCGCGTGACGACCGTCGAGCCGCCTTCGGGCGCCGCGAGGCCGAGCGCTTCCTGCAGCCGCTCGACGATCTTCTGCTGATGCTTCGCGATCAGCTCCGGCACGAGCGGCGTGATGCGCGCGACGATCGCCTCCATCTCGGTGACGTTCGACAGCAGCATCGTCGCCAGTTGCGCGCCTTCGCGCGAACGCACGACGACGAGCTCGCCGATCGCTTCCTTGCCGCAGGCGAGCACCGCGTCGCGGATCGCCTCGGCCGACACGCCGCTCTCGGCGAGCACGCCGGGCCAGCGCAGGACTTCACCCGCGCGCAGGCGGCCGACGCCCGGGAACGAATCGAGCACCGCGCGTTCCAGCTCGGCAAGCTGGCCGAGCGCCGACTGGTTCAGCGCGCCCGCGCCGATGCTCTGCTCGCCGCGCTGCAGGTTGATCCGCACGTCGACCTTGCCGCGCGACAGCTTGTTCATCAGCATTTCGCGCAGCGCGGGTTCGCACGCACGCACGTCGTCCGGCATCCGGAAATTGAGATCGAGGAAGCGCGAGTTCACGGTGCGCAGTTCGACCGACACGCTGGTGCCGCCGTTGCCGGCAGCCGTCGCAAGTTCGCGCGTCGCGCTCGCGTAGCCCGTCATGCTGTAGATCATGGTTCGTCTCGCCGTCTGGTGCCCTCGCGGGCGGGGAATACATCGAGGCGCCCGGCGCATCGGAAGGCGCGGGGCGGGAAGCGCGCATTATCCCATTTTTGCGGACCACCCCGCCGGGCACGCCCGCCGTTCGGCGCTAAAATCGGGGTTTCCTCTCCTTCCGCGATTTCCCCATGACGTCTTCCGTTTCCCGCCCGAGCGGCCGCCGCGCCGACGAACTGCGCAAGGTCGCCCTCACGCGCCACTACACGAAACACGCCGAAGGCTCCGTGCTGGTCGAATTCGGCGATACCAAGGTGCTCTGCACCGCGAGCGTCGCCGAGCGCGTGCCCGAGTTCCTGCGCGAGCGCGGGCAAGGCTGGCTGACTGCCGAATACGGGATGCTGCCGCGCGCGACCCACACGCGCAGCGACCGTGAGGCCGCGCGCGGCAAGCAGACGGGCCGCACGCAGGAAATTCAGCGCCTGATCGGCCGCGCGCTGCGCGCGGTGTTCGATCTCGAGGCGCTCGGCCCGCGCACGATCCATATCGACTGCGACGTGATCCAGGCCGACGGCGGCACGCGCACGGCCAGCATCACCGGCGCGTTCGTCGCCGCGCACGACGCCGTGTCGACGCTGATCGCGGCCGGCAAGCTCGCGCGCTCGCCGATCACCGACCACGTCGCCGCGATCTCGGTCGGCGTGTACGAAGGCGCGCCCGTGCTCGACCTCGACTACGCGGAAGATTCGCGCTGCGACACCGACATGAACGTCGTGATGACGGGCGCGGGCGGCTTCGTCGAAGTCCAGGGCACCGCCGAAGGCGTGCCGTTCTCGCGCGCCGAGATGAACGCGCTGCTCGACCTCGCACAGGGCGGAATCGCCGAGCTGGTGCAGTTGCAGAAAGAGGTCCTGGGTGCGAGCCATGCCTGACGACCGCATCGTCGCGCCGCTGTCGCGCATCGTTCTCGCGTCGAACAACCCGGGCAAGCTGCGCGAATTCACCGCGCTGTTCTCGACGGTCGGCATCGAGATCGTCCCGCAGGGCGAACTCGCGGTGCCGGAGGCGGAAGAGCCGTTCGGCACGTTCATCGAGAACGCGCTGACCAAGGCACGCCACGCGTCGCGGCTCACCGGGCTGCCGGCGATCGCCGACGATTCGGGCCTGTGCGTGCGCGTGCTGCGCGGCGCGCCGGGCGTCTATTCGGCACGCTACGCGCAGCGCGCGGGCCGCGACAAGGGCGACGCGGCGAACAACGCGTATCTCGTCGAGCAACTGCGCGGCGTCGACGACCGGCGCGCGTACTACTGCTGCGTGCTCGCGCTCGTCCGCCATGCGGACGATCCGGAGCCGCTGTTCGCCGAAGGGCGCTGGGCCGGCGAGATCGTCGATACGCCACGCGGCGAACACGGTTTCGGCTACGACCCGTATTTCTACCTGCCGTCGCTCGGCGCGACGGCCGCCGAACTCGAGCCGGCCGTGAAGAACACGCACAGCCATCGCGCGCTGGCGCTGAAGGCGTTGCTCGCGCGGCTCGCGGAGGAAGCATGAGTTTGCTCGATACCCATTCGCTGCGGGAGGTCGCATGAGCCAGGCCGCGGACACCGGCGCGCGCGTCGTCGCGACCTTCACGTCGCCCGGCCAGGTGCGTCTCACGTCGCTGCCGCCGCTCGCGCTGTACGTGCATTTCCCGTGGTGCGTGCGCAAGTGCCCGTACTGCGATTTCAACTCGCACGAATGGAAAGGCGAACGGTTCCCGGAAGCCGACTATCTCGACGCGTTGCGCGCCGACCTCGAGCAGGCGCTGCCGCTCGTGTGGGGCCGGCAGGTGCATACCGTGTTCATCGGCGGCGGCACGCCGAGCCTGCTGTCGGCGGCCGGCCTCGACCGGATGCTGTCCGACGTGCGCGCGCTCTTGCCGCTCGACGCCGATGCCGAGATCACGCTCGAGGCGAATCCGGGCACGTTCGAAGCCGCGAAGTTCGCGCAGTTCCGCGCCAGCGGCGTGAACCGCCTGTCGGTCGGCATCCAGAGCTTCAACGAAGCGCACCTCAAGGCGCTCGGCCGGATTCACGACACCGCGCAGGCACGCGCGGCCGTCGAGATCGCCGCGAAGAACTTCGACAACTTCAACCTCGACCTGATGTTCGCATTGCCGAACCAGACGCTGGACGAATGCCGCACCGACATCGAGACCGCGCTGGCGTTCGCGCCGCCGCACCTGTCGCTGTATCACCTGACGCTCGAGCCGAATACGCTGTTCGCGAAGTTCCCGCCCGTCGTTCCCGACGACGACGCGTCGGCCGACATGCAGGAATGGATCCATGCGCGCACGGCCGAAGCCGGCTACGGGCGCTATGAAGTGTCCGCATACGCGAAGCCGAATCATCAGTGCAAGCACAACCTGAATTACTGGCGCTTCGGCGACTATCTCGGGATCGGCGCGGGCGCCCATACGAAGCTGTCGTTCCCGAACCGGATCCTGCGGCAGGCGCGCTACAAGCATCCGGCGACCTTCATCGAGCAGGCGAAGGCCGGCACGGCCGTGCAGGAAGAGCGTGAAGTCGGCGCGCGCGACCTGCCGTTCGAATTCATGCTGAACACGCTGCGGCTCGTCGAGGGCTTCCCCGTGCACAGCTTCGCGGAACGCACGGGCCTGCCGATGAGCACGATCGAGCCGGCGCTGAAGGAAGCGGAACGGCGCGGGCTGATCACGCGCGATTTCACGCAGATCGCACCGACGCCGCTCGGCCAGCGTTTCCTCAACGACCTGCAGGAATTGTTCCTGCGCGACGACTGAACGAATGAACGACGCGGCATTTCGGTTACAATGCCGCCTCGTGTGGAAGCGTGGCCGAGCGGTTTAAGGCACTGGTCTTGAAAACCAGCGACGGGAAACTGTCCGTGAGTTCGAATCTCACCGCTTCCGCCAGGAAGTTCGCCGAACCCCGTCCATTCGCAGAATGACGGGGTTTTTGTTTGTCCGCTCGCGCGCGCCCCGCACGTTCCGACGCGTCGCGCCGGATGCCGTTACAATCCCGCGCTCCGATTCGCGAAACGGGAAATCCACGTCATGAAGCCCTTCCTCGTCTCGTCGCTCGTCGCCCTGCTGGCCGCCGTCAGCACGCATGCAGCGGCCGACACCGTCTCCGGCAGCGACGCGCAGGCGTCGTGCGCGATCGCGTACGTGACCGGCGTCGGCGGTTCGCCGCGCGGCCTCAGCGAATATCTCGCGAGCCCGTCGCCGTACAACTACCTGAAGGACAACGAGCTTCAGTGCAAGGTGGGCGACGACGGACGCACGTCGAACTGCACCGGCGTGACCTACCTGCGCAACGAACAGGTCAGCGTGTACGACGATTCCGATCCGGCGACGCTGACCGTCGTCGCGCGCGTGGAACTCGACCATGGCCAGAAGTATCCGGTGATCGTCGTCGTGCAGCGCAAGGACGCGCGCTGCAAGTAACGAAGTCGCGGTGCGACACGCGCCGTCGGTCGAGACGGAACGTGCGTTCACGCCGCGCCTCGCGCGGCACCTGCCCGGTGGGCGCGGGCAGCAGCGCTCGGTCGAGGCAAACCGGACCAGCACGTCAGACAGCGCACCGGCGCCCGACGCGAAAAATACGATGATCCGCATTTCCGTCGCTCGCTCGTGGAATCGGCGCCGAATCGACACGGTACGCGCGCCCGGATACCAGCCGCCGCACACCGCCCCGGACGCCTCCCGGCCCGCCCCGCCATCGCCTAGAATTCGTTCAACACGGCGACACGAACGCCGCCGCGTGTTCGATGTATTCGATGCCGCACGCGCCCCCCCTGCGCGCGGCACACGGAGATCGCCATGACCGACCTGTCGACCGCGACGGACCACGTCGATTACGAAGGCTTCGAGATCCATGTCGTGCCGGCCACGCTGCCAGGCAGCGACACGCGCTATACCTACACCGGCTACGTATGCCATCCGGGCGTGAATCCGGCGCTGCCCGGCCATGCGGTGCCGTTTCACGCGGACGGCGAGGAAAGCTTCGCGAGCCTCGACGAGGCGACCCACGAAGCCATCCACATCGGCAAGAGCATCGTCGACGGCACGCACCCCGACCTGTCGGTACTGTCGCTCGTCACGCACGGCTTCTGAACCGGCCGACGCACGTCGCCGGCGATTGCCCGGGAGGTGCGGTCGAGATTGCCGCCTCGGCGGACCGCTGCGCCAGCCGGACGATCGATCGCAGCGTGCCGTGGCTTTCAACCTTGCAACACGCGCGTCCGCCGCGGCCGCTGTCACATGTCGCGTCACATCACGACGCACGTTGCACGGTTGCTCGACGCGGCGCCCGGCCGTCATCATCAGCGATCCCGGCGGCCGATCCAGCGCGCTATGCGTTTCTCCCCATATCGTCTCGCGCCGGGACGCCTATCATTTTTTTATCGTCCCTCCCGGCCATCACCTCATGCGCCCCCTTCTCCGTCCGCGCGTCGCCCGGCTGCGTGTTGCCGCGCTGGCCGCCGTCGCCCTGCTCGCCGCGTGCACGATCACGCCGCCTTCGTCGCTACGCTCGGTCCTGACGATTCCGTCGGTCATACGCAGCGGCAATCTCGACCAGTATCGCGTCGAGGTCGCGCATCGTGTCGCCGAACGCAATCCGTCCGGCATGCTGCACGGCACACCGCAGGCCATGCTCCGCTCGCTCGTCGTCGTCGCCTTCACCGTCGATGGCAGCGGCCGCGTCGTCAACGCATCCGTCTATCGCAGCAACGGCGACAGCGAAGCGGAAGCGCTCGCGCTCGCGTCGCTGCGCCGCTCGGCTCCGCTGCCGGCGCCGCCGTCGCGGCTGCTCGACGGCAACGGCCGGCTCGAACTGATGGAAGGCTGGCTCTTCAACGACGACGGCCACTTCCAGCTGCAAAGCACCGCCTCCGCGCAGGCGCAATCGATCGACTGATGCGCCGCCGCGGCCCGATTGCCGGTGAGCGGCGGCGCTGGCTATAATTTTCCGCACTCGCGTGGCCATCACGCCGCGCATGCGTTCGCACGCCCCACCCGGCAAGCGAGCCGACCACGCCGGCACCGGGCGGCGGCGACCTACCGGTCTCCATCGTCGACCGGCGGGTGACGTCCGCGCCACGGCGCGCGTCCACGCCGCCACCGCGTCATCCGCATCACTCATTTGCCCGGCCGCGCCCGGCAGGCCGTCGCCTGCCCGAGCGTACGCTCGGCCGAGCACCCCAACGACAAAACGGAGACATCCATGTCCGCATCCCCCCGGCCGTTGCACACGCAACCGGTTCGGCCGGCGCCGTCAGCCACCGGCGCATCGTGTTCGCGAGCTTCATCGGCACCGCGATCGAGTTCTACGATTTCTACGTGTACGCGACGGCCGCCGCGCTCGTCATCGGCCCCGTATTCTTCCCGCACGGCTCCGCGACCGCGCAAGCGCTGTCGGCGTTCGTCACGTTCGGCATCGCCTTCATCGCGCGCCCGATCGGCTCGTTCCTGTTCGGGCACTTCGGCGATCGCATCGGCCGCAAGTCGACGCTCGTCGCCTCGCTGCTCGTGATGGGCGTGTCCACCACCGCGATCGGCTTCGTGCCCGGCTACGACACGATCGGCGCGCTCGCGCCGGTGCTGCTGTGCGTGCTGCGCTTCGGGCAGGGAATCGGCCTCGGCGGCGAATGGGGCGGCGCGGCGCTGCTCGCGACCGAGCATGCGCCGCAGGGCAAGCGCGGCTGGTTCGGGATGTTCCCGCAACTGGGGCCGTCGGTCGGCTTCCTGATGTCGAACGGCCTGTTCTTCGCGCTCGCGCTGTCGCTGTCCGACGAGCAGTTCCGCAGCTGGGGCTGGCGCATCCCGTTTCTCGTCAGCGCGGTACTTGTCGCGCTCGGCCTGTACGTGCGGCTCAAGATCACCGAAACGCCCGCGTTCCAGGCGGCCCTCGACCGCAACGAGCGCGTGCGCGTGCCGGTCGCGACGCTCGTCACGCAGCACTGGCGGCCGACGCTGCTCGGCGCGCTCGCGATGGTCGTCTGCTACACGCTGTTCTACATCTCGACGGTGTTCTCGCTGTCGTACGGCGTGTCGGCGCTGCATATTCCGCGCCAGAGCTTCCTCGGCCTGCTGTGTTTCGCGGTCGTCTTCATGGGGCTCGCGACGCCGCTGTCCGCATGGGCGTCGGACCGCTTCGGGCGCAAGCCGGTGCTGGTCGTCGGCGCGATCGCCGCGCTGTTGTCGGGGTTCGCGATGGAACCGCTGCTCGGCAGCGGATCGATGCCGCTCGTCGCGCTGTTCCTGACGATCGAGCTGTTTCTGATGGGGGTGACGTTCGCCCCGATGGGCGCGCTGCTGCCGGAATTGTTCCCGACCAACGTCCGCTATACGGGCGCGGGCGTCGCGTACAACCTCGGCGGGATTCTCGGTGCGTCGATCGCACCGTATATCGCGCAACTGCTGGCCGCGCGCGGCGGGCTGTCGTGGGTCGGCGGCTATGTATCGGTGGCGGCGGCGATCAGCCTGATCGGTGTCCTGCTGATGCGCGAAACGCGCGACGCGTCGCTCGTCTGACCCTCCGGGGCGCCCCGGGTTGCAGGGCGGCGGGCGATGCCTATACTCGATCCTGGGCGCGTCGTCGCGCGCCCGGTCCCGCCCCGACAAGGAGCCGCCGCGATGAATATCCGCCTCGCCAATGCCGACCTCGTCCTGATCCTCGCGCTCGCACTGGGCAGCGCGCTACTGCTCGCGCTGCGGTTCCGGCCGAAGACCTGGCGCGGCCTCGTGTTCGAGGCGCTGCTGGCGAACCTGGCGGCCATCGCCGCCGTCGTCACGATCGAGGCGTTGCTCGCGTGATCACGGCCGCCGCGCCGCGTCAGGCGGACAGCCGCGCGCGCAACGTGCCATAGGCGGGGCAGACCGCATCGATCGCGCCCAGCGCCTCGTCGACGGTCGGCATCGCGCCCGGCTCGCCGATCGACAGCGCATGCGGCGCGCCGCCGATGCCGCAATGGTGGCGCGACGTCGCGACGAAAATCATCACGGTCGGCCGCTGCAGTGCGTGCGCCATGTGCACGAACCCGGTATCGACGCCCACCACGAGCGCGGCCCGGCCAAGCGCCGCACCGAGCTCACGCACCGTCATCGCCGGTAACACGATCGCCCCCGGCGCACGCGCGGCGATATCCCGCGCGTCGTCATGCTCGGCCGCCGATCCCCACGGCAGCAGCACGCGCACGCCGCGCGCCATCATCTCCGTGGCAAGCGCGGCCCAGTGCTCGGCCGGCCATTTCTTGTCGGGATTGGACGTCGCGTGGAACAGCAGCATGAACGGCCCGGCATCCGTCACGGCAGCCGGCAGGCTTGCATCCTGCGGGGCGACGATGCCATACGTGGCAGCCCCTTCGGGCACGTAGCCGAGCGCTTCGCCGGCACTCACGCGCATCCCGTGCCATGCGTCGCAGTCCGGCCGCGGACCGAAGCGGTGCGAATACGCGAAACGCGCGCCCGTTTCGCCGAGATCCTGCGTCTGGTAGCCGAAACGGCGCGCGGCACGCGCGAGCGACGCAATGATCGCGCTCTTGTAGACACCGTGCAGATCGATGACCGCGTCGTACCGGTGCGCGCGCAACGCGCCGATCGAGGCCGAGATCGCCTTCAGGTCGCCGGCATTGCGCAGTTTCTTGAAGCGGCGCAGCGGCGCGCCCAGGACGGCGCTCACACCCGGATGCCAGCGTACGACCTCCGCGCACGATTCGTCCACAGCCCAGTCGACCGTCACGCCGGGGAACGCGCGATGCAGGTCGGCGACGACGGGCAGCGTCTGGACGACGTCGCCGAGCGACGTCACTTTCACGATAAGGATGCGTTTCACGATTTGCGGGATTCTTGACTGGCCATCTTGGCATGCTAACGAGGTTGCTGTGCGCAGAAATTACGCCAACATTACATTTGCAACAAATTGCATCTCTTTGTGGATTTTTGTCGCTCACCGAGCACGTTTGACGTCCCCGCTGGCATCCCGTTCTTTTTATAATCCACTCTTTGCCCTCCGGCCCGAGCCAATGCCGCGCCTCGCCCTTCCCGCGCTGTTTCCCGCCCTCACCCGCCGCTCACTGCGAATCTGGCGCCAATACGGAGTTTTCTGGCTCGGTGCGATCGTCGTCGGCCTCGCGGCCGTCCTGTACGCCCGCTTGATCGACTGGGGTTACGAGACGTTCCGCGCGATGCGCGATCACGCCGTGTGGCTACCGCTGCTGCTGACGCCGGCGATCGCCGCGCTATCGGCATGGATCACGCGGCGCTTTTTTCGCGGCGCCGAGGGCAGCGGCATCCCGCAGGTGATCGCGACGCTGCATGCGCGCCCGAGCGCATTCGGCGCCCGGCTGCTGACGCTGCGCATCCTGTTCGGCAAGGTGCTGATCTCGTTCCTCGGCATCCTGGGCGGCTTCACGATCGGCCGCGAGGGGCCGACCGTGCAGGTCGGCGCGGCGCTGATGTTCAACCTGCGGCGCTTCTACCCGCGCTCCAACGCGCAGATCGAACGCCAACTGGTGCTGGCCGGCGCGGCGGCCGGGCTGTCGGCCGCCTTCAATACGCCGCTCGCCGGCATCGTGTTCGCGATCGAGGAACTGACGCGCAGCTTCTCCGCGCGCGCCAGCGGCGTACTGATCACCGCCATCATCCTCGCGGGCGTCGTCGCGCTGGGCCTGAACGGCAACTACACGTATTTCGGCACGATCACCACCGGCCCCCATTTCCCGAAATTGCTGGCGGTCGCGGTGCTGGTCACCGCGATCGTGACGGGCATCGCGGGCGGCCTGTTCTGCTGGTTGCTGCTCAACACGGGGCGCTGGCTGCCCACGCGACTACTGGGCCTGTATCGCGAGCGGCCGATCGCGTTCGCCGCGCTGTGCGGCTTCGCGATCGCCGTCGTGGGCCTCGTATCCGGCGGCACGACGTTCGGCAGCGGCTATGCCGAGGCGCGCGGCCTGCTCGACGGCAGTCAGCAACTGTCGGTGTTCTATCCGTTCCTGAAGATGGTGTCGATGGTCGCGTCGTACCTGCCGGGCATTCCGGGCGGGATCTTCGCGCCGTCGCTGTCGATCGGCGCCGGCTTCGGCAACCTGCTGCATGCCGTGTTCAGCAACATGAGCCTGCCGATGCTGATCGCGCTCGCGATGGTCGGCTATCTGGCCGCCGTCACGCAGTCGCCGATCACGTCGTTCGTGATCGTGATGGAGATGATCAACGGTCATGCGCTGGTGATTTCGCTGATGGCGACCGCACTGGTATCGAGCCGGGTATCGCGCTTTTTCGCGCCGCCGCTCTACGAAACGCTCGCGCAGCGCTATCTCGCGCCGCCCAGCGCTGCTGCAGCCGCCGCGCCGGCCGCGGCAACCGCAGCAACCGCCGCCGGCAATGCGACCGACGTGACCGAGCCCCAGGATGCAAACGCGGCCCCCGCCGATCCGCTCGATACGCTGCGCGACGAAGGCGGCGACGAGCCAGCCGCTACATCGGCGGCCGACGGCCCCGCGCATGCGCCGGCGCCGCACGATGCCGGGCCGGCCGCGACCGACGCAAACGGCCCGGCGCAACAGCACGGCCCGCGTGACGCTCAGTAGATCACGACGGGCGCCGGCCGGTAGTAGACCGGCCGCGCCGGCACGACGATGTATCCGGCCAGCGTGATCGCGACGAGCGCGATGGCGATTGCGGTTCTTTTCATCGCGCGTCTACCTCAAGCCCAGTGGCCGCGCGTCCAGAACCAGTTCGGACCGCGCTGGTCCCAATGCCCCGGCACCCATTGCATGCCGACGCGCTCGGTTTCCCAGTGGCCGCCGATCCATACGTAGCGGCCATGGTCCCAGTGCCAGTGCCCGCGCTCCCACACGTAGCCCACGCGCGTGGCCGGCACGACTTCATAGCGTACCGGCGGCGGCGCATTCGGCGCGACGACGACGATTTCCTCGGTGCGCACGGCGACCGGCTCCGCGACGACCATGCGCCCCTGCGGCGCGATCACGGGCGTGCCGACGAGAATCTCGTCCGCATGCGCGGCGAACGGTGCGACGACGGCCGACAGGCCCGCGGCCAACAGCGCGAGCGAAACGATACGACGTGAAACGGGAGAGACAGCCATCACAACCTCCTGGTTGAACAAGTGACGCGAGCGTATTCGTTCAATGCGGGAGAGTCGATTGCGGCCGACAGGCGCCGTGTTACGGCGTGCCCGAAAGTGCAACAGGGCGTAAGACGCGCACGGCGGCGGGTGCCGCCGTGCGGAGGGACACGCGCCAAGCGTCAGGCTTGCGGAATCTCGATCTTCACTTCGAGGACTTCGAGATCGTCCTGGCGCTCGAGGCTCACGCGGATGTCATCGTCCGAAATATGGACGTACTTCGAGATGACCGCGACGAGCTCTTTCTGCAGCGCCGGCAGGTAATCGGCCGGCGGCCGGCCGCCGACCCGCTCGTGCGCGATGATGAGCTGCAGGCGCTCCTTCGCGACCGATGCGGACTTCTTCTTCTCGCCGAGGAGAAACGAAAGGATGGACATGGGCGGCCTCCGTTACTTGCTGCCGAAGAGGCGCTGCAGCAGGCCCGGCTTCTGGTAATCGGTGAAGCGCAGCGGCTTGTCCTCGCCCAGGAAGCGGGCAACGACGTCCTTGTACGCTTCCGCGACGTCCGTGCCGTCGATATGCACGGCCGGCAACCCCTGGTTCGACGCGTGCAGCACGGCTTCCGATTCGGGCACCACGCCGATCAGCTTGATGCGCAGGATCTCGCTGATGTCCTCGAGCGACAGCATCTCGCCTTCGCTCACGCGCTTCGGGCTGTAACGCGTGATCAGCAGGTGTTCCTTGATCGGTTCCTTGCCTTCGGTCGCGCGCTTCGTCTTCGACGACAGGATGCCGAGAATGCGGTCCGAGTCGCGCACCGACGATACTTCCGGGTTCGTGACGATCAGCGCTTCATCCGCGAAGTACATCGCGTGCAGCGCGCCGGCTTCGATACCGGCCGGCGAATCGCAGACGATGTATTCGAAGTCCATCGCGACGAGATCGTTCAACACCTTTTCGACGCCGTCGCGCGTCAGCGCATCCTTGTCGCGCGTCTGCGACGCCGGCAGGATGAACAGGTTCTCGCACTTCTTGTCCTTGATCAGCGCCTGGTTCAGGTTCGCTTCGCCCTGGATCACGTTCACGAGGTCATACACGACGCGACGCTCGCAGCCCATGATGAGATCGAGGTTGCGCAGGCCGACGTCGAAGTCGATCACGGCCGTCTTGTGGCCGCGCAGCGCGAGACCCGACGCGAAGCTCGCGCTCGTCGTCGTCTTGCCCACGCCGCCCTTGCCCGAGGTCACCACGATGATTTTTGCCATTTACCCAATACCCTGTGTTCGTCAATGAGAGCCGATCGATCCGGAGCGCACCGCGTGAATTACGTCAGGCGCAGCGGTTCGATCATCAGTTTTTCCTCTTCGAGCCGGATCTGCACCGATTTGCCCAGTACGTCGGCGGGCAGCGGGTTCTCGGTCGTTCGATAGATACCCGCGATCGAAATCAGTTCCGGTTCGAGACACGTGCAGAAAATGCGCGCGTCGTGATTGCCGTGCACGCCCGCGAGGGCGCGGCCGCGCAGCGGCGCGTAGATGTGGATATTGCCTTCCGCGATGATTTCCGCGCCGTGACTGACCGGCGCGAGCACCACGAGGTCTCCTTTCGCGTAAATCTGCTGCCCCGAACGCAACGGCCGGTCGATCACCAGCGTCTGGCCGCCGGCCTGCACGAGCGTCGGCGCGGGCTCCGACGGCTGTTCGGGCGCCGCAGCGGCTGCCGGAGCGGCAGCGGTCTCGACGGCTGGCACGGCCGCCGGTTCCGCTTCGTCGGCAGGTTTCGCGGCCGGCGCGCGGCGATCGCGCGCCTCCAGCAACGGCAGGCCGGCTTCCCCCGCCCAGCCCTGCGTTGCCAGCGCGACGACGCCCACCGGACGCATCCGCACGTCGTTCAGCATCTGGCGGATGTCCGCGAGCGCGACGCGTTCGCCGTCAGCCAGGCGGCGGACGTCGATCGCGACGACATCGTCGGCGAAAAACTCGGGAGTCGCTTCGAAGCGCTTGACCAGTTCGGCACGCAACGCATCGAGATCGGTCGTCTTCACGGTGAACAGCAACGTATCGACCGATCCGCTGCGCAGCTCGAAGAATGGCGATTTTTTAAGCGACATGGACACTCTGCAAAAATTTTTTGCGTATTTTACAGGCGTCCACGCGTGCGGCCATTATTTTTGGGACTCGGGTTGCTGCGGCCCGGGCGGACGCGCAACCGGCAGGCGGGCGGGCCGGCGGGCGATCGGGCTTTCATCGCGCCGCGCGGGGCTGGGGATGTCGAGGCCGCGTCAGTGCTTCACCTGCGACACGAACAGCGATTTCATCGCGCCGGGCATCCGCGCGATCGGCGCATGTTCGCCGGTGTTGCCGAAACCCGCGCGCTCGTAGAAGCGGACCGCGTTGCGGTTCGCGTCGGCGATCCACGCGTAGACGTCGGTGGCGCCGCGCTCGGCGAGCCATGCGGTAGCCGTCTCCAGCAGCAGCACGCCGCCGCGCAGGTGACGCACCGCATGCGCGACCCACAGTTCGCTGACGAACGCGCGCCGATCGGGCGTGTTGTCGAAATACGCGCCGATCATGCCGGCCGGATGGCCTTCGGTGTACAGCAGGAAAGTCGTCGACTCGTCGGACACGGCGCGCTGCGCGGCGATCGCCGACGCTGCGTCCGCTTCGACGGTCAGCAATTCGGCCTCCGGCGCTTCGCCGGGCGCGTAGGGCTCACGCAGCGATGCAGCGCGGAGTTCGCGATACACGCCGCCCTGATCGGCAGCGATACGACGAACGGTCAAGGTCGAACTCATGCAGGCACAGCCCCCTTCGGACAGCAAGCTATTAGCTTCAACCGAAAGCGGGGCATGAGTCAAATCGTAATTTTCAAACGCCGGCGCGGATCGAAAGGCGGCGGATGTCATCAGCGGCGGCACACGTCGATCAGTGTGCAGTTGCAGCATCGGTGCACCGACGCAGGCTGCCGGACGATGAACATGCAGTCGTCATCGCACGAATCGTCTCGTTCTCCTTGCGATGCGCGGCCATCCGGTTTTGAGCCGCATTACATTGCGTCGCTGCGACCGTAATGCTCCGTAATATAAACCAACAAAAAACACGCCGCGCCCATACTTCACCGGCCGCTTTATTGCGATGCAACATTTGTTGCATCCCCTTCACACCGGTGTGGGTAGCCGCACGTCGAGCCATTCGTCCGACAAACGACGCACCCGCCTGCGCGCCAATCCGCGTCGGCCGCATGTTTCAATCAGCGCGCGTCGGCCCGCAGCGGCCCGCATTGCGCGCGGCCCGTCGTTTGGAGCGCCACGCCTAGCGCCGGAGTTTGGCAAGCGCGCGTACCGGTCGTATAACAGGCAGAACCGGACGACGATCCGGTGCCACCGCGCGCGTCGCGGACCACGAGGATTCGAACAATCTTGCATGCGGCCGCCCGCGGGCCGGCCGACTGGAGGGAGACAATGGCAATGACCAACGCATCGGCCTCGGGCTGGTCGGATGGCAAGCGTTATCTGTGGCTGCTCGGCGCGCTGACGATCACGCTGCCGATCCTCGCCGCACAGCTCGCGCTGTCGACGGGCCTTCACGTGTTCTGGTGGTTCGGCCCGCTGTTCGCGTTCGGCGTGATCCCGATCCTCGACACGCTGATCGGCGACGATCGCGACAATCCGCCCGAAGCCGTCGTGCCGCACCTCGAACGCGAACGCTATTACCGGTACATCGTTTATCTCGCGACTTTCGTCGAATACGTCGCCTTCTTCATGTGCGTGTGGATCGTCGGCACGCATGCGCTCGCGTGGTACGACTACGTCGGCTTCGCGCTGTCGCTCGGCGCCGCGACGGGCATCTCGATCAATACCGCGCACGAGCTCGGGCACAAGACCGACCGCTTCGAACGCTGGCTCGCGAAGATCACGCTGGCGCCGGTCGCGTACGGTCACTTCTATGTCGAGCACAATCGCGGCCATCACGTGCGCGTCGCGACCGCCGAGGATCCGGCAAGCGCGCGCTACGGCGAGTCGTTCTGGGCGTTCCTGCCCCGCACGGTGACCGGCAGCGTCCGCTCCGCGTGGCGGCTCGAGAAAGGCCGCCTCGAGCGGCTCGGACATTCGCCGTGGACCTGGCGCAACGAAGTGCTGCACGCGTGGGCGATGACCGCCGTCGTATGGGGCATCGCGATCGCGCTGGCCGGCAAGGTCGTGATCCCGTTCCTCGTGATCCAGGCCGTCTACGGCGCGTCGCTACTCGAGGTGGTGAACTACGTCGAGCACTACGGGCTCGGCCGTCGCAAGCTGCCGAGCGGCCGCTACGAACGCTGCACGCCGCAGCATTCGTGGAACAGCAATCACGTCGTCACGAACCTGTTCCTGTACCAGTTGCAGCGACACGCCGACCATCACGCGAATCCGACGCGCTCTTACCAGGCGCTGCGCCACTTCGACGATGCGCCGCAATTGCCGGCCGGCTACGCGACGATGATCCTGTTCGCGTACGTGCCGCCGCTCTGGTATCGCGTGATGAATCCGCGCGTCGTTGCGCACTATCGCGGCGACATGGCGCAATCGAACATCAAGCCGTCGATCCGCGACAAGGTGCTGGCGCAGTATCCGGCTGCGGCGTGATGGTTCGGTGAGGGCTGCGCAGAAGCTGGTGAGCGCCGCTTGAAACGGTCGGCGCACCGGCTTCCGGTTTGGCACGCGAGCGCGGTGCGGCAGCCATGCGACAACTGTCAGGACTTCCGACGGCCGGTTCGTCACGGGGCGATGGTGTTCATCATGCAGCCACGCTGCATCGAAGATGCGACACGATCCGTGTCGCGCGGCGACCCAAAACGAAAAACCCCTTGATCCTTCCGGATCAAGGGGCTTCGTATTTTGGCGGAGAGGGTGGGATTCGAACCCACGGTACGGGGAAACCGTACGCCTGATTTCGAGTCAGGTACATTCGACCACTCTGCCACCTCTCCTTCCTTACTGCATTTCGCGGCTGGTCGTTTCCGCGAGAAAAAGATTATAAGACGATCGCTTCGCGGCTGACAAGCCCTTTCTGCAAATTTTTTTGCGAGGGCTTCGGCAGGCTCGCGTTAGGACGCCTGTGCCGGCGCGTCGATCCGCTCCATGCCGCCCATGTACGGACGCAGCACTTCCGGCACCGTGACCGAGCCGTCCGCGTTCTGGTAGTTCTCCAGCACCGCGACGAGCGTGCGGCCGACCGCCAGACCCGAACCGTTCAGCGTATGCACGAGCTCCGGCTTGCCCTGCGCGTTGCGGAACCGCGCCTGCATCCGGCGCGCCTGGAACGCCTCGGTGTTCGAGCAGCTCGAGATCTCGCGATAGGTGTTCTGCGCGGGCAGCCACACCTCGAGGTCGAACGTCTTCGCGGCCGAGAAGCCCATGTCGCCCGTGCACAGCGTGATCACGCGGTACGGCAGGCCGAGCTTCTGCAGGATCGCTTCCGCGTGGCCGACCATCTCGTCGAGCGCCGCGTACGACGTTTCCGGCGCGACGACCTGCACCATCTCGACCTTGTCGAACTGGTGCTGACGGATCATCCCGCGCGTGTCGCGGCCGTACGAACCGGCTTCCGAACGGAAGCACGGGGAATGCGCGGTGAGCTTGATCGGCAGCGCGGCGCCGTCGACGATCGACTCGCGCACGGTGTTCGTCAGCGAAATCTCGGACGTGGAGATCAGGTATTGCGTGACCGTGTTTTCCGCGCCGCCCTTCTCGACGCGGAACATGTCGTCCGCGAACTTCGGCAACTGGCCCGTGCCGTACAGGATCTCCGGGTTCACGATGTATGGCGTGTACGTTTCGGTATAGCCGTGCTGCTGCGTGTGCGTGTCGATCATGAACTGCGCGAGCGCGCGGTGCAGGCGTGCGATCGGGCCGCGCAGCATCGTGAAGCGCGCGCCGGCGAGCTTCGCGCCCGTCTCGAAATCGAGGCCGAGCGGCGTACCGACGTCGACGTGATCCTTCACCTCGAAGTCGAACTGGCGCGGCGTGCCCCAGCGGCGCGCCTCGACGTTGTCGGCTTCGTCCTTGCCGACCGGCACGCTCTCGTGCGCGACGTTCGGCATGCCCAGCATCAGGTCGGACAGGCGCGCCTGGATCTCGCCGAGCTTGGCTTCCGACGCCTTCATGTCGTCGCCGATCCCGCCGACCTCGGCCATCACGGCCGACGTGTCCTCGCCCTTGCCCTTCATCGCACCGATCTGCTTCGACAGGCTGTTGCGGCGCGCCTGGAGCTCTTCGGTGTGGGTCTGGATCGCGCGGCGTTCCGCTTCGAGTGCGGAGAACGCGGCGACGTCGAGGGTGTAGCCGCGATCGGCGAGGCGCTTGGCGACGCCGTCGAGGTCTTTGCGCAGCAACTGGATGTCGAGCATGGGAGGACTTGGAAAATCGTTGTGTAAGACGGGAATTCTAACGCACCGCGCGCCCGCCACGGCACCGGCCGGATGGACAATGCCGCAAATGGGCGACCATGGCAGTATCGCATTGCCGGTGCGCCGCATCGGCGGTCGGCGAATTGCCGCGCGCCTCGCCATGACGGATCACGACACGACCGCGCCGGCTGGCGGCAACCGAATCAGGCGGAGCGCCGGCTCCGCGTCACAGCACACCTGGGAATCCGATGACCATCGAACTCGACAAGGATGTACGCGACCGCGCGATCGCGTCGCTGCAACGCTATTTCACGGAAAACATGGACGAGCCGATCGGCAACATCCAGGCCGGTGCGCTGCTGCATTTCTTCCTCCAGGAAATCGCGCCGGCGATCTACAACCTCGCGGTCGCCGACGCGCAGGAACGCCTGCATGCGCGGGTGGCCGAACTCGACATCGAATGCCACGAAGAGCCGTTCGAATACTGGAAGAAACAGCAACCGGCCCGCAAGCGCTGACGCCTGAGCGGCGACGCAGGTCGAACCGGCCCGCGCGGCGCCGTCAGTCCTTCTTGCCGGCCTCGCGATCGAGCTCGCGCAGCCAAGCAAGCTTCTCGGCGATCTTCGATTCGAGCCCGCGCGGCACCGGCTGGTACCAGCGCGGCTCGCGCATCCCGTCCGGCAGGTACGTCTCGCCGGCCGCGTACGCATTCGGCTCGTCGTGCGCGTAACGATAGGCGTGACCGTAGCCGAGCTCCTTCATCAGCCTGGTCGGCGCGTTGCGCAGATGCACGGGCACCTCGCGCGACTTGTCCTGCTTCACGAACGCCATCGCCTGGTTGAACGCGTTGTAGCCGGCGTTGCTCTTCGCCGCGCATGCGAGATAGATCACCGCCTGTCCGAGCGCGAGTTCGCCTTCCGGCGAGCCGAGCCGCTCGTAGGTTTCGGCCGCGTCGTTGGCCACCTGCAACGCGCGCGGGTCGGCCAGACCGATGTCTTCCCACGCCATCCGCACGATGCGCCGCGCGAGATACTTCGGGTCGGCGCCGCCGTCGATCATCCGGCAGAACCAGTACAGCGCGCCGTCCGGGCTCGAGCCGCGCACCGACTTGTGCAGCGCCGAAATCTGGTCGTAGAAGTTGTCGCCGCCCTTGTCGAAGCGCCGCGCGTTCAGCGTCATCGCATTGCTGACGAAATCGGCATCGATGGTCGCGACGCCGGCCGACGTCGCCGCCGTCTGCGCCTGTTCGACCAGGTTCAGGAAGCGGCGCGCGTCGCCGTCCGCGTAGCCGACGAGCGTATCGATCGCCTTGTCGTCGAACGCGAGGCCGTCGAGCGCGATTTCCTGCGCGCGCTTCAGCAACTGGCGCATCTCGTCGTCGTTCAGCGACTTCAGCACGTACACCTGCGCCCGCGACAGCAATGCCGAATTGACCTCGAAACTCGGGTTTTCGGTCGTCGCGCCGATGAAGGTCACGAGGCCCGACTCGACGAACGGCAGCAGCGCATCCTGCTGCCCCTTGTTGAAGCGGTGGATCTCGTCGACGAACAGGATCGTGTGGCGACCGGTACGGTTCAACGTGTCCTTCGCCTGCTCCATCGACTCGCGGATGTCCTTCACGCCGCCGAGCACCGCGGACAGCGCGATGAACTCGCAATCGAACGCGAGCGCGGTGAGCCGCGCGAGCGTCGTCTTGCCGACGCCGGGCGGCCCCCACAGGATCATCGAATGCGGCTTGCCCGATTCGAACGCGAGCCGCAGCGGCTTGCCTTCGCCCAGCAAATGCGTCTGGCCGATCACCTCGGCGAGCGTTTTCGGCCGCAGCGCCTCGGCGAGCGGGCGGCGCGGCTCGACTTGAAACAGGTCGGACATGAACCCTCGCTCCACATCAAACGGTCGCGGCCGAACCGGCCGCCGGACCCGACATTATGACAGCCGCGGGAGCGCGCCGCCGGGCACGGGGTGCCCACGCCTGTTACCCGCGTCTGTTACACGCGTCCCCAAAACAACACGGGCCTGCCGTCGCCGCCAGGCCCGTGTCGGGAAAACGGCGCAGCGAAGGTCAGCCGTTGATCACGTCCGCGCCCTTCGGCACGACGAACTTGAACGTATCGCCCTTCAGCGGCGGGTTCGTCTGGATGTTCGTGAAGGTCAGCAGCGTGACGTTGCCGAACACGTCGTGCAGCTCCATCGCGGCGAGCGTGCCGTTCCGGAAGCCGATGCCGATCCGCTGGAACTGCGTGTCCTGCGCCTTCGGCAGCATCTCGAGCCAGTCGATGCCGCCCTTCTCGCCCGCATCGCGCAGCGTGTAGTTCTTGTCGAGATCGTTGCTGCCGAACAGGATCGCGGCCGGGCTCGCGCCCAGCGCGCCGTTCAGTTTGCGCTCGGTGACCTGGTTCAGGTCGCGGTCGTACACGTAGAGTTTGTCGCCGTCGGCCTGCAGCACCTGCTGGTACGGCTTCTGGTACGTCCAGATGAACTTGCCGGGCCGCGCGAACACGAACGTGCCGCTCGAATTGTCAGTGGGCTTCGGCGCGGCCTGCGCGGCGCTCGCGCCCTTGGCCGGCGCCTTGACGATCTGCTGCGTGAAATCGCCCTTCGCCGAACGCACCTGCGACACGAAGGCCTTCAGTTGCTCGGTGCCGCCCGCGAACGCGTGCGTCGCCGCGAGCATCAGCGATGCGCCGGCGAGCGCCGCGCCGAGCCAGCGCCGCGTCGAACGAAGGGAAGGGACGAACGAAAGTTGCTGCATGATGCGGTTTTCTCCCTGGGTGGCCGGCGCTGCGGGCGCCGCGGACTCATTCCGCGTCGCGCGCCGGCACAAGAATTTCGCGGTTGCCGCTCGACGACATCGCCGACACGAGCCCCGACTGCTCCATCTGCTCGAGCAGCCGCGCCGCGCGGTTGTAGCCGATCCGCAGATGGCGCTGCACGAGCGAGATCGACGCGCGGCGGTTCTTGATGACGATCTCGACCGCCTGGTCGTACAGCGGATCAGACTCGCCGCCGCCTTCGCCGGTTCCCGCGCCGGCCGAGCCCTCGTCGCCGTCGGCGGTGCCGCCTTCGAGCAGGCCCTCGACGTAATTCGGCTCGCCCTGCTCCTTGAGCTTCTCGACGACGCGATGCACCTCGTCATCGGCGACGAACGCGCCGTGCACGCGCACCGGCAGCCCCGAGCCCGGAGGCAGGTAGAGCATGTCGCCCATCCCGAGCAGCGATTCCGCGCCCATCTGGTCGAGAATCGTGCGCGAGTCGATCTTCGACGACACCTGGAACGCGATCCGCGTCGGCACGTTCGCCTTGATCAGGCCCGTGATCACGTCGACCGACGGGCGCTGCGTCGCGAGAATCAGGTGGATGCCGGCAGCACGCGCCTTCTGCGCGATCCGCGCGATCAGCTCCTCGACCTTCTTGCCGACGACCATCATCAGGTCGGCCAGCTCGTCGATCACGACGACGATGTTCGGCAGGCGGCCGAGCGGCTCAGGATCGTCCGGCGTCAGGCTGAACGGGTTCGGAATCTTCTCCTCGCGCTTCGCCGCCTCGTCGATCTTGTTGTTGTAGCCCGCGAGGTTGCGCACGCCGAGCTTGCTCATCAGCTTGTAGCGACGCTCCATCTCCGCGACCGTCCAGTTCAGCGCATGGCCGGCCTGGCGCATGTCGGTGACGACCGGGCACAGCAGGTGCGGAATGCCTTCGTAGACGCTCATTTCGAGCATCTTCGGATCGATCAGGATCAGGCGCACCTGCTCGGCGGTGGCCTTGTACAGCAGCGACAGGATCATCGCGTTGATCCCGACCGACTTGCCCGAGCCGGTCGTACCGGCCACCAGCAGGTGCGGCATCTTCGCGAGATCCGCGCACACCGGCTTGCCGCCGATGTCCTTGCCGAGGCTCAGCGTCAGCGCCGACGACGCGGCCGCATACACCTCGGAGCCGATGATCTCGGACAGGTGCACCGTCTGGCGGCGCTGGTTCGGCAGCTCGAGCGCCATGTAGTTCTTGCCGGGGATCGTCTCGACCACGCGGATCGACACGAGCGACAGCGAGCGCGCGAGATCCTTCGCGAGATTGACGATCTGGCTGCCCTTCACGCCGGTGGCCGGCTCGATCTCGTAGCGCGTGACGACCGGGCCCGGATACGCGGCGACGACGCTCGCCTCGACGCCGAAGTCCTTCAACTTCTTCTCGATCAGGCGCGACGTGAATTCGAGCGTATCGGCGGAAATCGCTTCCTGCGTCTTCGGCGCGGGGTCGAGCAGCGACACCGGCGGCAGCGTCGAATCGCCCGGCAGGTCGGTGAACAGCGGCACCTGGCGCTCGCGCTCGACGCGCTCGGACTTCGCCGGCGTGACGACCGGCGGCACGATCGTCACCGGCTCGTGATCCTCGATGCGCACGCGCTCCTCTTCGACCTTGCCTTCGCGGCGCACCGCCGCGGCCTCGCCGAGCTTGCGGTCGCGCTCAGCCTCGCGGCGCAGCTTCGCGACGTTGACGGCGGACAGGATCGCGCCGCCGACGCGCTCGGCGACCGACAGCCACGAGAAGCGGAAATACAGCGACAGGCCGATCGCGAGCGCGATCAGCAGCAGCAGCGTGCCGCCCGTGAAGCCGAACGCATGCGACATCGCGCCCGCGACGGCCTCGCCGACGACGCCGCCCGGCGCACGCGGCAGCTGCACCTTCAGCGACCACATGCGCAGCGCCTCGATGCCGTCACAGGCGAGCACGACCAGCACGAACGCAAAGATTTCGGTAAGCCAGCCGATCGGCCGCTCCGGTTCGTCGGGAATCGCCTCGTGGCGCGTGATGCGGCGGTAGTTGACGGCGATGCGCCGCCCGAGCGGCACGATCAGCCAGTAGGCGGACAAGCCGAACAGCAGCAGGATGATGTCGGCCGTCCACGCGCCGACGCGGCCGGCCCAGTTCGAGATGTGATCGACCTGGGCGGCGTGCGTCCAGCTCGGATCGCGCCGGCTGTAGCTCAGCAGGGCCATCACCAGAAAGGCGCAGAGCGCGACCTGGAGAATCCAGCGGATCTCCGTGAGGAGCTTCGACATCCGGTGCGGCAACGCCTGTGCCGGGGCGGAATAAGGAGCTTTTGCCATGAATCCGTATAAAGAGGACGGGCCGTGCGCCCGCCTGTCGTTCGATCGCGCTTATTGTAAACGCTGCACCGCGCCGCCAAGTGTAAATGACGGTTACATAACGGGGACGGGGCGCCGATCCGGCGCCGCCGGCCACCCCAAGCCGGCCGGATGGCCCATACCCGCGACAACGCGCGTCGCCACCCGGCAGCCGGCCGCCCGGCGCGCTGCCCCGTCCGGCCGGCACGCCCCGAACGCTATCGGCGCGATTGAAACTCTCGTTCGGCAGCGCAGCAACGGGGCCTTTATAATGCGCGTCTGATACCCATCTATGACGGCATCCCGGTCACCCCGGATCGCACGGCGAGCCCTACCCCGCCCGCCGGCCGCCTTTTACGGATTCGCACATGTCCACGCCCAAACACGCCAAAGTCCTGATTCTCGGTTCCGGCCCCGCCGGCTACACGGCCGCCGTCTACGCGGCACGCGCCAACCTGTCCCCGGTGCTGATCACCGGCATCGCGCAGGGCGGCCAGCTGATGACCACGACCGACGTCGAAAACTGGCCGGCTGACGCGAAAGGCGTGCAAGGTCCGGAGCTGATGGCGCGCTTCCAGGAGCACGCGGAGCGCTTCAACACCGAAATCGTGTTCGACCACATCCATACCGCGAAACTGCATGAGCGGCCGATCCGCCTGATCGGCGACTCGGGCGAATACACGTGCGATTCGCTGATCATCGCGACCGGCGCGTCCGCGCAGTATCTCGGCCTGCCGTCCGAGGAAGCGTTCATGGGCAAGGGCGTGTCGGCCTGCGCGACCTGCGACGGTTTCTTCTATCGCAACCAGGAAGTCGCGGTGATCGGCGGCGGCAACACGGCCGTCGAGGAAGCGCTCTACCTGACCGGCATCGCGAAGAAGGTCACGGTGATCCACCGCCGCGACAAGTTCCGCGCGGAGCCGATCCTGATCGACCGCCTGCTGGAGAAGCAAAAGGAAGGCGTCGTCGACATCAAGTGGGATCACGTGCTCGACGAGGTGACGGGCGAGGAGTCCGGCGTCACGGGCCTGCGCATCAAGAACGTGAAGACCGGCGCGACGGAAGACCTGCTCGTACAGGGCGTGTTCGTCGCGATCGGCCACAAGCCGAACACCGATCTGTTCCAGGGCCAGCTCGAGATGAAGGACGGCTACATCCTGACGAAGAGCGGCCTGCAAGGCAATGCGACGTCGACGAGCGTGCCGGGCGTGTTCGCCGCGGGCGACGTGCAGGACAACGTGTACCGCCAGGCGATCACCAGCGCGGGCACCGGCTGCATGGCCGCGCTCGACGCGCAGCGCTACCTCGAAAGCCTGCACGACAAGAAGTAAGCCGGAAGCCTTTTCGCGGCGGGCGCTACAATGGCGTCCGCTGCCGCGAAGCAGGCTCGACCGGAAAGCCGCTGCCGCCGCGCAGCGGCTTTTTTGTGCCCGCGCGCCCGAACGCGCCTGCCCCGTTACCGAATCATGGCGAAGAACCAGCCCCATCCGAGCGATCCCGCGAAGCGGAAGATCGCTGCCCGTCCCGTGACCCCGGCGCCCGAGGCGCCGCCGCCCGTGCCCGACGCGGCCGCGTTGCGCGGCCAGGGCCTCGCAGGCCTCGGCGCGTTGCGCAAGTCACTGCAAGGCGAAGCCGACCGTCGCGAACGCGCGCGTATCGAAACCGCGCAGGCCGAGCGCAAGGCGGAGGCCGACGCGAACCTGTTCCGCAACGAAATCGGCACGATCCGGCCGCTGAACGCGCCGCCGCGCGCGTCGTCGGGCCGCATGCCGCCCGACCCGGTGCCGAAGCAGACGCAGCGCGACGAGGAAGCCGTGCTGAACGCGACGCTATCCGACGAATTCGATCCCGAGACGCTGCTCGACAGCGACGACTCGCTGTATTACCACCGTCCCGGCATCAGCCGCGACGTCGTGCGCAAGCTGCGTAGCGGCGCGTGGATCGTGCAGGCGCAGATCGACCTGCACGGCATGCGGCGCGACGAGGCGCGCGATGCGCTCGCCGAATTCATCCGCGAAGCCGGCAAGAAAGGGCTGCGCTGCCTGCGCGTGATCCACGGCAAGGGGCTCGGCTCGATCGGCAAGGAACCGGTGCTGAAGGGCAAGGTGCGCGCGTGGCTCGTGCAGAAAGAGGAAGTGATCGCGTTCTGCGAGGCGCGCGGCCACGACGGCGGCGCGGGCGCGGTGCTCGTGCTGCTGCAGCCGCACGCGGCGCCGACCGACCGGGGGCCGCGTGCCGCATCCTAGGCTGACGCTCGCGATCGCGATACTGGAAGCGATCGCCACGCTGGCCTTCGCGATTTCGGGGTTCATCGAGGCGCGCAAGAACCGCCTCGACTCGGTCGGCACGTTCGTCGTCGCGCTCGCGACCGCGTTCGGCGGCGGCACGCTGCGCGACATCCTGCTCGAGCGCCGGCCGTTCTACTGGGTCGTGCACGACGACTACGTGATCGCGATCTTCGTGCTCGCGCTGTTCGCACCGTTCGTGCTGCGGATGCTGTCGCGGCTGTCGGCCGAACGGCTGCTGCTGATCGCCGATGCGATCGGGCTCGGCATCTTCAGCATCTCGGGCACGTCGATCGCGCTCGACGCCGAGATGCCGCGCTTCATCGCGGTGATGATGGGCGTGATCACCGGCGTGGTCGGCGGGATCGTCCGCGACGTGCTGTGCAACGACATCCCGCTGATCCTGCGCGATTCGCGGCCGTACGCGACCTGCGCGTTCGTCGGCTGCTGGTTCTACCTGCTGCTCGTGTGGCTGCAGTTCGACTCGGTGTACAGCGTGCTGCTCGCGACCGGCTTCATCCTCGTCGCGCGGCTCGCTACGTTCAAGTTCGACGTGCGGTTGCCGCATTGAATCCGGGCATCGTTTGAATCACGAGAGGCCGTTGAAACGGGCCCTCGTCGCCGCACGCCGGTGATCCGGAAACAACGCGATCTATCGGACACATTTGTTTACATTTACCTTTCATATTCCGTCGTGCCGTGCTACGTTCCGCCTGACAAACGCGAACGAGTGGACTGGCATAACTATTTTTTACGCGGTAGTTGAAGACGATCCGCTGGACAGCGGCGGCTACGTACTCGATGGCGGTAAGTGCGGAACGATCGTAGGTGACGACGGCAAACGCCGGAAAATCGCGTTCGTCGGACAACGCGCGTGGTGCAGCACATGCGAGAGCGTCGGGACAATTGAAGCGGCCCCCGGCGCGCCGAGCGAAAAGCGTCTGCGCGACTTCACTTCCGCGGGACGCGTTCAAGCCTTGAGCAACGATTGGGTCAGATGTCGCTGTGAGCATCCTCCTCGCATCATTTCCCGATATGGCCGCAAATGGAAAATAGACGCTTCGGATTGCGACCTCCGGATGGCATCCGAACTCGTCACAACAGATATGCTCACGGCAACGACTCAGTTCGTCTATAACGATTGCTTCATTCTTCGGGACGCCACGGGCGCCCCTCTGAGCGACGTCGCTTATGCATTGCAGCGAGACACCGGGGCGTTTGAATACGGACGAACGGACACACGTGGACAAACTCACCTGCTCGCGTCCACTTCGCGGGCCGAAAACATCACGATCCACCTCGCGGAATAACCATGCCCGAACACGTCCACGTCTCTCCTGAAGGCAATCGATACAAACGGATCGCGGCACGCAAGACCACGCCGACAAACGACCCGTCACCGAAGCCCGTCACCGTCCGATTCAAGACATTCTGGAAAACGGCCCGTAGATGGACCGACGCCGACGTCGCCGAATACCAGCGCGCAGTTCCGCGACTGGCAAGACAACTACAGACGGAAACGTACTGGGACCGCAACGGCAGCACGCGCGCGAATCGATTTACATGTGAGGACTTCGCGTTACGGCTGCTTGTCCAGTTCGCCGCCCTGCGCGGGTTGCCGCTCAAGGTGACCACTGGTGTACGCAGTTATCGAAACGTGGAAATCGACGGCGAATCGGAACACCAGCGATACGATTCGACAATGTACGGTTTCGCGGAGATGGTGTCGTTGACTTTCGGCGCCCCGGACACACAACGCACCGATTCGAATACCGTACGCCTTTCGACGGCCGAGTCGCTCCTCCCAGGAGACATGCTCGTACAGGCCAATGATCGCGCAGGCATCGGACATCATGTTCAGTTGGTCACGAGCACCTCGCCCGCGTCCATTTCGATCATGCAGGGAAATTCGAGCGGTGTGATCGTGCGTCCGTTCACGACGATCATGAGGATATTCGGCCGCAATCGTGCAGATCCACAAAGCGCCAGTTATGCAGGCATGGGCGTCGAAAACGGGTACTACGCACCGGGCGAGGAAGGGTGGAACTACAGAAACGAGACGACGGGTGCCGAAGTGAAGGACTTTCTAAAGCAATTCCAGCTGTATCGCTGGAATTTCGCCGCATTCAATCAGTAATGCCGAGGCAAGGATGCGTGTGTTCCTTTCGGTAATCGCAGATAGCGATCTCTTCGGCGCACTCGCGACCGTTTGCCTGGTCGTCGCAGTGGCCGGCCTGTTCTCCACCGTCCGCCGCTCGAGGTTTTATTTTCCGGCCGTCTTCGCGTGCCTTCTGTTCATGCCACTCATGCACGCGATCGGTTCGTACTTCTTGTCACTGCCGAGTCCGTGATTGCCTCCGTCGGCTATCACGACGCGCACGGGCCACGGCAGATGCTCGGACAAATTCGCCATGTCCATGAATCGCGGCAACCGACGGCATCCGGATCGAACGATGATCCGGACGCGTCCGATTCCTCGATCCCACTTACCTCACGCGATCCGCTCTTCCGACGCCGGATCGAACAGCACGGCCTTCGACACGTCGAACAGCAGCGACTGCGTCTGCCCCGGCTGCGGGTTCGCGGCCGGATGCACGCGGCTCACGATCCGCTTGCCGTTCACCTGCGCGAACACGTGCGTGTCCGGCCCGGTCGGCTCGGTCACGTCGACGCGCACGTCGATCGGCTGCAGGTTCGACGCCTCGCCGTTGTGCGCGTTGCGCGCGTCGGTGATGCGCTCCGGACGCAGGCCCAGGATCACCTCGCGGCCGACGTGCGACTTCAGCTTCGCCGCGTCGAACGGCAGGATCAGCGCGCTGCGCGCGAGGCCCGTGTCGATCTCGAGCGCGATTCCGCCGCCCTGCTCGACCAGCTTGCCGTTGATGAAGTTCATCGGCGGCGCGCCGATGAAGCCCGCGACGAACAGGTTCGACGGCGAATCGTAGATGTCCTGCGGCGCGCCGAACTGCTGGACCACGCCGTCCTTCATCACCGCGATCCGGTCGCCGAGCGTCATCGCCTCGATCTGGTCATGCGTCACGTAGACGATCGTCGTGCCGAGACGCTGGTGCAGCAGCTTGATTTCCGCGCGCATCTCGATGCGCAGCTTCGCGTCGAGGTTCGACAGCGGTTCGTCGAACAGGAACAGCGACGGATCGCGTGCGAGCGCGCGGCCCATCGCGACGCGCTGCCGCTGGCCGCCCGACAGTTGGCCCGGCTTGCGGTCGAGCAGGTGCTGGATCTGCAGCATCGCCGACACGCGGTCGACGATCTGCTGCTGCTCGCTCTTCGGCACCTTCCGGATGTTCAGCCCGAACGAGATGTTCTCGCGCACCGTCATCGACGGATACAGCGCGTACGACTGGAACACCATCGCGATGTCGCGATCCTTGGGCGACAGGTCGTTGACGACCTTGCCGTCGATGCAGATCTCGCCGCTCGTGACCGTCTCGAGCCCGGCGATCATGTTGAGCAGCGTCGATTTCCCGCAGCCCGAGCCGCCGACCAGGATCAGGAACTGTCCGTCCTCGATCTCGATGTCGACACCCTTCAGGACCGGCACCCCGTTCGGGTAGGTCTTGTACACGTCACGGATGGAAAGGCTTGCCATGCTGTGAATCCTCTGTCTCGTCTCGCGCGGCGCACTCGGGCGCCGCGTCGGGTTCGTTTCGATGCGCCGCGCGTGGTGCGCGGCCGGTTCGTCGTATCGGATGAAGCCGCGCTTACCCCTTCACCGCGCCTGCCGTCAGCCCGCGCACGAAATAGCGGCCGGCGACGATGTAGACGAGCAGCGTCGGCAGCGCGGCGATGATCGCGCCGGCCATGTCGACGTTGTATTCCTTCACGCCCGTCGACGTGTTGACGAGGTTGTTCAGCGCGACCGTGATCGGCATCGAGTCGACGCCGGAGAACACGATCCCGAACAGGAAGTCGTTCCAGATCTGCGTGAATTGCCAGATCAGGCACACCATGAAGATCGGCAGCGACACCGGCAGCAGGATCTTCGTGAAGATCGTGAAGAAGCCCGCGCCGTCGATGCGCGCGGCCTTCACGAGTTCGGCCGGCACGCTCACGTAGAAGTTGCGGAAGAACATCGTCGTGAACGCGATGCCGTACACGACGTGCACGAACACGAGGCCCGGAATGGTGTTGGCGAGGCCGAGCATCCCCTGCAGGCGCGCCATCGGCAGCAGGATCACCTGGAACGGGATGAAGCAGCCGACCAGCATCATCGTGAACAGCGCGTCCGCGCCGCGAAAGCGCCAGTGCGTGAGCACATAGCCGTTGAACGCGCCGATCAGCGACGAGATCAGCACGGCCGGAATCACCATCTGCAGCGAGTTCAGGAAGAACGGCTTCATCCCGTCGCAGCGCACGCCGGTACAGGCGCCGCTCCAGGCCTTCACCCACGGATCGACGGTCCACGTGGTGGGCGGCGTCAGCAGGTTGCCGGTGCGCAGCTGGTCGAGGTCCTTGAACGACGTCGACAGCATCACGTAGATCGGGAACAGGAAATACAGCGCGAACAGGATCAGTGCCGCATAGATCACTGCCCGGCTGATCGTCATCTTAGGCTGCATTGCGGGTGCTCCTCGATTCCATATACATCAGCGGCACCAGCACCGCGACCACGGTCGCGAGCATCATCACCGAGGACGCCGCGCCGAGCCCGAGCTGGCCGCGGTTGAACGAAAACGTGTACATGAACATGGCCGGCAACGACGACGACGTGCCCGGGCCGCCCGCGGTCAGCGCGACGACGAGGTCGAAGGTCTTGATCGTGATGTGGCAGAGGATCAGCAGCACCGAGAAGAACACCGGGCGCATGCTCGGGATCACGATCTTGCGGTAGATGGTCGGCAGCGTCGCGCCGTCGACCTGCGCGGCCTTGAAGATCTCGCCGTCGACACCGCGCAGCCCCGCGAGAAACAGCGCCATCACGAAGCCGGTCGACTGCCACACGGCCGCGATCACCACGCAGAAGATCGCCTTGTCCGGATCGTCGAGCCAGCCGAACGAGAAGCTCGTCCAGCCCCAGTCGTGCATCACCTTCTCGAGGCCGAGGCCCGGGTTCAGGATCCATTGCCACGCGGTGCCGGTGACGATGAACGACAGCGCCATCGGGTACAGGAAGATCGCGCGCAGCGCGCCTTCGTTGCGAATCCGCTGGTCGAGCAGGATCGCGAGGAACAGCCCGAGGCCGACGCAGATCGCGATGAACGGAATCCCGAACCAGCCGAGGTTCGCGGCGGAGGTCCACCACACGTCGTTCTGGAACAGGTCCGTGTAACGGCCGAAGCCGTCGAATTCGTAGTTGGGCAACAGCCGCGAGCGGGTCAGCGACAGATAGCCGGTAATCAGGATGAAGCCGTAGATGAACACCACGGCGATCGCGACGCTCGGCGCGAGCACGAGCTTCGGGATCCAGCGATCGGCGAAGGCCGACATCGGCGACGTACGCCGTGCGGCGGCAGCGCCGGATCCGTTTCCGCTAAGAGGGGCAGCCACTTGATTCGACTCCTGGAACGAGGGCGACGCAGGCCGGGCCGGCGCCGGGTACGACACGGGCCCGCGGGCGAGCCCGTTTGCTGCACATGCAAAAACGCCCGGCCGATGAAGCGTGTCCGGCCGGGCGCCTGGCGCGCGTTACTTGACCTTCGCGGCCTTCGCGAGCGCGGCGACCGCGCTCTTCGAATCCTGCTGCGAGTTCATGAACTTCGTCACGACGTCGGTGATCGCGCCGGCGGTCGCGTCGCCTTGCGCCATGCCGTGCGCGAGCGACGGCACGAAGCCGCCCGACTTGATCGCGGTCTGCTCGTCGGCATACGACTTCTTCGCGCAGTCGTCGAACTTGTCCATCTTCACGCCGAGACGCACGGGCACCGAGCCCTTCAGCAGGCTGAACTGCTCCTGGAACTCCGGCGTCATGATCGTCTTCGCGAGCGCGAGCTGGCCCGGCGTCGCGTTCTTCTCGCCCTTCTGCTGGAAGAACACGAACGAATCGACGTTGAACGTGTACGAATTCGCGGTGCCCGGCACCGGTGCGCAGACGTAGTCCTTGCCCGCCTTCTTGCCGGCGTTCTCGAACTCGCCCTTCGCCCAGTCGCCCATGAACTGCATGCCGGCCTTGCCGTTGATGACCATCGCGGTCGCGAGGTTCCAGTCGCGGCCGTTACGACCGGTGTCGAAGTAGCCCTGGATCTTGCGCACCGTGTCGAACACCGACAGCATCTGCGGCGACGTCAGCGTCGCCTGGTCGAGGTCGACCAGCGCCTTCTTGTAGAACGCCGGGCCCTGCGACAGCACGACGTCTTCCCACAGCGTCAGGTCCTGCCACGGCTGGCCGCCCATCGCGACCGGCTGGATGCCCGCGGCCTTCAGCTTGTCAGCCACCGCAAAGAATTCGGGCCAGGTGGTCGGCACCTTCGCGCCGACCTTGTCGAGCGCGGCCTTGTTGATGTACAGCCAGTTGACGCGGTGCACCGAGAACGGCGCGGCGACGGTATGGCCCTTGTACTTGATGATCTTGTCGATTTCCGGCGGCAGGTTCTGCTTCCAGTCGCCGGCGGCCGAATCGATGTTGACGAGCACGCCCTGATCGGCCCAGTCCTGGATCAGCGGGCCCTTGATCTGCGCGGCCGACGGGGAATCGCCGCTGATCACCTTGGTCTTCAGCGCGGTCATCGCCGCGGCGCCGGCGCCGCCCGCGACCGCGAAGTCCTTCCACACGTAGCCCTGCTTCTGCAGGTCGTCCTTCAGGACGCCGACGGCCTTCGACTCGCCGCCCGAGGTCCACCAGTGCAGCACGGTTACGTTCTCGGCTGCCTGCGCCGCCACGGCGCCAGCCATCAGACCCGCGGCGCAGAGCGCGCCCATGATCGAGCGAACTTTCATTACTTATCTCCTCCAGACTGAATCAACTCGTGAGGTTCCCCGACGGGGAACCGGCTTCTTGATAAACGACGGGGAAATCGAGCCGCGGGACGCATGCAGCGTACGGGGCCGATGACCGGCCGGGCTCTTACAGAAAGCGTGAATCGAGATTCAACGGCGTGTCTCCTCTTTGTGTTTCTGGCCCACCGCGATGCCGCGGCGCGAGCCCGGGGGCGACGGCGCGCGATGATGCGCTCCGTCAATGTCCGATACCATTCGGCACAAGGCGTTCCCGAAGGCGAAGCTCGCGCAGTTCATCGACCGCACTTCTTTTTTTCTTCACCCAGGTGCTACCCCTTGCGGCGGATTGTAGTTAAACTACAATTCAGTGTCAAAAATATTTTTATCGCACTACGGATCGCTTCCAGCACCCCCAACACGGCGGAGACACATGCATACCGATTCCAGCTTTACCTTCGTACTTTTCGGCGGCACCGGCGATTTGTCGATGCGCAAGATCCTGCCCGCGCTGTTCGAAGCGCACCGTGCGAACATGCTGGCGGACGGCGGTCGGATCGTGGCCGTCGCACGACACGAATCGGATCGGGCGGGCTATCTCGAATGGGTCGACACGCACGTGAAGCCGCATGCGGCGAAGGCGGCCGGCAACGCGTTCGACGACGCGGCGTGGAAGTCGTTTCTCGACCGCATCGAGTACGTGAAGCTCGATCTCGGCCGTGCGGAGGACTACGTCGTGCTGCGCGACGCGATCGCATCGCTGCCCGGCATCCGCGTGTTCTATCTCGCGACCGGCCCGTCGCTGTTCGTGCCGATCTGCAAGGCGCTCGCGTCGGTCGGCCTGAACGAAGGCTCGCGCATCGTGCTCGAGAAGCCGCTCGGCTACGACCTGAAGTCGTCCAACGCGATCAATGACGCGGTCGGCGAGATTTTCGCGGAAGGCCAGATCTACCGGATCGACCACTACCTCGGCAAGGAGCCGGTACAGAACCTGCTCGCGCTGCGCTTCGGCAATGCGCTGTTCGAGCCGCTGTGGCGCCGCGAATGGGTCGAGAGCATCCAGATCACGATCGCGGAAGAGCTCGGCGTCGAGGCGCGCGGCGATTTCTACGACAATACGGGCGCGCTGCGCGACATGGTGCAGAACCACCTGCTGCAGTTGCTGTCGATCGTCGCGATGGAGCCGCCGCACTCGATGGATTCCGACTCGGTACGCGACGAGAAGCTGCGCGTGCTGCGCGCGCTGAAGCCGATCGATCCGCGCGACATCGGCAAGGTCGCGGTGCGCGGCCAGTATCATGCGGGCGTGATCAAGGGCGCGCAGGTGCCGGCCTACGCGACCGAGCCGGGCGTGAAGCCCGACAGCCAGACCGAAACCTTCGTCGCGCTGAAGGTCGAGATCGAGAACTGGCGCTGGGCCGGCGTGCCGTTCTTCCTGCGCACCGGCAAGCGTCTGGCCGACCGCGTCGCGGAGATCGTCGTCAACTTCCGCCCGGTGCCGCACTCGGCGCTCGGGCCGACCGCGCTGCGCCCCGGTTCGAACCGTCTCGTGATCCGGCTGCAGCCGAACGAGACGATCCGCCTGTACTGCCTCGCGAAACAGCCGGGCGAAGGAATGAACCTCGCGAGCGTGCACCTCGACCTCGCGTTCGACCAGTTCTTCAAGGAAGGGCAGATGGAGGCGTACCAGCGCCTGCTGCTCGACGTGATCAACGGCCGGCTCGCCCTGTTCGTGCGTCGCGACGAACAGGAAGCCGCATGGCAATGGGTCGAGCCGATCCTGAACGAATGGGCGCGCACGCTCAAGCCGCCGAAGCCGTACGCGGCGGGCACGTGGGGGCCGGCCGCGTCGAGCGCGATGCTCGCGCAGCACGACACCTGCTGGCTCGAAGAAGAAAACTGATGCAAACCGTTGCGGCGTACGCCACCGTACGCGGCAACGTGCTTCACGATTCGTACGATTTGAACAGACAAAGCAGTCCGGAGGAGATGTGATCGAGATCCACGCTTTCGACACCCAGGAAGCGCAAAGCGAAGCGCTCGCGCGCGCCGTCGGCGATGCGCTGCGCGCGGCGCTCGCCGGCCCCGCGCGCCCGACGCTCGCGGTGTCCGGCGGCACCAGCCCGCGCCCGTTCCTGCATACGCTGTCGCACGCGGCGCTCGGCTGGGCCGGCGTCGACGTCACGCTGGTCGACGACCGCTGGGTGCCGGACGACGACGCGGCCAGCAACGCGCAACTCGTGCGCGACACGCTGCTGCAGCGCGCGGCGGCCCCTGCCCGCTTCCTGCCGCTCGTCGACACGCGCAGCACGCTCGACGCGCACGTCGCCGCGTTGAACGCGAACCCCGACTACCGCGTGCCGACCGTCGCCGTGCTCGGCATGGGCGAGGACGGCCACACCGCGTCGATCTTCGCCGACGCGCCCGAATGGGACCACGCGATCACGACGTCCGAGCGGTTCGTCGCCGTGCATCCGGGCGCGGCGCCCCATGCACGCGTGAGCTATTCGCTCGATGCGCTCAAGCGCGTCGACCGGCTGTTCCTGCTGATCGCGGGCGCCCGCAAACGCGACGTGCTCGACGCCGCGGCCGCGTCGCTGCAGAAGAACGCGATTTCCCAACTGGCCAACGACAAGGGGACCCAGCTCGATGTCTACTGGTGCGCAAAGTAAGGCGGTCGTCGCGGGTCAGCATGCCGACGGCCCGCGCCTGCTCGCGGACGTCGGCGGCACCAACGCGCGCTTCGCGCTGGAAACCGGCCCCGGCGAGATCACGCAGATCCGCGTGTATCCCGGCGCCGACTATCCGACGATCACCGACGCGATCCGCAAGTATCTGAAGGATGTGAAGATCAGCCGCGTGAACCACGCGGCGATCGCGATCGCGAACCCGGTCGACGGCGACCAGGTCACGATGACCAACCACGACTGGAGCTTCTCGATCGAGGCGACGCGCCGCGCGCTCGGCTTCGACACGCTGCTGGTCGTCAACGACTTCACCGCGCTCGCGATGGCGCTGCCGGGCCTGACCGATGCCCAGCGCGTGCAGGTCGGCGGCGGCGCGCGTCGCCAGAACAGCGTGATCGGCCTGCTCGGGCCCGGTACCGGGCTCGGCGTGTCGGGGTTGATCCCGGCCGACGACCGCTGGATCGCGCTCGGCAGCGAAGGCGGCCACGCGTCGTTCGCGCCGCAGGACGAGCGCGAGGATCTGGTGCTGCAATACGCGCGCAAGAAGTTTCCGCACGTGTCGTTCGAACGCGTGTGCGCGGGCCCCGGCATGGAAATCATCTATCGTGCGCTCGCCGCGCGCGACAAGAAGCGCGTCGCCGCGACCGTCGACACGGTCGAGATCGTCGAGCGCGCGCATGCCGGCGACGCGCTCGCGCTCGAAACGGTCGAATGCTTCTGCGGGATTCTCGGCGCGTTTGCGGGCAGCGTCGCGCTGACGCTCGGCGCGCTCGGCGGCGTGTACATCGGCGGCGGCGTCGCGCTGAAGCTGGGCGAGCTGTTCACGCGCTCGTCGTTCCGCGCGCGCTTCGAGGCGAAGGGCCGCTTCACGCACTATCTCGAGAATATTCCGACCTACCTGATCACCGCCGAATACCCGGCGTTCCTCGGCGTATCGGCGATTCTCGCGGAGCAGTTGTCGAACCGTTCCGGCGGTGCGTCGTCGGCCGTGTTCGAGCGAATCCGCCAGATGCGCGACGCGCTGACGCCGGCCGAGCGCCGCGTCGCCGATCTCGCGCTGAACCATCCACGCTCGATCATCAACGATCCGATCGTCGACATCGCGCGCAAGGCCGACGTGAGCCAGCCGACCGTGATCCGCTTCTGCCGTTCGCTCGGCTGCCAGGGGCTGTCGGACTTCAAGCTGAAGCTCGCCACCGGCCTCACCGGCACGATCCCGATGAGCCACAGCCAGGTGCATCTCGGCGATACGGCCACCGACTTCGGCGCGAAGGTGCTCGACAACACGGTGTCCGCGATCCTGCAACTGCGCGAGCACCTGAATTTCGAGCACGTCGAGAACGCGATCGAGATCCTGAACGGCGCGCGCCGCATCGAGTTCTACGGGCTCGGCAACTCGAACATCGTCGCGCAGGACGCGCACTACAAGTTCTTCCGCTTCGGCATCCCGACGATCGCGTACGGCGACCTGTACATGCAGGCCGCGCCGGCCGCGCTGCTCGGCAAGGGCGACGTGATCGTCGCGGTGTCGAAGTCGGGCCGCGCGCCCGAGCTGCTGCGCGTGCTCGACGTCGCGATGCAGGCCGGCGCGAAGGTGATCGCGATCACGTCGAGCAACACGCCGCTCGCGAAGCGCGCGACCGTCGCGCTCGAGACCGACCACATCGAGATGCGCGAGTCGCAGTTGTCGATGATCTCGCGAATCCTGCATCTGCTGATGATCGACATCCTCGCGGTCGGCGTCGCGATCCGTCGCGCGTCGACGAACGGCGAACTGCCCGAAGCCGTCGCGCAGGCGAAAGCGCGCGCCAGCGACGACGAAACGGCCGACGTGCTCGACTGGCTGAGCCACGGCGCGTCGCCGGCGGCGAAGGACGTCGCGCGGGACTGACGCTTCGGCGAAACGCCGTCGATCCACGACACCCCGCACGCTGGATTCAAGCCCGGCGTTCGGGGTGTTTCGCATGAGCGGACCACCCCGCACGACCGTGGCCCGGCAGGCATCGACGATGCCTTCTGCCGACGGCGCGCGTGACGTCATACGTTCGTACACGCTCCCATTTTCGAACAAGTCCAATTGTCAGCAGTTGCCCAGGCTCGGTAACTTCCTTCACTCCGCGTGATGCCGCCATCCCGGCCCGACGTGAGAAATGACGTGTTTCTCACGGCCCCCGATTGGCATCGACAGCATCACGTTCATCCAGTTTGCGGAGAGGGATATGCGTAGACCAAGCTTTTCAGCCGCATGGGCAGCAGCAATGCGCATTTACGCGCCGATAAATCCCGCGGTGAAAGTTGCGCGAACGATTGGGGGCAACGTGACCACCAATATCCAGCGATGGGACAAAGCAGAAGTGATCAAATTCCCTCCTTCGCTGGAAGGCAGTACCTTGGACGATAGGCAGGGGATCGTTCTCTTCGAGGTTTCAGCCTCGTCGATAGCCTGAGAGAGGAATACTATAATGAACAACACCTATGCGTTTGGTGCACATCGAGATCTCACGCCGATGGAGCTGTTTTTCCTTGTCTTTATCGATGAGACATGCAAGGAGCTTGGTGTTGACGATGTAGCAGCAGTGGTTGCCATTGTGGCCGGTCAAAATTGGATGCCAACACGAGCGAAGCCCTTTGGTACCACGCCGGGTACTTCTGTTGCGTCGATATTGAGTCGCAAGTATCTGAACTACGATTTGAAGAAGAAGATCCTCCCAACGCTGACCAATGCCAGCGTCAAGCGCTTGAAGTTCATTCTGGTAAGAAACATTGGGGTTTTCGTTGGGCGCGCGGTTCCTGTCGTTGGCTGGGTCATTGCTGCCAAGGATGTCACGATGATCAGCATTCGTTCCGTGTCGCGCTATAACGCGCTTGTTAAGCCTGAGGACAAGGTGTTCTGATGAGCCAGTTTACATGGAACGAGTTTGAGGATTTTGTGAGAAGGGAGGCCGGTGTTAGTCCCAAAAAAATTCTCACAAAAAGTCATGCCATCGAAGGTGATTTGGATATCACTGGCGACGATGCGGTCGAATTTATGGAGCGCTTCTTCGATAAATTTCCGGTGCAAGTTGGAGATTTTGAGTTCAATCGCTACTTCTCAGGAGAGGGCTTTAGCTTGATTGAAGTGGCGCGGATGGTTTTCTCCAGAAAACGCCGAGAAAAATATGACAAAGTGCCACTGACTCTGGGCATGCTCTATCAGGCTATTTTGGATGGAGAGTGGAGCAATCAGCGCTTGGAAAGCCTACCGCGCTGATTGCACCTCGCCAAATGGGCCGGTTTATTTTTAGGCGATGTGTTGGATCTGTGCATACCTCCGGAGTCCGCCATGAGTCAGGATCCGCTGCTCCGGTGTGTGATGTTCTGGGCACTGATGTTCGTGGTACAACCCAGCCACGCCACGGATACGTCGTCGTCGCCACAAGCCGGCGCCCGAACCTACGCGTAGAACTACAAGGACATGGTGCTCGCCGAATGCACCGCGACCGCTTATCGGAATGAGCCGTCCGCTGCGATGGACGCGAGAAGCAGCGCCAGTGCACTAAAGGATTGGACCGACTTCGATCTGGAGCGGAACCCCGACGCGGGCAAATCGCTGGTCAATCGTTTTCTTGCTCGCGACTGTCGCAATCCGGTCGTCGAATCTGAAATCAAGGGTGTGAGATTCGATTTTTTAAAATGCCTGGATCTGTATCACAGCCAGGAACTCGAGACCGAAGTCGGGCGATTCGTAACCAACCCGAAGCGCAGCTATCGACTCGACAATCGCTCGCCAGACCGTTCCAAGTGATGTAGAGGTGGGAAGTTCAAACCCGTCCACCGCGCTCCTCCGTCAGTTCCGCGGCGCCGCTCAGGCGCCCGCCTTCACCGGCCGCCCGTGCCAGCGCAGCACCAGATAGCGCCCGACGAAGCACAGCACGCCGGTCACGCCAATCGTCACGCCCATCGCGAACGGCGTGCCGTCCGCGAGTGCACCGATCGCAACGCTCGCCAGCGCGCCGAGCGCGAGCTGCATCGCGCCGAACACGGCCGCCGACGCGCCCGCGTTGTGCGGATAGCGATGCATCAGGTCGGTCGTGCAGTTCGCGGACAGGATCCCGACCACGCCGACGACGAAGAACAGGCACACGACGATCGACCACAGCCCGCCCAACCCGGTCAGCGCGACGAACGCGACCGCGAGCGACGCGATGCAGCTCACGAGCGACGCGGCCGCGATGATGCGCAGCGAACCGATACGGCCGACGAGGCGCGTATTCGCGAAGTTGCCGATCATGATCCCGACGACGTTCAGGCCGAACAGCAGCCCGTAGTGCTGCGGCGACACGTGGAAATACTCGATGTACACGAACGGCGTCGCGGTGATGTACGAGAACATTGACGCGAACGCCATCCCGCCGCACAGCATGTGCCCCCATGCGACGGGGTCGGACAGGATGCGCCCGTACGACGCGAACGACGCGAGCACGGCCGCGCTCTTGCGCCGCTCCTTCGGCCAGGTTTCGGGCACGCGCAGGTACGCGGTCGTCGCGCAGAGCGCGCCGAACACGGCCAGCACGACGAACACGCCGCGCCAGCCGGAGAAACGCAGGATCTGGCCGCCGATCAGCGGCGCGAGCAGCGGCCCGACCGCGGTGACGATCGCGACCATCGACAGTACCTTCGCCGCGTCGCTCGGCTCGTGCGCGTCGCGCGCGATCGCCCGCGCGAGCACCGACGCGGCGCCGGCGCCGAGCGCCTGCAAAAAGCGCACGACGATCAGCATGTCGATCGAACCCGCCACGAAGCAGCCGATACTCGCGAGCGTGAACAGCGCGATCCCGCCGAGCAGCACGGGGCGGCGGCCCCACGTGTCGGACAGCGGGCCGTACAGCAGCATGCCGATCGAGAAACCGGCCATGAAGCTCGTCAGCGTGCGCTGCGCGGCGCCGGCGCTGACGGAGAAGCCCGCGGCGATCGACGGCAGGCTCGGCAGGTACATGTCGGTGGCGATCGGCCCGCAGGCCGCGAGCGCGCCGAGCAACAGGATCAGCCGGGCATCGGGCCGGCGCCGGACGACGTGGGACATGGGTATCCGGAATGGGAGCCCGCGCGCATCGGGGCGCGCGTGGCGGTGAAGACGGGAAGCCGCGCCGCAAGCGGCGCGTTCAGGCCCATGATTGTACGCGCAACTTTTTTGCGTGCCTCGGGCTGCATGCGGCGGCGGGCAGGAACCCGCCCACGCGCGTCGTGCGCCGAACCAGCGCGCGGGCGGATTCGATTAAGCTTGCTGCTTGCCGCTCTTGTCTGACCTATTCGACGTACGACCGACCCGATGACCGCTTTCCTGCTGATCTGGAGCCCCAAGAAATGGCCATGGCCCGAATTGCCCGACGTCGCCGCGCGCGTGAAGGCCGGCGAGGCCGTGCATGACGTATGGGGCTGCGGCTTCGCGCGCGGCATCCTGCCCGGCGACCGCGTGTTCCTGCACCGCGTCGCGAAGGAGCCCAAGGGCGTGTTCGGCTCCGGCTACGTGACGCGCGCGCCATACGAGGTGCCCGATTCGTCGACCAGGCGCGGCTACCGGCTGTGCATCGACTTCGTGTACGACTGGCTGGTCGACGCGCACCAGGACGTCGTGATTCCGCGCGACGCGCTGCGCGTCCATCCGTATTCGGTACAGACCTGGGATGCGCAGAGTTCCGGCTCGTCGATCAAGCCGATGGTCGAAGGTCCGCTCGAAAAGCGCTGGGCCGAGCTGACCGGCAAGCGCAAGCCGCCGCGGTAAGCGGAAACCGGGTCGCATCGGGGCCGCCTTTCTGTCCGGCCGATTCCCCCGGCGCGCCGAAAGGCCGCGGACCGGCCGGCGGGCTTGCCGCGCGTGTCTCCGGTACAATCAGACGATCGTTCCGCCCAGGCGCCGCGGCCCGTGCACCGGCCCCCGCGCCCTTCTCTCGCAGGTTTCGCTCATGTCCAACAATCAGATCCTCTTCGAACGCGCCCAGAAGACCATTCCGGGCGGCGTCAACTCGCCGGTGCGCGCCTTCCGCTCGGTCGGCGGCACGCCGCGCTTCGTCGCGCGCGCGCAAGGCCCGTATTTCTGGGATGCCGACGGCAAGCAGTACATCGACTACATCGGTTCGTGGGGCCCGATGATCGTCGGCCACGTCCATCCGGAAGTGCTGTCGGCCGTGCAGAACGTGCTCGCCGACGGCTTCTCGTTCGGCGCGCCGACCGAAGCCGAGATCGAGATCGCCGAGGAAATCTGCAAGCTCGTGCCGTCGATCGAGCAGGTACGGATGGTGTCGAGCGGCACCGAGGCGACGATGAGCGCGCTGCGTCTCGCGCGCGGCTTCACGGGCCGCAGCCGCATCGTCAAGTTCGAGGGCTGCTACCACGGCCACGCGGACAGCCTGCTGGTCAAGGCCGGCTCGGGCCTGCTGACGTTCGGCAACCCGACGTCGGCCGGCGTGCCCGCCGACATCGCGAAGCACACGACCGTCCTCGAATACAACAACGTCGCCGCGCTGGAAGAAGCGTTCGGCGCGTTCGGCGACGAGATCGCCGCGGTGATCGTCGAGCCGGTCGCCGGCAACATGAACCTCGTGCGCGGCACGCCCGAATTCCTGAACGCGCTGCGCGCGCTGTGCACGAAGCACGGCGCCGTGCTGATCTTCGACGAGGTGATGTGCGGGTTCCGCGTCGCGCTCGGCGGCGCGCAGGCGTACTACGGGATCGCGGCCGACCTCACCTGCCTCGGCAAGGTGATCGGCGGCGGGATGCCGGCCGCCGCGTTCGGCGGCCGCCGCGACATCATGGCCCACCTCGCGCCGCTCGGCGGCGTCTATCAGGCCGGCACGCTGTCGGGCAACCCGATCGCGGTCGCCGCGGGGCTGAAGACGCTGCAGCTGATCCAGGCGCCCGGCTTCTACGACACGCTCACCGCGCAGACGAAGCGGCTCGCCGACGGCCTCGCGGCCGAAGCACGCGCGGCCGGCGTGCCGTTCGCGGCCGACTCGATCGGCGCGATGTTCGGCCTGTACTTCGCCGAGCGCGTGCCGGGCAGCTTCGCGGAAGTCACCAAGAGCGACGTCGAGCGATTCAACCGCTTCTTCCACCTGATGCTCGACGAGGGCGTGTACTTCGCGCCGTCCGCGTACGAAGCCGGCTTCGTGTCGAGCACGCACGACGACGCGGTGATCGACGCGACGCTCGCGGCCGCGCGCCGCGCGTTCGCGGCACTCGCCGCCTGACCCGGGGTCGCGCGCATGTTCTCGGATACCGACTTCGCCCACATGCAGCGCGCGCTCGCGCTCGCGGCGCGCGGCATGTACACGACCGCGCCGAATCCGCGCGTCGGCTGCGTGATCGTCAAGGACGGCGACGTGATCGGCGAAGGCTTCACGCAGCCGGCCGGCCAGGACCACGCGGAAGTGCAGGCGCTCAAGGACGCGCGTTCGCGCGGCTACGACGTCGCGGGCTCGACCGTCTACGTGACGCTCGAACCGTGCAGCCATTTCGGCCGCACGCCGCCGTGCGCGAACGCGCTGATCGACGCGCGCGTCGCGAAGGTCGTCGCCGCGATGGAAGACCCGAACCCGCAGGTGTCGGGGCGCGGCCTCGGAATGCTGCGCGACGCGGGCATCGACGTGCGCTGCGGGCTGCTCGCGAATGAAGCCGGCGAGCTGAACATCGGCTTCGTGTCGCGGATGACGCGCGGCCGCCCGTGGGTGCGGATGAAGACCGCCGCATCGCTCGACGGCCGCACCGCGCTGCCCTCGGGCGAAAGCCAGTGGATCACTGGCGAGGCCGCGCGCCTCGACGGCCATGCGTGGCGCGCCCGCGCGTGCGCGATCCTCACCGGTATCGGCACCGTGCGCGAGGACAATCCGCTGCTGACCGTGCGCGGCATCGACACGCCGCGCCAGCCGCAACGCATCCTGGTGGACAGCCGCCTCGACCTGCCGCTCGACGCGCGGCTGCTCGAAGGCGCGCCGTTGCTGATCTTCTGCGGCCGGCTCGACGCCGCCGGCGAACTGCGCGCGAACGTGCTGAAGTCGCGCGGCGCGGAAATCGTGCCGCTCGCGAATGCGCACGGCAAGGTCGACCTGCCCGCGATGCTGGCGGCGCTCGGCGCGCGCGGCGTCAACGAGCTGCACGTCGAGGCCGGCCACAAACTGAACGGTTCGCTGCTGCGCGAACGCTGCGTCGACGAATTGCTGGTGTATCTGGCGCCGAGCCTGCTGGGCGCCGACGCGGCCGGCATGTTCGATCTCGCCGCGCCGGCCAGCCTCGAGGCGCGCACCCGGCTATCGTTCCACGGTATCGAACGGCTCGGCGACGACCTGCGCATCCTCGCGCGTGTCGCGCCGCCCGACGCCTCTCACTGAACGGAATCGCCACGATGTTTACCGGAATTGTCGCGGCCGTCGGCCGCATCGAAACGATCGCCCCGCTCGGCACGTCGGCCGATACGGGCGTGCGCCTGACCGTGCAGGCCGGCGGGCTCGATCTCACCGATGTCGCGTTGGGCGACAGCATCGCGATCCAGGGCGCGTGCATGACGGTGATCGAGAAGACCGACACCACGTTCGACGTCGACGTGTCGCGCGAAAGCCTGAACCGGACGGTTGGCCTCGCGCAGCCCGGCGAAGTGAACCTCGAGAAGGCGCTGCGCGCGCATGACCGCCTCGGCGGGCATATCGTGTCGGGCCATGTGGACGGCCTCGGTACCGTGTCGCGCTTCGCACCGGTCGGCGAGTCGCACGAACTGCGAATCGTCGCGCCGCGCGAACTCGGCCGCTATCTCGCGTACAAGGGGTCGATCACGGTGAACGGCGTCAGCCTGACCGTCAATACGATCGACGATCGCGCGGACGGCTGCGAATTCTCGATCAACCTGATTCCGCATACGGTCGAAGTCACGACGCTGCGTCACGTGAAGGCCGGCGACAAGGTCAATCTCGAAGTCGACATGATCGCGCGGTATGTGGAGCGGATGCTGTCGGCATCGCAGGGCGTGCATCAGGACTGAACAAGCAGATCCTCTGTATATGGAATGACGGCTGGCGGTTCGTTTCGGCATTGTTTGGGCGTCGCCACGGCCCCGTCGCTCCTCCACTCACCGACCGCCGTGCCGATCGTATGCGGTAACCGAGCTGGCGCCACCGGGCATTGCTCGTACCCTACTTCGTGCCGTGCCGCTCTTTCTCTGGTCATCCGAAATGCCGGCATCGCGATCGGGTTCGGTCGATGGCCGTCGGGCCAGCCCACATCTGGCCGAACGGCCAACGACGCGCACGGGCCATGCCGTCGCGCTAAGATGCGTCGACAGCGGTTTCCACGCCACCACGTACGACGCGCCGCGTAGCGGCCGCCACTCTTCCCATTGGAGTCCCCCATGTCCATCTCGATGTACCAGGCTTCGCTGCCCGTCCTGATCCGCGGCCTCACCAACCTGCAGCACATCCTCGGCAAGGCACAGGCGCATGCGGCCGAAAAGCAGATCGATCCGTCGGTGTTCATCGGCGCACGCTTGTACCCGGACATGCTGCCGCTCGTCCGCCAGGTCTACATCGCGACCGATACGGCGAAGGGCTGCGCCGCGCGGCTCGCCGGCGCCGAGATCCCGAGCTACCCGGATGTCGAGCAGACCTTCGACGAACTGCACGCACGCATCCAGAAGACGATCGACTACCTGAAGAGCTTCGACGCCGCGCAGATCGACGGCAGCGAGACGCGCCAGATCGTGCTGAAGATGCGCGTCGGCCCGATCGAGTTCACCGGCCAGTCGTATCTGCTGAATTTCGTGCTGCCCAACTTCTTCTTCCACGTGACGACCGCGTACGACATCCTGCGCCACAGCGGCGTCGAGCTCGGCAAGCTGGACTACCTCGGCGGGCGCAACGAGCACGCGTGACGCGCGGCCGGGCCACGTCCGGCCCGCAACCGTCCGCACCCGCGCGCAGGCCGGCCGCAGCGCTTTCCGGAGCACGCGCGGGCCCCGCGCGGCCCGCGCCAGCCGAAACGCCGTCCGGCTGGCGTAAAATACGCACTTTCCTCTTTCTCGCCCCCTTATGACGCTCGCCTCCACGCTCGACATCATCGCCGAGCTGAAAGCCGGCCGGATGGTGATCCTGGTCGACGAAGAAGACCGCGAAAACGAGGGCGACCTCGTGATCGCCGCCGAATTCGTCACGCCGGAAGCGATCAACTTCATGGCCAAGTACGGCCGCGGCCTGGTTTGTCTGACGTTGACGCAGGAACGCTGCAAGCAGCTTCACCTGCCGCTGATGACCTACCGCAACGGCACGCAGTACGGCACCGCGTTCACGGTCAGCATCGAAGCGGCCGAGGGCGTGACGACCGGCATCTCGGCCGCCGACCGGGCGCACACGATCGCCACGGCGGTCGCGCACGACGTGCGCCCCGAGCACATCGTGCAGCCGGGCCATGTGTTCCCGATCATGGCGCAACCGGGCGGCGTACTCGTGCGCGCGGGCCACACCGAGGCCGGCTGCGACTTCACGGCGCTCGCGGGCCTCACGCCGGCCGCGGTGATCTGCGAGATCATCAAGGACGACGGGACGATGGCGCGCCTGCCCGACCTGATCGAATTCGCGAAGGAACACAACCTGAAGATCGGCACGATCGCCGATCTGATCCAATACCGCAGCCGCACCGAATCGATCATCGAGCGGATCGCCGAGCGCACGATGCAGACCGCGCACGGCACGTTCCGCGCGGTGCTGTACCGCGACCAGCCGAGCGGCTCGCCGCACATCGCGCTGGTGCGCGGCGCTCCGTCGCCCGATGTCGATACGCCGGTGCGCGTGCACGAGCCGCTGTCGGTGCTCGATCTGCTCGAGACGGGCATCTCGACCCACTCGTGGACGCTCGACGCCGCGATGCGCGACATCGCGGAACGCGACCTCGGCGTGATCGTGCTGCTCAACTGCGGCGATACGAAGGAACACCTGATCGACGTCTTCAAGGCGTTCGACGAGGAAGAAAGAGCTGCCGCGCTCAAGCGCCGGCCGGTCGATTTCAAGACGTTCGGCATCGGCGCACAGATCCTGCGCGATGTCGGCGTCGGCAAGATGCAGGTGCTGTCGAATCCGCGCAAGCTGGGCAGCATGTCCGGCTACGGCCTCGAAGTCACGGGCTTCATTCCGATGCCCGGCGGCGAAGCCAAGTCCTGCCCGGCGTCCCACGCGTAACCCGCCACGGCGCTTTCGCCCTATAACCGTTCATCCACACCACGGACCAGATCATGGAAATCGGACAATACCAACCGAATCTCGAAGGCGACGGCCTGCGTATCGGCATCGTGCAATCGCGCTTCAACGAGCCCGTGTGCAACGGCCTCGCCGACGCGTGCGTCGAAGAACTGGAACGCCTCGGCGTCACCGGTGAAGACGTGCTGCTCGTGTCGGTGCCCGGCGCGCTGGAAATCCCGCTCGCGCTGCAAAAGCTCGCCGAAAGCGGCCAGTTCGACGCGCTGATCGCGCTCGGCGCGGTGATCCGCGGCGAGACCTACCATTTCGAACTCGTGTCGAACGAGAGCGGCGCGGGCATCACCCGCATCGGCCTCGACTTCAACCTGCCGATCGCCAACGCCGTCCTGACGACCGAAAACGACGAGCAGGCCGTCGCGCGCATGACCGAAAAGGGTCGTGACGCGGCACGCGTCGCGGTCGAGATGGCCAACCTGACGATGGCGCTCGACCAGCTCGGCGACGACGAGGACGAAGAGGAAGACGAAGACGAAGACGACGAAGAGGAGCGCGCATGAAGAAGAGCGCCCGCCGACAATCGCGCGAGCTGGCGACGCAGGGCCTGTACCAGTGGCTGCTGTCGAACGCGCCCTCCGGCGAGATCGACGCGCAACTGCGCGGCGCGCTCGGTTACGACAAGGCTGACAAGGAACTGCTCGAAGCGATCCTGCACGGCGTGATCCGCGAGCATGCGACGCTCGTCGAAGCGCTGGCGCCGTCGCTCGACCGTCCGATCGATCAGCTGTCGCCGGTCGAACGCGCGGTGCTGCTGATCGCGACGTTCGAGCTCACGCACCATGTCGAAACGCCGTACCGCGTGATCATCAACGAAGCCGTCGAACTTGCGAAGACGTTCGGCGGCTCCGACGGCTACAAGTACGTGAACGGCGTGCTCGACAAGCTCGCCGCGAAGCTGCGCCCCGCCGAAACGCAGGCGCGTCGCAACGGCTGATACCGTTGGTTGGTCCACGGGCGCGCAAGCGCCCGTTTTTCATTCTTTTCTCCCTCCGCCCTGCCCGCCGATGAATACCACCGCCGATTCGCTCGTCACGCTCGCCGCACGCGTCGACGCGATCCAGCCCTTTCATGTGATGGAACTGATGAAGGAGGCACAGCGGCTCGAGTCCTTGGGGCGCGATGTTATCCACATGGGCATCGGCGAGCCGGATTTCACCGCGCCGGAGCCGGTTGTCGAGGCCGCCGCGGCCGCGCTGCGCCGCGGCGTCACGCAGTACACGAGCGCGCTCGGCATCGCGCCGCTGCGCGAGGCGATCGCCGCGCACTATGCACGCGCATACGGCCTCACGGTCGCCCCCGAGCGGATCGTCGTGACGGCCGGCGCATCGGCCGCGCTGCTGCTCGCATGCCTCGCGCTGGTCGGCCGCGATGACGAAGTGCTGATGCCCGATCCGTCCTACCCGTGCAACCGGCACTTCGTCGCGGCGGCGGAAGGCCGTCCGGTGCTCGTGCCGAGCGGCCCGGACGCGCGCTTCCAGCTCACCGAACACGACGTCCGCACGCACTGGAACGAGCGCACGCGCGGCGTGCTGCTCGCGTCGCCGTCGAACCCGACCGGCACGTCGCTCGAACCGGACGAACTGAAGCGGATCGTCGAAGCGGTGCGCGCACGCGGCGGCTTCACGATCGTCGACGAGATCTACCAGGGGCTCAGCTACGACGCCGCGCCCGTGTCGGCACTGTCGTTCGGCGACGACGTGATCACCGTGAACAGCTTCTCGAAGTATTTCAGCATGACGGGCTGGCGGCTCGGCTGGCTCGTCGTGCCGCCCGCGCTCGTCGGCACGTTCGAGAAGCTCTCGCAGAACCTGTTCATCTGCCCGTCCGCACTCGCGCAACATGCGGCGCTCGCCTGCTTCGAGCCCGCGACGCTCGACATCTACGAAACACGCCGGCTCGAATTCAAGCGCCGCCGCGATTTCATCGCGCCGGCGCTGGAGCGGCTCGGCTTCACGGTGCCGGTGATGCCGGACGGCGCGTTCTATGTGTATGCGCATTGCGGCGGCGTCGCGCACCCGGCGGCGGGCGACAGCGCTGCGCTCACGCAGGCGATGCTGCACGACGCTGGCGTGGTGCTGGTGCCGGGCATGGACTTCGGTGTCCATGCGCCGCGCGACTATATCCGCCTGTCCTATGCGACGGCCTACTCGCGGCTCGAAGAGGCGGTCGACCGGCTCGGGACGCTGTTCGGGCAGCGCTGACACCGCGACCGGCGCACCGGGCGCTTCACGCACCGCAAAAAAGAAAAGCACCCGAATCGGGTGCCTTTCTCATGCCCAGTCGTGCCGGCTGAAGCCGCGCGACGCCGGTGACGTTATGCGCCGAGCTCCGAATGATCGGCATGCGACTGCTTCGCGGTATCGACGCTCGCGTCGTCCTGCGACGCGGCTTCCTTCGGCGCCGCCTTGACCGAGGTCGTACCGTCGAGCGTCGCATGCACGCGCTTCGCGCCGCCGGCTGCGGCCGTCACGGCAGCGGCGGTGACGATCGGCTTCGCGGGTTGCGCGGGCGCCTGCGGCGCGTTGATCGGCACGCTGCGGCCACGCGCGACGTCGCGCAGGCGACCGCGCTCGGCCATCACCTTCGAGCCGTAGCCGTTGTCGTCGGGGTTCGTCGAGCCGTTATACAGACGCAGGCCATTCGCGAGCGAGCCGCCGCGCGCGATGCAATCCTTCAGCACCAGTGCGCCGACCTGCAGGTTCGCAAGCGGCTGCAGCGCGGTATCGGTGCCACCGAAATACTCGAACTTGTCGGAATGGACCTTCGACATGACCTGCATCAGCCCCTTCGCGCCGACGCCGCTTTCGGCGTACGGGTTGAAGCCCGATTCGATCGCCATCACGGACAGCAGCAACAGCGGATCCAGGCCGACGTCACGACCGGTCTGGAACGCAGCCTTGACGAGCTGCCCGAGCGGCTCCTGCGCGACGCGGTAACGGCGCGACAGATAAGTGGCGACGAGCGCCTGTTCGCGGTTCGACGCGAGCGCGCGATCGTCGCGGGCATCGGCCGCCACGCGCTGAATCGGAATCAGCTTGGCCAGTGCGACCGGCGACGGGCCGGTGCGGGCCGGATCGGACGCATCGCCCTGCGCGCCTTGAGCGCCCTGCGCGGCGGTTTCCGGTGCGACATCGAGGCCGACCGCAAGCGCATCCGTTTCGGGACTGTCTTCCTGCTGCGGCTGCGCACCGGCAGGCGCGAAGTTCGGCAGCGGATGGCCGGACAGCAGACGCGCCGGACCGGCCTGCACGGCCGCGGATACGACCGGCATCAGCTTCGCGGCGAGCGTGCCGCGGACGGTTGGCAGCAGCCACAGTGCGAGCGCAACCGCGACAGCGAAACAGCCGACAACGCTGAATAGATGGTGACTGACACGCGTCCCGCGACGCAGCAAGTTGCGCACGATTTGCGCATGCTGCTCAGTGGGACGCCACGATAACCAAGCGTTCATTCAGATCATCTCCCATGAACATGACTCGTGCGGCTCGCTCAGCTCGAAGGCGAGACAGAAAACGCGCCGCGGAATCACGACGCCGCACGCCTTGGTTGGGACGCGCAAGCATCGGGGAAACGGTATAAGTACCGTTCGAGGCCACGGTGTAAGAGGGCCGGCGCCTTCGCACATTGGGCGAGGCGGGCATACGCGGTGGCACCCACGCAAAAAACCAGCGTCTGGTAGCGCTGGCTAGGACTACGACAAAAGCCGTCGAAGACGCCGTGCAGGGTTCGGCGGACGGTGACGCGCTGCGTCAAAGATCGGTGATTGGCGGCTCGAAGCCTTTTACCCTGCAACCAATGTGAGCGGATTCTAGCAGGGTTTTATAGATCGTCAACACTATAAAAACTCAAATCTATAACAAAAAGTAATTTAAAACACCTCTTCAGAACGCGAGCCCCGTGCCGTAGGGGGTTTGCGCGCGATCGACTTTTTCTCCGCCGGGCGGCCGCATGGCTGCCCGGGGTAAAATCGTCGGTCAATTCGGGGTCGCAGCCGGCCGCTGCCCCGCCCATCGCTGCCCGCTCATGCGGGCTGCCCGGACCTTCTTCATGAAATACAAAGACTTACGCGATTTCATTCAGCGCCTCGAGGCGCTCGGCGAACTGCGGCGCGTCACGCAGCCCGTGTCGCCCGTGCTCGAAATGACCGAGCTGTGCGACCGCGTGCTGCGCGCCGGCGGCCCCGCGCTGCTGTTCAACGCGCCGCCCGGCAATGCATTTCCGGTACTCGGCAACCTGTTCGGCACGCCGCGCCGCGTCGCGCTCGGGATGGGCGTCGATGCGGGCGACGATGCCGCGCTCGGCTCGCTGCGCGATCTCGGACGCCTGCTGTCCGCGCTGAAGGAGCCCGATCCGCCGAAGAGCCTGAAGGACGCCGGCAAGCTGCTGTCGCTCGCGAAGGCGGTGTGGGACATGGCGCCGAAGTCAGTGTCGTCGCCGCCGTGCCAGGAGATCGTGTGGGAAGGCGCGGACGTCGACCTGAACAAGCTGCCGATCCAGACCTGCTGGCCCGGCGATGCGGGGCCGCTCGTCACGTGGGGCCTGACGGTCACGCGTGGGCCGAACAAGTCACGCCAGAATCTCGGCATCTACCGCCAGCAGCTGATCGGCCGCAACAAGCTGATCATGCGCTGGCTCGCGCATCGCGGCGGCGCACTGGATTTCCGCGAATTCGCGCTGCAGAACCCCGGCAAGCCGTATCCGGTCGCGGTCGTGCTCGGCGCCGATCCGGCCACGACGCTCGGCGCGGTGACGCCCGTGCCCGATTCGCTGTCCGAGTACCAGTTCGCCGGCCTGCTGCGCGGCAGCCGCACGGAGCTCGCGAAGTGCCTGACGCCCGGCGTCGACACGCTGCAGGTGCCCGCGCGCGCGGAGATCGTGCTCGAAGGCTTCATTCATCCGCAGGAAGGCGCCCCTGCCCCCGCTCCGGCCGGCGCGCCGCCGCGACCGGCAGGCAACGCGGCGGCCGCGTACGAACACGCGCTCGAAGGGCCGTACGGCGACCACACCGGTTATTACAACGAGCAGGAGTGGTTTCCGGTGTTCACCGTCGAGCGCATCACGATGCGCCGCGACGCGATCTACCACTCGACCTACACGGGCAAACCGCCCGACGAGCCGGCGGTGCTCGGCGTCGCGCTCAACGAGGTGTTCGTGCCGCTGCTGCAGAAGCAGTTCACGGAAATCACCGACTTCTACCTGCCGCCCGAAGGCTGCAGCTACCGGATGGCCATCGTCCAGATGAAGAAGAGCTACGCGGGCCACGCGAAGCGCGTGATGTTCGGCGTGTGGAGCTTCCTGCGGCAGTTCATGTATACGAAGTTCATCGTGGTCGTCGACGAGGACGTGAACATCCGCGACTGGAAGGAGGTGATCTGGGCGATCACGACGCGCGTCGACCCCGTGCGCGACACGGTGATGGTCGACAGCACGCCGATCGACTATCTCGACTTCGCGTCGCCGGTAGCCGGACTCGGCTCGAAGATGGGGCTCGACGCGACCAACAAGTGGCCGGGCGAAACCAGCCGCGAATGGGGCCGCCCGATCGAGATGGACGCGGCCGTGAAGGCGCGCGTCGACCGGCTGTGGCAGGAGATCGGCCTCTGACGCCAGGCGGCCGGTGCCTTGCCGGCCTGCGCATCGCAATCGCCGCAAATACCCAGAAGATGAGCTTTCCGCCCGCCTCCATGCTGTCCGACGGATTCTTTCTGTCGCTTTCGTTGTGTCTCGACATCGGCCTCGTGAACGTCGCGATGCTGTCGCTCACGCTATCGCACGGCTTCCGCCCGGGCTTCTGGCTCGGCGTCGGGTCATGCGTCGGCGATCTCGTCTACGCGGCGCTCGCGCTCGCGGGAATGGCCGTGCTGCTGCAGTTCGAACCCGTGCGGTGGATCGTGTGGATCGGCGGCGGCGCGGTGCTGCTGTTCCTCACGTGGAAGATGGCGCGCGAAGCGCTGGCGCCCGCCAAGGCGGCCGACGACGACGCGGACGACACCGCGCCGCCACGGGCGAGCGCACGGCGCAGTTTCCTGCGCGGGATGCTGCTCGCGATGTCGTCGCCGAGCGCGATCCTGTGGTTCGCGGCGGTCGGCGGCGCGCTGATCGCGAAAGCCGGTGCGACCACGCCGGCCACCGCGTCGGTGTTCCTGTCGGGCTTCTTCCTCGGCGGCCTCGCGTGGACGCTTTTCATGTGCACGCTCGCCAGCCAGGGCCGCAAGCGCGCGGGCGCCGGCCTGATGCGTGCGTGCCATGTCGCGTCGGCGCTGCTGTTCGCGTATTTCTCGTACAGCGTGATCGTCGGCGGCTACCGCGACCTGATCGTGCACGCGGTTTAATCGCCATCGCGCTGCCGCGCCGGCCACGGCGCCGAACGTCAGCCCCGATGAAAAACGGCGCAACGCCCCTCGCGGAACGTTGCGCCGTTTTGCCGCGCGCGGTCAGGCCGCGCGGGACGAATCAGCGACGCCAGTAGCCGTGATGGCCCCAGCCGCCATAACCATGGCGCCAGTACGGACGACCGTAGTAGCCACCGACGACCACCGCGGGCGGCGGCGCATAGTAAGCCGGCGCCGGCGCGTAATAGACGGGCGGAGGTGGCGGCGCGTAGTACACGGGCGGCGGCGGTGCATAGACGGGATACGCGGGTGCGACCGGGATACCGATGCCGACCCCGATCGACACGTGAGCCTGCGCGGCGCTTGCGGCGCCCAGGCCCAGCGCGGCGGCGGCGATGAACGGAATGAGCTTTTTCACTTCGATTCTCCTGCTGGAGCGGTATTTTGGCGCTCCTGTCGGCAACGGCGGGCATGCACGTCGCATGCAAGCAATGTAGCGAAAACCCGCCCCGCGCGTATCGCGCATTTGTTGCAAATTGCAATTGCACGCGGCCCGAGGCGTCGCGCGGCGCGGTGCCCGATGCAGGCTGCCACCCTTGCGCGTCGCATGATTCCGTCCGAGGAGCCCGGCCCCGACACCATGACCGGTCAGTCTTACCGGCTCCGGTACGTGTAACGGGCACGCGTACGTAATGAACGATTACAAATTCGAGACAAGATGCCGACATTTCAAGCGGGCCGCGGACGCGCGGCATTTCGGGGGTCGGATTCGCAGATCAAGATTCGGCCATGGCGCCTGACGTCGGCCCACATACGAATCGCACCGCATACCGGTAATTCATACGTGCGTCCGCCCGACCATCTGCCTTCCCCGACACCGCCGTCATTCCTGCGATACTGGCGGCTGCTTCGTTTCCGCTTACATCCGCCGCCATGCCGCTTCCCGACACACCCCGCCTCGGCTTCATCGGCGCCGGCCGCCTCGCGCGCTGTATCGCGCAGCGCTTCGCGCAGGCCGGCTTCCCGGTCGTCGCGATCGCGAGCCGCACGCCCGCGTCGGCCGCCGGCCTCGCCGCACGGATCGACGGCTGCCGCGCGGTCGACACCCCGCAGCAGGTAGTCGACGCCGCCGACCTGATCTTCGTGACGACACCCGACGATCATCTCGCGTCGAGCGCCGCGGCGCTGCGCTTCGACGCATCGCGCGCCGCCGGCCAGGCGCTCGTCCATTGCAGCGGCGCGTCGGCGGTTGCGCTGCTCGATCCGGCGAAGCAGCAAGGCGCGGCCACCGGCGGCTTCCATCCGCTCTATCTGTTCGGCGGCACCGATGCCGACCTTGCGCGCATCGACGGCTGCTCGATCACGATCGAAGCGGACGGCGCGCTGCACGCGACGCTGCTGCGACTTGCCGCCGCACTGGGCTGCCATCCGCTGTCGATTCCGGCCGGCGGCCGGATGCTGTATCACGCGGCCGCGCACTACGCGGCGAGCTTCGCGCTGTGCGGGCTGTCGGAAGCGGTCGAGCTGTGGCGCGGCCTCGGTTTCGACGAGGACGCCGCGCTGCGCGCGCTGTTGCCGATGCTCGCCGGCACGATCGAGACCGCCCGCGACAAGGGGCTCGCGAATGCGCTGGCCGGGCCGGTATCGCGCGGCGACACGGGCATCGTCGAGCGCCAGCTCGCGCTGCTCGAGGCGCGCGGCGGCGATCATGCGGCGCTGTACGCGCTGCTGACGCGCCGCGCGGTCGCGCTCGCGGCGAAGCGCGCAGCACCGCCGGCGTCGTTGCCGGCGCTGGCCGAAGCCGTCGAAACCTCGCTCGCACGCGTGGCCGCGCACCCCTCCCCGTCGCGAGACGAGGCGTGATAAGGTGTCGGCCGATGCGCCGCCAACCGGCGTTGGCGGCCGCACGCTACTGACTGTATAAAAAGGATGCCAACGATGTTCGGCGAGATCGCCCGTTTTCTGCTCAATACCGTCTTCACGCTATTCGGCGCCGCGCTGATTCTGCGCGTCTGGATGCAGGCCGTTCGCGTGCCGCCGTACAACCCCGTCACGCAAGCCGTCCTGCAGGCGACCAACTGGCTCGTGCTGCCGCTGCGTCGCGTGATCGCGGGCGTACGCGGCATCGACTGGGCCAGCGTCGTCGCCGCGCTGCTCACCGCGCTCGTCTATGTCGTGCTGATGGTCGTGATGGCCGGCTTCGATCCGGCCGCCGTGATCGCGACGCTCGTCGTGGTCGCGCTGCTCACCGTCGTGAAGTGGGCGCTCAACCTCGTGATCTGGATGACGATCCTGATGGCGCTGCTGTCGTGGCTCAACCCGCGCTCGCCGGCGATGCCGATCCTCTACCAGCTCACCGCGCCGTTCCTGAACCCGCTGCGCCGCGTGATCCCGAACCTCGGCGGCATCGACCTGTCGCCGATCCTGCTGTTCGTGATCGTGCAGGTGCTGCTGATGATCGTCACGCGCGCCGCCGTGTCGCTGACGATGTTCGGCATCTGATCGGCGCGACGCCCTATGCCGCCGGCCCCTGCGCCGGCGGTGCGCCAAGCGTGTCGATCACGCCGAACTGCGCGGGCATCATCGCGTAGCACACCCGCACTTTCTCGCGCGACAGCCGCTCGAGCAGCCGCTGCGCTTCTTCCTCGGTGACGACGAACTCGACCTCGATCGCGAGCGAACCCTGCAGTTCGAAGAAGCGATCCTCGTGCAGCACGCGATGCTGGCCGAAACCGGCCATCGCGCGAAACGCGGAACCGCCCGCGACGCCCATCCGGTTCGCCTCTTCCAGCAGCCATTCCCACAGCGGCTTGCGGCGCAGCCGGTGCCGCTCGTGCACATAGAAGCGTAAAAAGACCCTGTCCATCGCCCCCTCCGATGGCGGCCCCGCTCAGGCCGCCGCGAGCCATGCGCGCGCGGTCCACATGCCGAGCGCCGTCAGCGCGAACGATCCAGTCAAGTGTAGGGCAGCCACCGCCAACGCCCATCCGAATTCGCCCTCGAGCGCGTGCGTCATCACTTCGACCGAATAGGTCGAAAACGTCGTGAGGCCGCCGAGAAAGCCCGTGATCACGAACAGCCGCCACTCGGGCGGCAACCCGACGCGAACGGTGAACACGACGGCGGCCACGCCGATCACGTAGCCGCCGATCAGGTTCGACGCGAGCGTGCCGAGCGGCACCGCGGGAAAGAAGGCGTTGAGCGCAAGGCTCAGGAACCAGCGCAGCAACGCGCCGAGGCCGGCGCCGACGAAGATCGCGACGATCGAATAGAACAAGGGCATCCCTCATGGTCGGCACCGCGCGGCGCACGCGGCCTACGCTGAACTGTATGCGGAATCGCGCCGCGCCGGCAATGCCGACGGGCCGGGTCAGCAGGCGGCGAATCGTGTCGCGAACGCATGACGCGTTTCACGATTTTCACACGCGTGCCGTCGTGGATATTTACCGAACGATTACATCCGACATTACAAATAAACTTTGAATCGACTGATTATTTATCCGCCTTTTAAAAACCGATAAAGCAGTTCGATCCGGTTCACGACAACCCTGCACAACGCCCACGTCAAAAGGGCTCCACGTACTTTCCCTTATCAGACATTCCCGTATCCGGCCGATATTCGATGTAATTACCGTCGGCGATTTCGTAAAATTGTTTCGCCACTCCACCCGATCGACATGGAGACTCAAAAATGAACAATATGCACCTGTCATCCATGTTGATCCCGGCGCTGTGCGCGTCGCTGCTCGCGTCGAGCGTCGCGCTCGCCGACGGCAGCGGCCCGCCACCCTACGTCGAAGGCAACCGCGCACCGAAAGGATTCGCGCGCCCGCCGTTCCACACGAAGCCGCGTGCGAGCACGGCCACGATCGCCGGCCTCACGCCGGCGCTCACGCGGCATGCATACGGGTTCGACGCGATCGCGAACCAGGGCGACGGAATGGTCGTCGCGATCGTCGACGCGTACGACGACCCGAAGATCGAATCCGATCTCGGCGTGTTCAGCACCGCGTTCTCGCTGCCGGCCTGCACGTCGTCGAACGGCTGTTTCACCAAGGTGTACGCGCACGGGGCACGGCCCAAGCCCGATTCGGGCTGGGCGCTCGAGATCTCGCTCGATGTCGAATGGGTGCATGCGATCGCACCGAAGGCGAAGATCGTGCTCGTCGAGGCCGCATCGGCCAGCTTCAGCGACCTGCTGGCCGCGGTCGACGTCGCGGTCAAGCGCGGCGCATCGGTCGTGTCGATGAGTTTCGGCGGCAACGAATTCAGCAGCGAGACCGGCTTCGATGGCCACTTCAACGTACCGGGCGTCACGTTCGTCGCATCGTCCGGCGACAGCGGCACCGGCGCCGAATACCCGGCCGCGTCGCGTTACGTGGTATCCGTCGGCGGCACGACGCTGTCGTCGGACACGGCCGGCAACTACATCGGCGAGGCGGCATGGAGCGGCAGCGGCGGCGGCGTGAGCAACGTCGAGGCCGAGCCGGCCGGCCAGACCGCGTGGCCGGTTCCGGTGGCCGGCAAGCGCGGCGTACCCGACGTCAGCTACGACGCGAATCCGTCCAGCGGTTTCGCGGTGTACGACTCGGTCACCTATCAGGGGCAGGCCGGCTGGTTCCAGGTCGGCGGCACGAGCGCGGGGGCGCCACAATGGTCGGCGCTCGTCGCGATCGCGAATTCGCTGCGCACGGCGGCCGGCAAGAAATCGTTGAGCGGCACCTACGACACGCTCTATACGGTCGGTAAAACCGCGTACGGCAGCGACTTCCACGACGTGACGACCGGGTCCAACGGCAATTGCGGCAGCATCTGCAATGCGGCGGGCGGCTACGACTACGTGACAGGCCTCGGTTCGCCGATCGCGCCGGCGCTCGTGCAGGCGCTCGTCGCGCGGCCGTAATCGCGCGGCCTCGGCCGGTGGATTCGCGGCACGTGGTTCAGCCGCCGCGCCACGCGCGGTCGAGCGCGTTCAGCGTCGCCAACGCGCCGCCCTTCAGCCCGATCACGTCCGTCCGGCGCGCATGCGCTTCGCGCGCGTTGATGCGGATCACGTCGGCGCCGAGCCGTTCGCTCAGCAGGCGCACGGTCGGAATCGCGGTGCCCGCGCCGATCTCGACCACGGCGACGCGCCCGGCCTGCGCGATCCAGTCGTCGAGCGCGCGCTCTTGCGCGTCATAGCGCGCACCGAGCCAGCCGGTGTCACCAAACATCAGGATGTTCGGCCGCGCGAGCCCGCCGCAGTGCGGGCAGCGCGGCATGTCGCTCACGAGGCGGCACGTCGCTTCGTCGACAGCCGGCACGAACGGCGCCGCATCCCACGTGTCGTCCGTGCACGGGCGCAGGCACTGCATCGCATGAATCGAGCCGTGGATCTCGACGATGCGCGCCGGATCGAAGCCGGCTTTCTGGAACTGGCCGTCGACGTTGCTGGTCAGCACGAAGCCGCCGTTCGGCATCGCGTCGATCCAGCGGCGCAGGATCGCGAAGCCGGCGTGCGGCACCGTCGCACGGTACAGCGCGAGACGATGCCCGTAGAAGCCCCAGGCGAGGGGCGCACGTGCACGAAACGCGTGCGGCGACGCGATCTCGTGGAATTCGAAACGCTCGTGGCGCAGCGCCGGATACGCGCGCCAGAAACCATCCGTGCCGCGAAAATCGGGCAGTCCGGAATCGACGCCGATGCCCGCGCCGGCCGTGACGAGCAATGCGTCGGCGCGTGCGAGTGCGGCGACGGCGGACGCTATGAGATCGGCGGGAAGCGGCGCGGCGGCGGAATCAGCGGGATCGGAAGAAGGCATGATGGAGAAGCAGTGGCGTCGAGCGTTGCACGAGTGGCGTCGCGATCATACGCCGGTTCGGACGCTGCGCTGCATCGGCTACGCAATGCGGCGTGCTGCACTACACGCGCCGGCTATGGGCGAGGCGAGTGCCGGCCGTCCGCACGCGCCGCACCGGCGATGCCGCCAACCGGCGCCCATGCTCGCTCAGTCAGCCGAATCGTCCTGCGCAACCGGCATCTCGTCGACCGCGAAATAGACCGGCTTGCCGAGTTGCCGCGCAAGCGCCACGTCCGCATCCGCCCCGCGCGACGCGCCGTCGATGCACAACACCGCATCGCAACGTCGCAGCAGCCGGTGCGCGGCCGGATACAGGAAGGTTTCGCTGACGGCATCGCCGACCTGCGTCGACCCGGCCGCGGCCGCGAGCGGCAACGACACCCATTCGCCGATCATCGCACGTGCCCGCGGCGATACACGGCGAGCGCCGCCGCTTCCAGCCGGTGCAGGTTCGCGGCGATGCGGGCAGGGTCGCCGTCCGTGCCGCTGCGATAGGGGCCGGCGACCAGCACGAGCTGCGGCGTCATGCGGCGCGCGCGCCGGCGGTTTCCCGCAGCGCGACGTACTGCAGCAGCATGATCGTCTTCGCATCGACGATCTCGCCGCGCTCGACCGCGTCCAGCGCCGCCCGCAGCGGCATCTCGACGACTTCGAGATCTTCACCCTCTTCCGCGATGCCGCCGCCGGCATTCGTGCGCAGCGACGCATCGTATTCGCCGACGAAGAAATGCAGCTTCTCGGTCACTGAACCCGGGCTCATGAACGCCTCGAACACCTTGCGCACGCCGCGCACGCGATAGCCGGTCTCCTCCTCGGCCTCCGCGCGAATGCGCGCTTCGGGCGTTTCGTCGTCGAGGAGGCCGGCCGCCGCCTCGAGCAGCATGCCGTCGTGCCCGCTCACGAACGCCGGCATCCGGAACTGCCGCGTCAGCAGCACGTCGCCCGTCTCGGCATGGCGCAGCAGGATCGTCGCGCCGTTGCCGCGATCGTAGGTCTCGCGGCTCAGGCGCTGCCACGTTCCGTCGCGGCGCAGGAAATCGAACGTCACCTTCCGCAGCACATACCAGTCGTCGGACAGCACCGTCGTATCGACGATGCGGACCCGCTCCCGCGTTGCAGCCATTGCAGCCTCCGGTTCGACAAAGGACGGCGCCCATGGTAACGTGCAGCTTCGTGCAATTTCAAGAATTTTCGTGCAAACACGATGCTGACGACACAACGCAAGAAGGCGATCCTCGACGCGCTCGCGCGCGACGGCCAGGTACTGGCCGCCGAGTTGAGCGTGCAATTCGGCGTATCCGAAGACACCGTGCGCCGCGATCTGCGCGAGCTCGCGGCCGAAGGGCTGCTGCAGCGCGTGCATGGCGGCGCGCTGCCGGCGTCGCCGGCCATCGCGCCGTTCGCGCAGCGCGAGGCGCTCGAAACCACGGAGAAGCGACGCATCGCGCGGCGGGCCGCGCAGATGATCGCGCCCGGGCAGGTGGCGATCGTCGACGGCGGCACGACCTCCGCGCTGCTCGTCAGCCAGTTGCCGGCCGACCTGCGCGCGACGATCGTCACGCACAGCCCGAGCGTCGCGGTCGCGCTGGCCGCGCATCCGTCGATCGACGTGATCCTGATCGGCGGGCGGCTCTACAAGCATTCGATCGTCGCGGTCGGCGCCGCGGCGATGGAAGGCATCGCGCGCATTCATGCAGACCTGTACTTCATGGGCGTCACGGGCGTCCATCCGGTCGCCGGCCTGAGCACCGGCGATTTCGAGGAAGCGGCGATCAAGCGCGCGCTGGCCGAACGCGCGGCCGAGACGGTCGTGCTCGCGTCGCAGTCGAAACTGCGCGCGGCGTCGCAGTTCGTGATCGGCGACCTCACGCTGGCGCAGACGATCGTCGTCGAGAAGGAAACCGACGCCGCGCTGACGAAGCCGATCGAGGCCGTGGGCGTGACGGTGGTGCGCGCGTAGCGCGCGGGGCGCTCGCATGCGCCGAATCGGTTGCGGGCGGCACCGCGCCCGTACCGAATCCATGTCAGCGTGCTGACAGGCACCGCTTGCTAACATGGGCGATCGCCCGATCGCCACGTGCTACCCGCCCGATGCCCCCGCCCTCCACCACGACGCCTCAGGTACCGCCCGCCGGCGACGCTCCGCCGCCCGGCATCCTCGCGCTGTTCATCGCGTTCGCGCAGATCGGCCTGACCAGCTTCGGCGGCGGTCTCAGCGGGCGGATGATGCGCGACTTCGTCCACGAGCGGCGCTGGCTCGACGAAGAGGCTTTCCTCAACGGCCTCGCGCTGTCGCAGGCGTTGCCGGGTGTCAACGTGAAGAACCTCGCGATCTGGATCGGCTACCGGCTCGCCGGATGGCGCGGCGCGGTGGCCGGCTTCACCGGCATCATCGCACCGCCGGCCGTGCTGATCGTGCTGTTCGGCGTCGCGTTCTCGACCCTCACCCGCTTCCCGCTCACGCATGTCGCACTCGCCGGCGCGGCGGCCGCGGCGATCGGGCTATCGATCTCGATGGCGATCACGGCGGTGCGCCGGCTACCGCGCCGCGCGCTGCCGTTCGCGGTAATGACGCTCACGTTCGTGTCCGTCGCGGTGCTGCACTGGCCGCTCGTATGGACCGTGCTGATCGGCGGCACGCTGAGCGTCGCGCTCGAATACCGCCGTGCGGCCGCCGCGCCGGCCGGGAGCGACGCACGATGAACGCGTCCGCACATTACGCAGCGCTGTTCGGCGTGTTCGCGCCGCTGTCGATCGCGACGATCGGCGGCGGGCAGGCGGTCATCGCGGATATCCAGCGGCAGGTCGTCGACGTCCATCACTGGATGAGCGCCACGCAATTCGTGAACGACTTCGCGATCGCGCGGATGGCGCCGGGCCCCGGCTCGCTGCTGGCGACGCTGATCGGCTGGCAGGTGGCCGGTTTCTGGGGCGCGGTGATCGCGACGCTCGCGCTGTTCGGCCCGACCGCGTTCCTGATCTACGGCGTCGCGCATCTATGGCGGCGGCACCGGGGCGCACGCTGGCAAATCGCGCTCGAAGCCGGCCTGCGCCCGGTCGCGGCCGGCATGATCCTCGCGTCGGTGTGGGTGCTGCTGCAGGCGCTCGACGGCGGCTGGGCCGCCCGCGCGATCGCGGTTGCGTCGACGCTGTGCGTGATCTACACGCGCGTTCATGCGCTGCTGCTGATCGCGATCGGCGCGCTACTGCTCGTGGGTGTACACACGCTCGGCGGGGTGTAGCGCGGCGGCGCCGTCATCGCACCGGCCGTCGCGTGATCGTCTAAGCCCCACGAAACACCGGCGCACGCCGCTCCGCGAACGCGCGCAACCCTTCGTCGAAATCCGCGCCTTCGCACGCCTGGCGACGCAGCTCGGTGATCCGCTCGAACGCGTCGGCCGGCAACGGCCGTGCGTCCTGCAGCACGCGCAACTGCTCCTTCACCGCGTGCACCGCGAGCGGCGCCTTCGCGGCAATGGTGCGCGCGACGTCGAGCGCCGCGTCGTCGACCCCGCCCGCGTCAGCCAGCCGGTTCACGAGCCCGTGATGCGCGGCGCGTTCCGCATCGAGCGGCTGCGCGCAGAAGAACATCTCCTTGAGCACATGGATCGGCAGGTTGTCGTGGAAGCGCAGCAGGCCGCTCATCGAATACGGCAGGCCGATGTTCGCGGGCGTCATCGCGAAACGCGCGTCGCGCGCCGCGACGACGAGATCGCAGCTCATCACGAGATCGACCGCCCCGCCCCACGCCGATCCGGCCACCGCCGCGATCACCGCGCCCGGATAGGTCCGCACGCGCCGCAGCGCGCGTTCGAGCGGTTTGCCATACGCGAGCGGATCGCGGTCGTCGGCCAGTTCGCGCAGGTCGTGCCCCGCGCTCCACACGTCGCCGCTGCCGTCGTTGGACAGGATCACGACCGGCGGCGGACGGTGCCCGGCCAACGCATCGAGATGCGCGACGAGGGCATCGAGCAACGGCGCGTCGAGCGCATGCCGTCGCGCCGGATTCCCGAACCGCACGCGCGCGATCCGCTCGCCGATCCAGTCGACCGTCACGCTCGAGGCCCCGTCGTGTTTCGTCATGTCGGTCATTGCACGGCCTCCGCCACCGCATCGGCCTGGAAGATCGCGCGCCCGGCCAGCAGTGCGTCGATCGCGTCGTCGCCGTAGCCGGCTTCGCGCAGCACATCGACCGTATGCTCGCCGAGCAGCGGCGGCGCATGGCGCGTGCGCGGCGCGGGCACGTCGTCGTCCATCCCGCCGAGCGGCGTGACGACCTGGCGCAGCGTGCCGAGCGTCGGATGCGCGACCGGCTCGACCAGCCCGCAATGCGCGAGCTGCGGATCGTCGAACACTTCGTCGAGCGTATGAATCGGGCCGGCCGGCAGCCCGGCCTCGACGAACCGTTGCGTCCAGTCGCGCTTGCCGCGCGTGCGCAACCGGCTTTCGAGCAGCGCCTTGAGCTCATCGCGATGCACGACGCGCGCATCGTTGGTCGCGAAGCGCGGATCGTCGGGCAGCGCGGGCAGATCCAGCAACTGGCACAGCCGCAGCCACATGTCGGTCGTGATCGGCGCGAGGTTGAGCGGGCCGTCGGCCGTCTCGAACACGCCGTACGGCGCGATCACCGCATGCGCATTGCCGGTACGGCGCGGCACGTCGCCGAGGCTCAGGTAGCGTTGCCCATGCACGCTCAGCAGCGCAACGAGGCTTTCGAGCAGCGACGTGCCGACATGCTGGCCGCGCCCGGTGCGCTCGCGCTCGAACAGCGCGGCCATCACGCCGGTCGCGACCCACATCCCCGAGCTGAGATCGCCGATCGCGGTGCCCGTGCGGGTCGGCTCGCCGTCCGGGAAACCGGTGAGGCTCATCAGCCCCGCATAGCCCTGCGCGATCTGGTCGAAGCCCGGCCAGTCGCGCAGCGGGCCGCGCGGGCCGAACGCGGTGACGCTGCCCATCACGAGCCGCGGGTCGCGCGCGCTGAGCTCAGCATAGCCGAGCCCCATCGCGTCCATCGTGCCCGCCTTGAAATTCTCGATCACGACGTCGGCCTGCGCGATCAGGCGCCGCACGACGTCGAGGCCGGCCGGCTGCCGGAAGTCCACGCAGATGCCGCGCTTGTTGCGGTTGCAGGACAGGTAGTACGTGCTCACGCCGCGATCGAACGGCCCCCACGCGCGGCTCATGTCGCCGTGCGGCCCCGATTCGACCTTGATCACGTCGGCGCCGAGATCCGCGAGCACCATCGAGCAGAACGGCCCCGACAGCGCGCGACTCAGATCGACGACCTTGATTCCTGTTAATGCCTGCATTCCGGACTCCTGATATTGATGGGTATGTCTCGAACGACTGCGGCATTTCGCTCATTCGGGCAGCGTCTGGTGCCGCGTCTCGACCGCGAACGGCAGAATCAGGATGCCGAGCCCGAACACGGCCGCGGTCCATGCGACCGGCACGCCGAGCGATCCGTAACCGTGAATCGCAGCGCCGAGCAGGAAGTTCACGCCCGCGCCGATGAAGCGGCCGACCGACGCGTTGAACGCGAACGCGGTGGCCCGCACGCGCGTCGGATATTGCTCGGGCAACCACAGCGAGAAGATCGCGAAGTTGCCGCCGAAGAAGCCGAGGAACGCGAGCGATACCATGAACGCAGCGAGCCCGTTCGACTGGTAGAACGCCCAGCCGAACGCGAACACGATCGATGCGGCCATCCCCGCGAAATACACGCCGAGCGCGGTACGCCGGCCGAGCCGTTCCGACAGCCACGGCGCCACCAGGCAGCCGGCAATCGTCGCGCACGACAGGATCGCCGCGCCGATCGACGCAAGCCGCAGCGCGCCGACGTGATCGATGCCCGCGCGCGCCGCCAGCGTGGTGACCGCGCTCGCCTCGTAGACGGAGCCGGCCCACAGCCCGACGATCGCGACGCCGACGAGGCTCGCGCTCGTCAGCGTGCGGCGCCGGAACGCCGGCGCGAAGATCTCGCGCAGCGGATGCGCGCGCCGTGCGTCGGCCACGTCGCCGTCGCGCGCGTCGTGCCGCCGCCACTGCCCCGGCTCCTTCACGCGCATCACCGTGAACACCGCGAGCAGCGCGGGCGCCAGCCCGCACAGGAACATCGCGCGCCAGCCGTAGGTCGCGCCGATCGTGTAGTTCAGGCAGGCCGCGATGAAGAAGCCGAAGTAGTAGCCCGTCTGCAGGTAGCCGGCGCCCATCTTGCGGCGGTCTTCCGGCCAGCTCTCGGCGACGTAGGTGCCGGCGAGCGCCCATTCGCCGCCGACGCCGATCCCGGCGATCAGCCGGCACGCGGCCAGCGCCCACACGTCGTGCACGAACGCGGCCGCGCCGGTGAACACCGAATAGATCAGGATGCTCGCCGCGAGCGTGCGCACGCGGCCGAAGCGATCGGCGAGCGGCCCCCAGATGAACGACAGCCCCCAGCCGATCAGAAACAGCGCGAACAGGATCGAGCCGTACATCCCCAGATTCGCGGGCGTCGCCGCGATGCCGGACGCCGGCAGCAATTCCGTCAGCGCGGGAATCAGCACGAGCGCGTAGATCACCGAATCCACGCCGTCGAGCACCCAGCCCGCGTACACCGCCCAGAAGCCCTTGACCTGCTCGCGCGTGAGCGGCGTGCGCCGCGGCTTCGCGCCGGCCGCCGGCGCGTCGATCGCCTTGAACATCTTCGTCTCCTTGCCGGCGGGGGCCGGCTCTTGCGCCGCGTCCGGTCCGGAATGGCCGGCAGTCGGGCTCTTTTGTGAGACGAGTATAGAAACGCTATCGATCGCTGAAAAATATGATATTCATCTTGCTCGATCGGATTGGCTTATGGCTCGAATGGGGCACGATTCGGGTTTGAATCGGGAGACGGCGGCGATGGACTTGAGACAGTTGCGCTATTTCGTGAAGGTCGTCGAATGCGGCAACGTCACGCACGCGAGCGAGGCGCTGCACGTCGCGCAGCCGGCGGTGAGCCAGCAGATGCGCAATCTCGAGCAGGATCTCGGGATGCAACTGCTCGAACGAAGCGTGCGCGGCGTCGCGCCGACCGCCGCCGGCCGCACGCTGTACCGGCACGCACTCGAACTGCTGCGCCAGGCCGACGGCACGCGCGAGCTGCTGCACCGCGACGCCGACACGCCGCAGGGCCGCGTGACCGTCGGCATGCCGTCGAGCACCGCGCGCGTGCTGGCCATTCCGCTCGCCCGCGCGGTGCGCGACCGCTATCCGGGCATCATGCTGGAGCTGATCGAAGCGCCGAGCGCCGATCTCGACACGCTGCTCGAACGTGCGCGGCTCGATCTCGCGATCGTCGTCGATGCGGTCGACACGCGCGGGATCGCGATCCACCGGCTGCTGACGGAAACGCTGTACCTGATCACGTGGCCCGGATTCCCGGTGCCGGACGCCCCCGTGCCGCTCGACGCGATCGCGCGGATGCCGCTCGTGCTGCCGAGCGCGCCGAATACGATCCGCAACCGCGTCGACTGGGCGATGCGCGAGGCCGGGCTGTCGTACGAGATCAGCTTCGAGGCGAGTTCGACCGGGCTGCTGTTCGCGGCCGTGATGGCGCAGCTCGGCGTGACGATCCTGCCGTGGACCGCCGCGCACGTCGAGATCGAGGAACGCAAGCTCAAGCTGTCGACGGTCGCGCACCGGCTGTTCGCGCGCGACCTGTCGCTGTGCTGGCACGACACGGCGCTCGTCAGCAACGCGGTGCAGAAAGTGAAGGCCGAAATCGTCCGGCTGTTCGATACGCTCGGGCAGCGGCCGGAATGGGCGGCCGGCCGGGCATTGACAACGCCCCCGGCGCCCCTTAACGTGGCTCCATCGTAACCATCACCGGTTCAGCTTAAGAGGTTGTCGGCTCGCTCGTGCTCGACACCTCCGCCTTCCTCGAAGGCCTGCTGCTTGGCGCCGGCCTGTTCACGTCGGTCGGTCCCAAGGACGCCTTCGTCATCAAGCGCTCGATTTCGAGCCCTCACCTGCTCTCCATCGCCGTCGTCTGCGCGGGCAGTGACGCATTGCTGATCGTGCTCGGCGCGCACGGGCTGTCGGCATTGCTGTCGCGCCATGCCGCCGTGGTGGCGGCCGCGCTGTGGGCCGGTATCGCGTATCTCGCGGGCCACGGCCTGCTCGCGCTGCGCTCGGCGATCGTCGGACGGGAGCCTGAGCATGTAGATGGCTCACGCGTCGCTAGCGAACCCACGCGGTCGCGCACGCTGCTCGCGACCGCCGCGGTTTCGCTGCTCAATCCGTATGCATGGATCGATACGGTGCTGCTGCTCGGGACCGTGATCGTGAGCCACCCGCCGTCTGCCCGCGCGCCGTTTGCGATCGGCGCGATGACTGCGTCGCTGGCGTGGTTCCTGATGCTCGTCTATGGCGCACGCGCGTGCCCTGCGTGGTTCGCCCGTACGCTCGCGTGGCGCGTGCTTGACGGCTTCGTCGCGGTGATGATGCTCGGCTTCGCGGTGCGTTTCGCGATCGACGCGCTTTAGGCGTCAGCGGCCCGATACCGATATCGCGCGGAACGCGTCGTGCGCGTGGGCATGCAGCTCGAACCCGATACCCGGCGCCTGCGGCACGCGCGCGTATCCTGCGTCGACGATTTCGCCATCGGCGAGTCCGCTGAAGGGTTCGAATGCGAACGGGCTGACTTCCGCGCCGCCGAGCCCGAGCGCCGCGACGACATGCAACGAGAACAGATGGCCGCCGTGCGGCCAGAACGCGTCGCGCCGCCAGCCGCGCGACACGAAGTGATCGACGATCTGCAGATAGCCCGGCAGCCCGTAGCTGTGCACGGGATCGAACACCAGCACGTCGCGGTCGGCACGCAAGCCGCCGTAGCGGTCGAGCAGCTTCGCCTCCGCGAGCGAGAACAGCGCTTCGCCTGCCGCGATTGGCGGTGCGTACCGCGCGGCGACGTCTGCCTGGAGCGGCAGGTCGAGCGGATCGCAGATGTCCTCGAACCACCACAGATCGAACGGCGCGAGCATGTCGACGGCCCGGTCGACGGTCGTCGCGTCGTACGTGTTCATCGCGTCGACCGCGAGATGCGAAGGGCCTGCGAGCTGTGCGGCAGCGGCTTCGATGCGGCGCCGGTCCTGCTCGAAATCCGCACCGCCGATCTTGATCTTCGCGTACGTGTAGCCGAGATCGACGATCCGGCGCATCTCGTCCGACAGGCGTGCGAGATCGTCATGCGGATAGCGGTAGCCGCCGCCCGCGTACACGCGCACGCGTGGTGCTGCCGTGCGTTGGAGGCGCTCGGCGAGAAAGCGATGCAGCGGCAGGTCGGCGATCTTCGCGGCGGCGTCCCAGATCGCCATGTCAAGCGTGCCGACCGCGACGCAGCGTTCGCCGTGCCCGCCCGGCTTCTCGCCGGCCATCATCGCGCGCCAGGCGCGGAACGGATCGAGGTTCGTGCCGGCTTCGTCGGCGAGCGTGTCGGCGGCGGCGAGCAGACGCGGCGCGAACCGTTCGCGGATCAGGCCGCCCTGCGCGAAGCGGCCAATCGACGCGTAGCCGTAGCCCGTCACCGGGCGGCCGTCGCGCACGACGTCAGTGACGACCGCAACGACGCTCGTGGTCAGGCCGCCGGATGCAATCGCCGGATCGGCATAGCGGGATACGGGAATCGCGCGTTCGTGGACCGCGGTGATACGCATGGTCGGGCTCCGGAGGGGCGTGCGGCGCAGGCGGGAGGTTCGTGCGCTGCAGCGGAAACGGTGGGCGGATCGCTGCATCTTAGGGGTTTGCGTGACGGCGTGCAGAGCCGGCGGCGAGCGTTATCGCGTCGTGGCTGGGCAACCACGCGTCGCATTCTTCGTGGTGGCGGTCGGATAGCCGAGCGCGTCGAGCGTGTAACTACGCTCGGCGCGCTGTTTCCGAACCTCGCGGAATCTCCGTTTGCCCCCGACTTCGTGAACCGGATGTGGAGCGATAACGGTATGCGTGCCTTGGATCGAATCGACCGACCCGTCAGGCAAAGACGAAGTACTTGCGCACCGTCTCCACCACTTCCCACGTGCCCTTCATGCCGGGTTCGATCACGAACACGTCGCCAGCTTTCAAGTGCTGCGGCTCCTCGCCTTCCGGCGTGATGATGCAGTAGCCATCGAGGAAGTGGCAGTACTCCCATTTTTCGTAGTTCACCTCGAACTTGCCCGGCGTGCAGATCCAGGTACCCATGATCTTGCTGCCGTCCTTCGAGACGTACGCGTTGAGGTTCACGGTGTGCGGATCGCCGCCAATGCGCTTCCACTTGGTCGCGTCAAGGACAGGCGTCGGGCAGGTTTTGCGCAGAACGGTGATGAAATCGGACATGTCGGCTCCAGACTGACGATCGTGTGAGAGGTCTGTCACGTTAGTTCGAAAGCCTTGCCCGGGCTTGTATGCTTCCGACGCCGACTCGTCTATTTTCGACATGGGCGGGCGTGTAAGCGCGCCGCCATCGCGTTTGTAGTCGGGCCTCGGCACCGCAGCGCCGCTCTTGTTACTGCCGACTTGCTGGCGCGTAGCCGGCGCATCGCGCGGGTGCGTGCACCCCGAGCGCGAAGCCGGTTTGCCGGCTGCTCCAACGCATCACTTGTAACATCACGACCAAACCCTGTACAATCACCCGTTCTGCGGGCGTCGTATAATGGCCATTACCTCAGCTTCCCAAGCTGATGACGTGGGTTCGATTCCCATCGCCCGCTCCACTTTCCGGCTGCACAACAGCCTGCGCATGAGCCGCCTCGTCGAAGGCGGCTTTTTTGTACCATGCGCCGAATCGCCCGGCAGCACTGCTGCGCAACGGGTCCTCGCCCGAACCGAGCCTTTCTCTGTACCGATGATGCACGACGATCCGAACGAAGCCGGCCTGCCGCCGCACGACGACGCCATTCCCGACGAAGCCGACCAAGCTGCCGAAGGCGCCGACGAAGTCAACCCGCTGCACCACCGCCGCATCCGCAGCTTCGTGACGCGCGCCGGCCGCGTGTCGACCGGCCAGCGCCGCGCGCTCGACGAGTTCGGCCCGCGCTTCGTGGTTCCGTTTGCGCCGGAAATGCCCGACTGGGACGCGATCTTCGGCCGCAGCGCGCCGCGCATCCTCGAGATCGGTTTCGGGATGGGCGCGTCGACCGCGGAAATCGCCGCGCACCGCCCGGGCGACGACTTCCTCGGCGTCGAGGTGCACGAGCCGGGCGTCGGCGCGCTGCTGAAGCTGATCGGCGAGCAGAGTCTGTCGAACATCCGCATCATCCAGCACGACGCGGTCGAGGTGCTCGAGCACATGATCGCGCCGGCAAGCCTCGACGGCGTGCATATCTTCTTCCCCGATCCGTGGCACAAGGCGCGTCACCACAAGCGCCGGCTGATCCAGCCGCCGCTCGTCGCGCATCTCGCGTCGCGCCTGAAGCCCGGCGCGTACCTGCACTGCGCGACCGACTGGCAGAACTACGCGGAGCAGATGCTGGAAGTGCTCGGCGCGGAACCGACGCTCGAAAACACGGCCGCCGATTACGCACCGCGCCCCGACTACCGCCCGGTGACGAAATTCGAACGGCGCGGGCTGCGGCTCGGCCACGGCGTGTGGGACCTGGTGTTCCGCAAGCGAGCAGACTAAGCGCGCCCCCGCTCCGCGCAGAATAAAGAAAGCCCGACCGGCATCTCACGCCGGTCGGGCTTTTTTCATGGAGCGGCGCATCGACCGCTCGCCAACCTCACGCCCAGTTCAGCCACCCGCTGTAACCCACCAGCAACACGAACAACCCGAACGCGATCCGATACCACGCGAACACCGTGAAATCGTGCGTCGCGACATAGCGCAGCAGCCAGCGCACGCACACGAACGCACTGACGAACGCGGCAACGAGCCCGAGCGCGAACAGCCCGAGCGAATCGACGGTGAACGCCTGCCAGTCCTTCACGGTTTCATAGAGCGTCGCGCCGAAGATGATCGGAATCGCGAGAAAGAACGAGAATTCGGTGGCCACGCGGCGGTCGAGCCCGAACAGCATCCCGCCGATGATCGTCGAGCCCGAGCGCGACATGCCGGGCACCAGCGCGAAGCACTGCGCGATCCCGACCTTGAGCGCGTCGAGCGGCGTCAGCGCATCGACCGACATCACGCGCGGCGGCTCGCTGCATTCGCGCTGCCGCGCCTCGGCCCACAGGATGATCGCGCCGCCCACGACGAGCGCGAAGGCGACGGGTACCGGCGAAAACAGCACGGCCTTGATCTTCTTCTCGAACAGGAGGCCGAGCGCGATCGCGGGAATCGTCGCGATCACGACGTTCAGCGTGAAGCGTTGCGCATCGGTCCGGCTCGGCAGCCCGGACACGACGGACACGATCCGTTGCCGGTATTCCCAGCAGACCGCGAGGATCGCGCCGAACTGGATCACGACGTCGAACGTCTTCGCGTGCGAATCGTTGAAATTCAGGAAGCTGCCCGCGACGATCAGGTGACCGGTGCTCGACACCGGCAGGAATTCCGTCAGCCCCTCGACGACGCCGAGGATCAATGCCTTGCAGATCAGGATCCAGTCCATCCGTGGCCCAACTCCGAAATGGTCGAAAGAAAAGGCCACTCTTGCGCGCGCGGCCCGCCCGGCCGTGCGCGCGCCGTCGTCACTTTTCGACGATCGCCACGCGTATGCCGTTTGTAAGGATCGTAATTGTACCGGGTTCGTAGTTCACCCCGGCAAATTGCAGTTGTTCCGGCTTGAACGTGTAGATCGGGTAGTTGGTCAGCAACTGCGTCGCGAGCAGGCCGGCGGCAGCGCCGACCTGCTGCGCGTACATCTGCGCGTCGCCGTCGAGCACGAGGCTGTCGACGGCCGGCGCCTTCAGCACGACCGAGCGGCTCGGCGCGTCGTACGCGAGCTGGCCCGACACGGTGAACTTGCCGCTGACAGGACCGCGCAGGAACGGGCTCGCGAAATTCGCGTCGAGCTGCACGGCCACGCGGTTCTGGTCGGGCAGCAGGTTGACGGCCGGGTTCGCGAGCGACACGTCGACGACCTGCGCGACCGTCTTCTGGTACGGGAACTTGCGCGCGACGGCCTTCTGCACGTCGCCGCGCGAGAACGTGTAGTGATCGGGGATGAACGGGAACGTCGACGCGCACGCGGCAAGCGATACGCACACGCCGACGGCGCCGACAGCGGCAGCGAGAAAACGGCGCCGGCCGGGCGCGCGAGGGACGATCATGCTGATTTCTCTCCTGGATGCGCCGGCCGCGTCGCGGCCTCGAGGCGCGTGAGCCACGCGAGCGCGTCGTCGCGCGACGCGCCGCACAGGTCGGCGGACGGCTGCAGCCCGGAGCAGCACGCGGGGCGCTCGGGCCGGCCGAAGATCATGCAGCGCAGGTCGTCGCCGAGCTGCACGCAGCGCACGCCGGCCGGCTTGCCGTCGGGCATGCCCGGAATCGGGCTGGAAATCGACGGGGCGATGCAGCACGCGCCGCAGCCCTCGCGGCACGCGTGCGGCGGCAGGGCTTCGGCGGGCACCGGGCGGACAGGCATTTCGACGGACACTCGGCTCTCTCGACGAACAACGAAAAACGGTGCGGCAACCGGACGCGGCGTCCGGCAGCCCCACCCCGCATTGTGCCATCGCCGGCTGCGACGTTATTACACAATGCGGCCCGATCGCGCGTTCATATACTCGAAAGCATCTAAAAAAGCGCGAGACCGTCATGCATTCTGGTTCTGCCGACACGATGTTCCGTCCCGATTTGCTCACGAAATACGGCGCGAACGGGCCGCGCTATACGTCGTACCCGACCGCGCTGCAATTCCGCGACGATTTCGATCCGGCCGACTACGTCCGCGCGGCGGGCGACCCCGGCGCGTCGTCGAGCGACCTGTCGCTGTACTTCCACATCCCGTTCTGCAACACCGCGTGCTTCTACTGCGGCTGCAACAAGATCGCGACCAACAACCGCCGCCGCGCGCGCCCGTATCTCGACCAGCTCAAGCGCGAGATGGCGCTGCAGGCCGCGCTGTTCGATCCGTCCCGCCCCGTCACGCAACTGCACTGGGGCGGCGGCACGCCGACCTTCCTGTCCGACGCCGAAACGGCCGAGCTGATGGCGGCCACGCGCGAGCATTTCGCGCTCGCGCCGGACACCGACGCCGAGTTCTCGATCGAGATCGACCCGCGCACGGTCACGCCGGCGACGCTCGTCCACCTGCGCACGATCGGCTTCAACCGGCTGAGCCTCGGTGTGCAGGATTTCGACCCGGTCGTGCAGCAGGCAATCAACCGCATCCAGCCGCGCGCGATGACGGCCGACCTGCTCGCCGCCGCACGCGCGACCGGCTTCCATTCGGTGAGCGTCGACCTGATCTACGGGCTGCCGCACCAGACGGTCGCGGTGTTCGCGCGCACGCTCGAGACGATCATCGAACTCGCGCCGGACCGCCTGTCGGTGTTCGGCTACGCGCACATGCCGCACCTGTTCAAGATGCAGCGGCAGATCGACGATGCGGCACTGCCGCCGCCGGAAACGCGCATCGCACTGCTCGGCCTCGCGATCGACATGCTGACGTCGGCCGGCTACGTGTACATCGGGATGGACCACTTCGCGCGGCCGTCCGACGAGCTGGTGCGTGCGCAGCGCAACGGCACGCTGCAGCGCAATTTCCAGGGCTACAGCACGCGCGCGGATACCGACCTGCTCGGCTTCGGCGTGTCGTCGATCGGCAAGGTCGGCGACGTCTACGCGCAGAACGCGAAGGACCTGCCCGCGTACGGCGCCGCGCTCGACGCGGGCCGGCTGCCGATCGCGCGCGGCGTACGGCTGACGCCGGACGACCGGCTGCGCCGCGACGTGATCACGCAACTGATGTGCAACCTCGCCCTGCCGTTCTCGCATGTCGAGGCCGCGCACGGCATCCGCTTCGTCGATCATTTCGCGCGCGAGCTCGATGCGCTGCGCCCGTTCGAGCGCGACGGGCTGCTGACGATCGCAGGCGACCGGCTGACGATCCATCCGGCCGGCCGGATGGTCGTGCGCAACATCGCGATGGCGTTCGACGCGTACCTCGGCCAGACGCCGCGGCAGCGCTACTCGCGCACGGTTTGAGGCCGGTTCGCACGGCAACGGGCGGTCGCGGGCCGCACGCGGTCGGCCGGTTTGATAGAGTGTGAGGCTTACATCCGCTTCGCCAGCCCCCAAGATGCGCACCACCAAAGCGACCCACGCGGTCGAACGCCTGAAGACCCGCTCCGGCAACCCGCACTTCGCGGCCGTCGCGATGGCGGGCGGCCTGTTCTATCTCGTCGACCGCTCGGGCGGCACCGCCGAGAAGCGCTGCGAGCCGCTGCCGCTCGACGAATTCGTCAAGTTCGTCGACGAATTCGGCCCCAAAAAGCCGCGCAAGGCGAGCAAGCTCGACCTTGCGTTCGAGGCGCAGATCAAGAAGAGCAAGGGGTAAAGGTCTGTTGCAGGCCGCCTGAAGGCTTCGCGGCCGTGCCGTTTGGTACAATCACGAAGTTTCTCTATCCCCGCTGATGGCCCACCAGGCTGCGTGACCACACCATGAATATCGAAAACGCGCGTTTCAACATGATCGAACAGCAGATCCGTCCGTGGGACGTGCTGGATCTGGATGTCCTGGGCCTGCTGTCGATCGTCAAGCGTGAAAACTACGTGCCGGCCGAATACCGCGATCTCGCGTTCGCCGATCTCGAACTGCCGCTGCCCGGCGGCGCCAGCAAGATGCTGTTCCCGCGCGTCGAAGCACGCGTGCTGCAGGAACTGACGGTCAAGAAGCACGAAAACGTGCTCTTGATCGGCGCGGGCTCGGGCTACCTGGCCGCGCTGTTCGCGCATCGCGCGCAGCACGTGACGGCCGTCGAGATCGATCCGACGATCGCGAAGTTCGCGGAAGACAACCTGCGCAACGACGGCGTGACCAACGCCGAAGTCGTGCTCGGCGACGGTTCGCGCGGCTGGGCCGCGAAGGCGCCGTACGACGTGATCTGCGTAGCGGGCGGCCTGCCGGTCGTGCCGCAGGAAATGCTGGAGCAGCTGAAGGTCGGCGGCCGCCTGTCGGCGTTCGTCGGCGGCCGTCCGGTGATGAAGGCGCAGATCATCACCCGCATCGACGACAAGCAGTACCGCGTCGCCGACGTGTTCGAAACGTACATCGACCACTTGGTCAACGCGATCGAGCCGTCGCGCTTCAAGTTCTGAGCGGCGGAGCCTCCATGCAGATCCTGACGCCCGCGATGCTCGCGGAATGGCTCGGCGACACGGCGCGCCCCGCGCCGGTCGTCCTCGACGTGCGCGAGCCGTGGGAAATCGCGACCGCGCAGATCGCCGGCAGCGTGGCGATTCCGATGCAGCAGATTCCCGCGCGCAGCGAAGAGCTCAACGACGAAGCGGAAATCGTCTGCGTGTGCCATCACGGGATGCGCAGCGCGCAGGTCGCGATGTTCCTCGAATCGCGCGGCTTCACGAAGCTGTACAACCTGCAGGGCGGCATCGACGCGTGGTCGCGCGACGTCGATCCGTCCGTGCCGCGCTACTGATCGCTCCTTCCGGCGGCACATCATGCGTCGCCGCGCCGCCCGGCACTGCCGCCGGTCGCACCGATCCGCCGAACGGGCGCGCACCGCGCGCCCGTTTCTCTTTTCCTCCCCGCTTTCCCTGCGTTTCGACGCCGCAGCGCCGTCGTGCACCATTTGCGCCCGTGCATCTGCACCGCAACGGACCGCGCATGCTGCACGACGCGTCATCCGCACCGCCCCGATGCCCGACGATGGCCCGCGCAGGCACGCCGGGCGTGCATCCGCGCGACTGGCACATGCCTTGCGTTACACGATGGCCGGCGCCGCCAGGGCGCACGCGCATCCAACACGACAAGGGGATCTCGATGAAACGTCGCAGTCTGTTGAAGTTCGGTTCGATGGCCGGCGCGCTCGCGCTGGCGGGCAAGAGCCCGTTCGCGCACGCGGCCGACGCGGGCACCGGCCCGATCAAGGTCGGCGTCCTGCATTCGCTGTCGGGCACGATGGCGATCTCGGAGACGTCGCTGAAGGACACCGCGCTGATGACGATCGCCGACATCAACAAGAGCGGCGGCGTGCTGGGCCGCAAGATCGAACCGGTAGTGGTCGATCCCGCGTCGAACTGGCCGCTGTTCGCCGAGAAGGCGCGCCAGCTGCTCACGCAGGACAAGGTCGCGTGCGTGTTCGGCTGCTGGACGTCGGTGTCGCGCAAGTCCGTGCTGCCGGTGTTCGAGGAGCTGAACGGGCTGCTCTACTACCCGGTGCAGTATGAAGGCGAGGAAATGTCGCGAAACGTGTTCTACACGGGCGCCGCGCCGAACCAGCAGGCGATTCCGGCCGTCGAGTACCTGATGAGCGCGGAAGGCGGCGGCGCGAAACGCTTCTTCCTGCTCGGCACCGACTACGTGTATCCGCGCACGACCAACAAGATCCTGCGCGCGTTCCTGAAATCGAAGGGCGTGAAGGACGCCGACATTCAGGAGGTCTACACGCCGTTCGGCCACAGCGATTACCAGACCATCGTCGCGAACATCAAGACCTTCTCGCAGGGCGGCAAGACGACCGTGGTCTCGACGATCAACGGCGACTCGAACGTGCCGTTCTACAAGGAGCTCGGCAACCAGGGGATCAAGGCGACCGACGTGCCGGTCGTCGCGTTCTCGGTCGGCGAGGAAGAGCTGCGCGGCATCGATACGAAGCCGCTCGTCGGCCACCTCGCCGCGTGGAATTACTTCATGTCGGTGAAGAACCCGACCAATACGAAGTTCAAGGACCAGTTCGCCGCGTGGGTGAAGGCGAACAACCTGCCGGGCGGCGCAAAGCGCGTGACCAACGATCCGATGGAAGCGACCTACGTCGGCATCCACATGTGGAAGCAGGCCGTCGAGAAGGCGAAGAGCACCGACGTCGACAAGGTGCGCGTCGCGATGATCGGCCAGACGGTGGCCGCACCGTCGGGCTTCACGCTCGCGATGGACGGCAACCATCACCTGCACAAGCCGGTGATGATCGGCGAGATCCGCGGCGACGGGCAGTTCAACGTCGTGTGGAAGACCAAGACGGCCGTGCGTGCGCAGCCGTGGAGCCCGTTCATCGCGGGCAACCAGGGCAAGCCGGACGTCGTCAGCTCGATTCCGGCGTTCCTGCGCCGGCAGCGCGCGGCGCTGGCCTGACGCCGTGCGGCACGTCGCGCTTCGTGTGCGACGTGCCGCACGCACGCCCGCCCGCTGCCGATGTGCCGGCCGCGCTTGCCGTGACCCATCGCCCGCGCCGGCGCCACGCCGCACCGCTCCCCTTCCCCACGCCCGACAGGATTCCCCGATGCCTACACGCTTTCGCCGAGCCGCCCGCGCGATCGTGGCATACGCCGCCCTCGCGGGCCTGCTGCCGCACGCCGCGTTCGCGCTGACGGCGGTCGACACCGCCGCGCTCGCCGGCGACGACTTCGACGCGAAGACGGCCGCGATCGAACGGCTCGCCGCCGACACCGATCCGCGCGCCGTCGCGGTGCTCAACGCGCTGTCGAGCGGCGATGCGCTCGCGACCGGCGACGGCCACCTGCTGATCCAGTCCGGCGACACCGCGCACGACGCGCTCACGCAGGCCGCGACGCCGGCCGGCGACGCGCAGCCGGTGATGCTGAACAACCTGCTGCGCACGAAGATCGCCGGCGCGCTGTCGGGCCTCGCGCTCGCGTCGCCCGACGTGGCCGCGCGGCGCGACGCGATCGACGCGCTGCTGAAGTCGCCCGACCCGGCGCTCAAGCCGATGATCGACCGAGCGCGTGCAAAGGAAACCGATCCGGCGCTGAAACGCCGCCTCGATGCGCTGTGGGCGATCGCCGCGCTGCACGATTCCGATCCGGCGAAGCGTCTCGAAGCCGTGCAGGTGGTGGCTGCCCGCAGCGACCTCGACATGATCGAACAACTCCGCCCGCTCGTCGCGAAGAACGCGGACGGCAGCTACGCGGAACCCGACGCGCGCGTGCGCGACGCCGCGCAACACGGGCTCGATACGTTGCACGCGCTGCAGCGTCGCGGCGAAATCGTCGGCACGTTGTTCGCGGGCCTGTCGCTCGGCAGCGTGCTGCTGCTCGCCGCGCTCGGCCTCGCGATCACGTACGGGCTGATCGGCGTGATCAACATGGCGCACGGCGAATTCCTGATGATCGGTGCGTACGCAACCTATGTCGTGCAGACGCTGATCCAGCGCTACGCGCCCGGCGCATTCGACTGGTATCCGCTCGTCGCCGTGCCGGTGTCGTTCGCGGTGGCCGCGCTCGTCGGCATCGTGCTCGAACGGCTCGTGCTGCGGCACCTGTACGGCCGCCCGCTCGAAACGCTGCTCGCGACCTTCGGCGTGAGCCTGATCCTGATCCAGGCCACCCGCATGCTGTTCGGCGCGCAGAACGTGCAGGTCGTGAACCCGTCGTGGATGAGCGGCGGCGTGACGGTGATGCAGAACCTGATCCTGCCGTACAACCGGCTCGCGATCCTCGCGTTCGCGCTCGCGGTGGTGTTCGTCGCATGGGCCGTGCTGACGAAGACGCGGCTCGGCCTGTTCGTGCGTGCGGTCACGCAGAACCGCCGGATGGCCGCCTGCGTCGGCGTGAAGACCGCCCGCGTCGACGCGTATGCGTTCGCATTCGGCGCGGGCATCGCGGGCCTCGGCGGCTGCGCGCTGTCGCAGATCGGCAACGTGGGCCCCGATCTCGGCCAGAACTACATCATCGATTCGTTCATGGCCGTCGTGCTCGGCGGCGTCGGCCAGATCGCCGGCACGGTGCTCGGCGGCTTCGGGCTCGGCCTCGCGAGCAAGGCGATCGAACCGTTCTGGGGCGCCGTGCTCGCGAAGATCGCGGTGCTCGTGATGATCGTGCTGTTCATCCAGAAACGCCCGCAGGGGATGTTCGCCCCGAAGGGCCGCAGCGCGGAGGCTTGACGTGACTTCATACACCGATTCGATGTCGAACCCGGTCGCCGACGCGTCGAAGCCCGCTGCCGCCGCGCGCGCGGCGGACGGCTTCGCGCTCGGCCTGCCGCCCCGCCCCGCGCTGCTGTCGCGCCGCGCGTGGCTCGCGCTCGTCGCGCTGTGCGTGGCGATCGGCATCGGCGTGCCGCTCGCCGCGCTGGTTGCGCCCGAAGCCAGCGCATTCCATCTGTCCGCGTACACGATGACGCTCGCCGGCAAGCTGATGTGCTACGCGATCGCCGCGCTCGCGCTCGATCTCGTGTGGGGCTACTGCGGCATCCTGAGCCTCGGTCACGGCCTGTTCTTCGCGCTCGGCGGCTATGCGATCGGCATGTACCTGATGCGCGAGATCGGCCGCGACGGCAAGTACGGCAGCGACCTGCCCGACTTCATGGTGTTTCTCGACTGGCACCAGTTACCGTGGTACTGGAGCGGCACGCAGCATCTCGCGTGTGCGCTCGCGCTGGTCGTGCTCGTGCCGGCCGTGCTCGCGTGGGTGTTCGGCTTCTTCACGTTCCGCTCGCGCGTGAAAGGCGTGTACCTGTCGATCATCACGCAGGCCATGACGTTCGCCGCGATGCTGCTGTTCTATCGCAACGAGACGGGCTTCGGCGGCAACAACGGCTTCACCGATTTCAAGCGTATCGCCGGTTTCGCGATCACGTCGCCGGGCACGCGCACGGTGCTGTTGCTGCTGACGTTCGCGACCCTCGTGCTCGCGTTCATCGCCGCGCGCGCGATCGTCACGAGCAAGCTCGGGCGCGTGGTGACCGCGGTGCGCGACGGCGAGACGCGGCTGATGTTCCTCGGCTACAGCCCGCTCGCGTACAAGCTGTTCGTGTGGACCGTGTCGGCCGTGCTGTGCGGCATCGCCGGCGCGCTGTACGTGCCGCAGGTCGGCATCATCAATCCCGGCGAGATGTCGCCCGGCAACTCGATCGAAATGGCGATCTGGGTCGCGGTGGGCGGGCGCGGCACGCTGATCGGGCCGATCGTCGGCGCGTTCGCGGTGAACGGCGCGAAGAGTTTCTTTACCGCGTACTTCGCCGAATACTGGCTGTTCTTCCTCGGCCTGATCTTCGTGCTCGTGCCGCTCCTGCTGCCGCGCGGGATCATGGGCCTCGTCGAAACCGTGCTCGCGAAGGGGAAACGCGCATGAACGGAACGGCTCTCTACCAGTTCACGCCGCCGCCCGAAGACGAGCTGCTCGCCGTCAGCGGCAGTGCGTCGATGGGGCGCGTCGTGCCGGACGGCATCGATACGTCGCACGGCACGATCCTCTATCTCGAGGATATCGAGGTGAGCTTCGACGGCTTTCGCGCGCTGAAGAAGCTGTCGCTCGCGATCGACGCGGGCGAGCTGCGCTGCGTGATCGGCCCGAACGGCGCGGGCAAGACGACGATGATGGACGTGATCACCGGCAAGACGCGGCCCGACGCGGGCAAGGTGTTTCTGGGCCAGACGATCGATCTTGCGCGGATGAACGAACCCGGGATCGCGCGGGCGGGCATCGGCCGCAAGTTCCAGAAGCCGACCGTGTTCGAACAGCATCCGGTGTGGGAAAACCTCGAACTCGCGATGCAGACCGACAAGGGCTGGCTCGCGTCGCTGCGCGCGCGGCTCGACCGCACCGCGCAGGGAAAGATCGAGGAAACGCTCGCGCTGATCGGCCTCGAAAGCCACGCGTATCGCGCGGCCGGCGAGCTGTCGCACGGGCAGAAGCAGCGGCTCGAAATCGGCATGCTGCTGATGCAGCGCCCCGCGCTGCTGCTGCTCGACGAGCCGGCGGCCGGGATGACCGACCACGAGACGATGGAACTCGCCGAACTGCTGAACACGCTGCGTGGCACCTGCTCGATGATGGTCGTCGAGCACGACATGGAGTTCGTCGCGGCGCTCGCGGGCGACACGGGGCGCGTGACGGTGATGGCCGAAGGCGCGGTGCTCGCGCACGGCACGCTCGACCAGGTCAAGCGCGACGACGCGGTGATCGAGTCTTACCTCGGACGATGATGCGATGCTGAAAATCGAAGCGCTGAACCAGTACTACGGCGGCAGCCATATCCTGCGCAACGTGAACCTCGTCGCCGACGACGGCAAGCTCACCGTGCTGCTCGGCCGCAACGGCGTCGGCAAGAGCACGCTGCTGCGCTGCCTGATGGGCGTCGTCGCCGCGAAAAGCGGCAGCGTGTCGTGGCGCGGCGCCGCGCTCGGCGCACTGCCGCCGTATGCGCGTGTAGCGGCCGGACTCGCGTACGTGCCGCAGGGCCGCGACATCTTTCCGCGGCTCACCGTCGAGGAAAACCTGCTCGTCGGCGCGGCGAGCCGCAAGGCGCCATCGAAGGTACCCGACCGCATCTACGACCTGTTCCCGGTACTGAAGGACATGCGCGCGCGGCGCGGCGGCGACCTGTCGGGCGGCCAGCAGCAGCAGCTCGCGATCGGCCGTGCGCTGATGAGCGAGCCGCAGTTGCTGATCCTCGACGAGCCGACCGAGGGCATCCAGCCGTCGATCATCCAGGACATCGGCCGCACGCTGCGCCAGCTCGTCGACGAATCGAACATGACCGTGCTGCTCGTCGAACAGTATTACGATTTCGCGCGATCGATCGCCGATCGATATTGGGTGATGAGCCGCGGCGAGATCGTCGCGGGGGTGACGCGCGGGACATGGAGACGAATGGCGTACGGGAGCTGATCGCGGTGTGACGGGCGGCACGGCGGTAGGCACGGCGGTAGGCACCGCGGTAGGCACGGCGGTAGGCACGGCGGCTGACATGTACGGCCGGCGCGCGGAACGCCCGTACGCAGCGCTTTCAACGCACGCGGCATCTGCATTATTGTTCCGGTAGCATCCACGTTCTTCGCACCCGCTTCCTCGTTTCCCGTTCGCCGCCGATGTCCGCCCCCGATTCGCATGCCCCGCTGTCCCGCCCCGCCGTCGCCAAGTCGTGGCGCGGCCGCCTCGAACTCGGCTTCGAGCGGCACGGCGCGCGCACGACGCTCGCGCACCGGCTGCACGACGGCCCGCTGCGCGTGCAGCGGCCGCTGTACCCGGAAGGCGACGCGATCTGCCATGCGGTGATCGTCCATCCGCCGGGCGGCGTCGCGGGCGGCGACCGGCTCGACATCGACATCGCGCTCGGCGACGGCACGCACGCGGTACTGACGACGCCCGGCGCGACCAAGTGGTACAAGTCGAACGGTCTCGATGCGACGCAGCGCATCGGCATCGCGGTCGGCGCGCATGCGAAGCTCGACTGGCTGCCGCAGAACAACCTGTTCTTCGACGCGGCGCACGCGGCGCTCGACTTCACGGTGACGCTCGGCGAAGGGGCAAGCGCGATCGGCTGGGACGCGACGCAGCTCGGCCGGCAGGCGGCCGGCGAAACCTGGGCGACGGGACGCATCGCGTCGACCTCTGCGCTGGTCGCCGCCGACGGCCGGCCGCTGTGGACCGAGCGCGCGCTGCTCGACGCGCGCGACCCGCTACGCGGCGCGCTGCAGGGCCTCGCCGGCTTTCCCGTCTACGGCACGCTGTGGGCGGCCGGCGCCGCATGCGACGCCGCGCTGGCCGAAGCGCTCGCCGCGCGCATGCCGTTCGACGACACGCTGCGCGCGGGCGCCACCTGCGTGACGCCCGGCGTCGTGCTGGTGCGCGCGATGTCGACGTCGATGGAAGCGCTGCAGCGCCACTTCACCGACTGCTGGCTTCACTTGCGCCCCATCGTGCACGACGTCGACGCGCGGCCGCTGCGTCTCTGGCAAACCTGACCCCGCACGCATCACGCACCGTTTCGGCGCAACGTCACCCCGCGCGCCGCACGCTCTCCATGCATCACGCACCACGATCGCGCATGACGGCACGCCGGATGCCCATGGCACGCACCTTGCTGCTTACATAAGCGATACACGACGCACGCAAAACGGCGCGGTGCTACGATGATCCGCCCCCCTGCCCGGTCGCATGCGCACCGATAAAAATTACGTTTTCCTGAACGCCTGCCTTCATGAAACTGACTCCCCGCGAAAAGGACAAGCTGCTGATCTTCACGGCGGCGCTGCTCGCCGAACGCCGCCGCGCGCGCGGCCTGAAGCTCAACTATCCGGAGGCGGTGGCCTTCATCACCGCGGCGCTGATGGAAGCCGCGCGCGACGGCAAGACGGTGGCCGAGGTGATGCACTACGGCACGACGCTGCTCACGCGCGACGACGTGATGGACGGTGTACCGGAGATGATTCCCGACATTCAGGTCGAAGCGACCTTCCCCGACGGCACGAAGCTCGTGACCGTCCACCACCCGATTCCGTGAGGCCCCGCATGATCCCCGGCGAAATCCTCACCGACGACGGCGAACACGAACTGAACGCGGGCCGCGCGACGCTGTCGCTCGTCGTCGCGAACACCGGCGACCGCCCGGTGCAGGTCGGCTCGCACTACCACTTCTTCGAAGTCAACGACGCGCTGTCGTTCGACCGCGCGGCCGCGCGCGGCTTCCGGCTCAACATCGCGGCCGGCACGGCCGTGCGCTTCGAGCCGGGCCAGACGCGCACCGTCGAGCTCGTCGCGCTGGCGGGCGAGCGCGCCGTCTACGGTTTTCAGGGCAAAGTGATGGGGCCGCTGTAAGCCGCGCCCCGCTCTTCAGGAACAGCACATGACACTACGCTTGAGCCGCCGCGCGTACGCGGAAATGTTCGGGCCGACGACGGGCGACCGCGTCCGGCTCGCCGATACCGAACTACTGATCGAGATCGAACGCGACTTCACCACGTACGGCGAGGAAGTGAAGTTCGGCGGCGGGAAAGTGATCCGCGACGGGATGGGCCAGTCGCAGCGCGTGGCCGCCGACGTGCCCGATACCGTCATCACCAACGCGGTGATCCTCGATCACTGGGGCATCGTGAAGGCCGACATCGCGATCAAGCACGGCCGCATCGCCGCGATCGGCAAGGCCGGCAACCCCGACATCCAGCCGGGCGTGACGATCGCGATCGGCGCCGCGACCGAGGTGATCGCCGGCGAAGGGCTGATCGTGACGGCGGGCGGCATCGACACGCACATCCACTTCATCAGCCCGCAGCAGATCGACGAGGCGCTCGCATCGGGCGTCACGACGATGCTCGGCGGCGGCACGGGGCCGGCCACCGGCACCAACGCGACGACCTGCACGCCGGGCCCGTGGCACATGGAGCGGATGCTGCAGGCCGCCGACGGCTGGCCGATCAATCTCGGTTTTCTCGGCAAGGGCAACGCGAGCCTGCCGCAGCCGCTCGTCGAGCAGATCGCGGCCGGCGCGATCGGCCTGAAGCTGCACGAGGACTGGGGCACGACACCCGCCGCGATCGACAACTGCCTGTCGGTGGCCGACGACACCGACACACAGGTCGCGATCCACACGGACACGCTGAACGAGGCCGGCTTCGTCGAATCGACGGTCGCCGCGTTCAAGGGCCGCACGATCCACACGTACCACACCGAAGGTGCGGGCGGCGGCCATGCACCGGACATCCTGAAGGTGTGCGGCGAGATGAACGTGCTGCCGTCGTCGACCAATCCGACGCGCCCGTACACGATCAACACGCTCGACGAGCATCTCGACATGCTGATGGTGTGCCATCACCTCGATCCGTCGATCGCCGAGGATCTCGCGTTCGCCGAATCGCGCATTCGTCGCGAGACGATCGCGGCCGAGGACATCCTGCACGATCTCGGCGCGCTGTCGATGCTGTCGTCCGATTCGCAGGCGATGGGCCGCGTCGGCGAAGTGATCATCCGCACCTGGCAGACCGCGCACAAGATGAAGGTGCAGCGCGGTGCGCTGCCGGAGGACACCACGCGCAACGACAACTTCCGCGCGAAGCGCTACGTCGCGAAGTACACGATCAACCCGGCGCTCACGCACGGCATCGCGCATGAAGTCGGTTCGATCGAACCGGGCAAGTGGGCCGACCTCGTGCTGTGGGAGCCCGCGTTCTTCGGGATCAAGCCGTCGATGATTCTCAAGGGCGGGATGATCGCCGTCGCGCAGATGGGCGACCCGAACGCGTCGATCCCGACGCCGCAGCCGGTTCACTATCGCGAGATGTTCGCGACGCGCGGCGGAGCGCTCGCGCGCACGTCGCTGACCTTCGTGTCGCAGATGGCGGCCGATGCGGGCATCGCGGAGCGCTACGGCCTCGCGAAGCGGATCGTGCCGGTGCGCAACTGCCGCAACGTGACGAAGGCCGACATGATCCACAACGCATGGCGTCCGTCGATCAGCGTCGATCCGGAAACCTACGACGTGATCGCCGACGGCCAGTTGCTCACTTGCGAACCGGCGACGGTGCTGCCGATGGCGCAGCGCTATTTCCTGTTCTGATTCGGAATCCCCAGTTTCATGCGTACCCTCGACAAACGTATTGCCCCGAACGTGAAACTCGCCGCGTCGCTCGTGGCGCGCGCGCCGACGCTCACGCTCGCCTATGACGCCCGCTGCAAGAGCCGCCTTGCCGCGACGCTCGACACCGGCGAGGACGTCGCGGTGCTGCTGCCGCGCGGCACCGTGCTGCGCGACGGCGACGTGCTCGTCGCCGAGGACGGTGCGCTCGTGCGCGTCACCGCTGCCCCCGAAACCCTGCTGCTCGTGCGCGCGGCCGACCCGCTCACGCTGATGCGCGCCGCATACCATCTCGGCAACCGTCACACGCCGGTCGAGATCGGCGACGGCTACCTGAAGCTCGAGGCCGATCCGGTGCTCGCGGACATGCTGCGCCGGCTCGGCACGCAGGTCGAGGAAACGCATGCACCGTTCCAACCGGAAGCCGGTGCGTACGGCGGTGGCCACAAACACGGGCACGACGCAACGTTCGCCGAGGATTACGCGCTTGCGCAGCAGGTGTTCGGCGAACACCACGGGCATGCGCATTCGCACGATCACGATCACGATCACGATCACGATCATCAGCATGGTCCCGGCTGCACGCACGGCCACCACGGTCATGACCACCACTGAGCTCGTCGCGCTGCTGCACCTCGCGTCGCCGGCTTTGCCGATCGGCGCGTACAGCTATTCGCAGGGCCTCGAAGCCGCGCTCGACGCGAACCTGATCCGCGACGCCGATTCCGCGCGCGACTGGATCGCGAGCGGCCTGACCGACGTGCTCGCGCACGGCGAACTGCCGTTCCTCGCGCACCAGCTCGCCCGCTGGCAAACACACGACACGCATGCGCTCGCCGCCGAAAATGCCTGGTTCGTCGCGAGCCGGGAATCGGCCGAACTGCGCCGCGAAACCGAACAGATGGGCTGGTCGCTCGCGCAGCTGTGCGCATCGCTCGAATGGGGCGACGCCGCACGCCGCGCGACGCTCGCGTCGCTGTCGCCGATCGCGCTGCCGACCGCGTTCGCGTACGCGGCTGCCGCTCACGACGCCGGCGCCGACGCGACGCTCGCCGCGTACGCATTCGGCTGGGTCGAGAACCAGACGTCCGCCGCGCTGAAGGCCGTACCGCTCGGCCAGCTCGCCGGGCAACGCATCATCGTCGCGCTGCGCGGCGCGATCGACGCGGCCGTGCGCCGCGCGCTCGCGACACCCCCGACGCCGTCAACACGTTCGCGCCGCAGCTCGGCATCCTGTCCGCGCGGCACGAAACCCAGTACTCGCGGTTGTTCCGCTCCTGAACTTGATCCACGCCATGAACGCACCCGCTCCCTCCTCCGTCCGCCGCACGAAGAAACTGCCGCCGCTGCGCGTCGGCATCGGCGGCCCTGTCGGCTCCGGCAAGACCACGCTGCTCGAAATGCTGTGCAAGGCGATGCGCGACCGGTACGACCTCGTCGCGATCACCAACGACATCTATACGAAGGAAGACCAGCGACTGCTGACGGTCGCGGGCGCACTGCCCGAGGAACGCATCATGGGCGTCGAGACGGGCGGCTGCCCGCACACGGCGATCCGGGAAGATGCGTCGATCAACCTCGAGGCCGTCGACCGGATGCTCGCGCGCTTTCCCGATGCCGACATCGTGTTCATCGAGTCCGGCGGCGACAATCTCGCGGCGACCTTCAGCCCCGAATTGTCGGACCTGACGATCTACGTGATCGACGTCGCGGGCGGCGAGAAGATTCCGCGCAAGGGCGGCCCGGGCATCACGAAGTCCGACCTGCTGGTGATCAACAAGACCGACCTCGCGCCGCTGGTTGGCGCGAACCTCGACGTGATGGCGTCCGACACGAAGAAGATGCGCGGCGAGCGGCCTTACGTGATGACGAACCTGAAAGCGCTCGACGGCGTCGCGGACGTGATCGCGTTCATCGAGAAGAAGGGCTTGCTGACGGTGTGAGCGGCATGGCGACGGCGCACGTCGCCGCCATGCGTTCGGGGGCGGCCTTGCGCCGCCCTTCGTCTATTCGTCTTCGGAAGCCGCGCTCGACTGGTCCGGCAACGCACGCGCGCCGGCGGCGGCAGGCGGCAGCAGCGCGGCGAGCACGTCGACCGTGCGCGCGGTCGCGCCGCGGTGACGCGCCGCGAAGGCCGCGCCGGCCGCACCCATCGCGATACGCCGCGCCTTGTCGGCGAACAGCGCGTCGAGCACGTGCGCGAGATCGAGCGGATCTTCGACCTGCATCGCCGCCCCTGCCGCGACCGCGTCGGCGGTCGCCTGCGTGAAGTTGAACACGTGCGGCCCGATCAGCACCGGCACGCCGACCGCGCACGCTTCGATCAGGTTCTGCCCGCCGAGCGGCAGCAGGCTGCCGCCGATGAACGCGATGTCGGCCGCCGCGTAGTACGCGCCGAGCTCGCCCATCGAATCGCCGAGCAGCACCGTCACGTCATCCGCCAGCTGTTCGGCGGCCGGCCGGCCCGCCGCGAGCGCGGCCGCATCGGCCGCCCACACCGAGCGCCGCACGCACTTGAGCCCGCTGCGCGCGACGAGCGCCTCGACTTCGGCAAAGCGCTGCGGATGACGCGGCACGAGCACCAGCAGCGCGCCGGGCGTGCGCATTTCCGCGAACGCCTGCAGCACCAGCGCCTCTTCGTTCTCGCGCGTGCTGGCCGCGACCCACACCGGCCGCGCGCCGATCGCGTCGCGCCATGCATGGCCGCGTGCCGCGAGTTCCGGCGGCGTCGTCATGTCGAACTTCAGGTTGCCGAGCACGGTCACGTTGCGCGCGCCGAGCGACGTCAGCCGCTCCGCGTCGGCCGGGCTCTGCGCGAGCACGCGCGAGAAGCCGCCGAACACGTCGCGCGTCGCCGCGCCGAACTTCGCCGCGCGCCGGAACGAACGCGCGGACATCCGCGCATTGGTCAGCACGAGCGGCACGTCCGCACGCCGGCACTCGTCGATCAGCGTCGGCCACACCTCGGTTTCCATCACGAGGCCGAGCGTCGGCCGCCACGCGCGCAGGAAGCGCCGCACCGCCCCTGGCATGTCGTACGGCAGGTAGCAGCGCAACACGCGATCGCCGAAGATCTGTTCGCCCGTCGCACGGCCGCTCGGCGTCATGTGCGTGAGCAGGATGCGCGCATCGGGACGCGCGCGCATCAGCGCATCGATCAGCGGCTGCGCGGCGCGCGTCTCGCCGACCGACACCGCATGCACCCAGATCAGCGGCGCGCGGTCGTCGCGCGAGCGGCCCGCGACGTGACCGAAGCGCTCGCCGATATGCTCGCGATAGCCGCGCTCCTTGCGCGAGCGCACATAGAGCCGGATCACGGCGGCCGGCGCGACGAGCCACCACAGCGCGCGATAGATCGCCCTCAGCATGCGGCCGCCCGGGAGTGGCGTCGAAGCAGGTGCGCGCTCAAACCAGCGCCCTGCCCGTCAGGCGTTCGAGAATGCCGAGCGGCGCGCATTCGCGGCGCACCATCGCATCGACCGGCAGGAAGAAGGTCTGCTCCAGCATGAACTGGCCGGACATCACAGCGTGCGAAGTCTGATCGGAGAAACATATCCACACGCTGCCCGGCGGAAACGGCATCGTCTGCTGGGCACACGTCTTCTGGTAGTCGAGATCGGCCTTCATCCCGTCGTGCAGGTTCAGCATCAGGTGGTCGTACGCGCTGCGCGGCGATTTCGTCACGTGCAGCAGGTTCAGCAGCCACGCCGAGCCCGGCAACTGCGGCCGGATCTTCGGCAGGAAGCGCTTCGCGACATCCTCGAACGGCTCGCCGACGCGCCACACGCGCGGCACGCCGGCCGGGTTCACGTTCGTGAACACGCGCAGGATGCGCTCGCCGTAGTTCGGCCGTGACGGGAATGCGTCGACGTGCAGGCGGCTGTCGTCCTTGCGCCACGACGTCTGGCGCGTTTCGACCTGCATCAGTCGCAGGCTCGTCGGCGCGACGCGCAGCTTGCCGCGGTATTCGGGGAAAAGGCCGTCGACGAGCGTGCCGGCCTGCTGCTGGAAGCGCGCGACGAGCGCGCGCACGGCCGACTGCGTGACGCTGTCGCCGAGCACGCCGGCGAGCGCGCCGCCGTTCGGCGCGAGGCTGATGTTCTTGCGTTTCGGATCGGCGAGCGCCGGATCGAGCAGCGCTTCCTCGCCGCCTTCGATCGCGAAGCGCAGGTGCGGGAAATACAGCACCTTGCCTTCCTCGACCGCGGCGAGCAACTGCTCGCGCGGCACCGACAGGTTGTGTCCGCTCCAGTCGGCGGACGGGACTTCGATGATCTGGGATTCGCTCATGATCGGTTCGCGTGTGGACAGCGTTACAGGAGACCGAAGCCCGCGAGCGCCGACTTCACCTGCGCGATCGACGGGGGCTGCCCCGCCGTGCCGAGATTGACGACGTTCGGCGACCAGTAGCCGCCGGTCCGCCAGGCCGTCGCGAAATTGTACAGTTCGACCGTCGGACGCTTCAGCGCGGCCGCGATGTGAACCAGACCTGTATCAACCCCGACCGTCGCGGCCGCGCCGTCGATCAGACCGACCACGGCCGGCAGCGACAGTTTCGGCGGCACGATCGCCGCCGCGCCGAATTCCTTCGCGAGCCGCTCGCTGGTCGCGCGCTCCGCGTCGTTGCCCCACGGCAGCACGAGCGACGCGCCGCGCCGCACGAGCGCCTGGCCGAGCTCGATCCATGCGGCATCCGGCCACTGCTTGTCGGCGCGCGACGTCGCGTGGACGAACACGACGTACGGCACCGGCAGGTTCAGGCCGAGCGCGGCCACCGCGAGCGCCGCCGCCCGCGTGTCGAGGCCGAATTCAACCGGATCGGCCGGGGTCGGCGCCGGGTCGTCCAGCGCGGCCGCGACGAGCTGGCGCGAGCGCTCGACCACGTGCGTGCGCGGCGCGATCGGCACGCGCTTGCGATAGAAGAAGCGCACCGGCCATTCGTAGCCGGCGCCGTCGGTCCGGTTGCCGAGCCCGACGAGCGGCCCGCGCGCCCAGCTCGCGACCCACGCGGTCTTGATGAGGCCCTGGCAGTCGATCACGAGGTCGTACTGCTCGGCCGCGAGGCGCCGGCGAAATGCGCGGATCTCGCGCCACGTCGCACCCGAGAACGGTTTCTTGCGCCAGCGGCGCAGCGAGAACGGCAGCACGTTGCGCACGCCGTCGACGAGCCGCACGAGGTCGACGAAGCTTTCCTCGACGAGCCAGTCGATCTGCGCATCGGGGTGGCGGCGCCGGATATCGGCGATCACCGGCATGTTGTGCACGACGTCGCCCAGCGACGACACGCGCACGATCAGGATCTTTTGCACGCTGAAAAAACGCCGGCTGACAGCCGGCGACAGACATAAAGGGGGATTTTATCCCGGCCGGACGACCGGACAGACAAAAAGCGGCCGCGCGCCCGGGGCACGCGCCGCTTTTCGAGACAAACACGGCCGACGAACCGGCCGTCGTACGGGCGGCCCGCCGGCCGCCGGCGCTCAGAACGGCAGCTTGACGTCCGGCTTCGCGGCCGTCAGCACGCGGCGGAAGTCTTCCTGGATGCGCTTGAGCCCTTCCTGCGTCTCGGCCTCGAAGCGCATCACGACGACCGGCGTCGTGTTCGACGAACGCGCGAGGCCGAAGCCGTCCGGGTACTCGACACGCAGGCCGTCGATCGTCACGACTTCGTCGGCGCCGTCGAACTTCGCCTCTTTCTGCAACTGCTCGATCAGGCGGAAATTCTCGCCTTCGTCGAGCCAGAGCTGCAGTTCGGGCGTGCTCATCGCGTCCGGCAGGCTGTTGAGCAGCGCGCTCGGATCGGCCGTCTTCGCGAGGATCTCTAGCAGGCGCGCACCGGTGTACAGGCCGTCGTCGAAGCCGTACCAGCGATCCTTGAAGAACACGTGGCCGCTCATTTCGCCGGCGAGCGGCGCACCGGTCTCGCGCAGCTTCGCCTTCACGAGCGAGTGACCCGTCTTCCACATCAGCGGCTCGCCGCCCTTCGACTTCACCCACTGCGCGAGGTGGCGCGTGCACTTCACGTCGTAGATGATCTGCGCGCCCGGGTTGCGCGACAGCACTTCTTCCGCGAACAGCATCAGCTGGCGGTCCGGGTAGATGATCTGGCCGTCCTTCGTGACGACGCCCAGGCGGTCGCCGTCGCCGTCGAACGCGAAGCCGAGCTCCGCATCGGTGTCCTTCAGCGCCTGGATCACGTCCTGCAGGTTTTCCGGGTGGGCGGGATCGGGGTGATGGTTCGGGAACGTGCCGTCGATGTCGGTGAAGCGCTCGACGAGTTCGCAGCCGAGCGCCTTGAACAGGCGCGTCGCGAGCGGGCCGGCGACGCCGTTGCCGGCGTCGACCACGATCTTCAGCGGCCGCGCGAGCTTCACGTCGCCGACGATGCGCGCGATGTATTGATCCGCGACGTCGATCTGCTCATAAGTGCCGCTGCCGGACTCGAACCGCTCGTCGACGATGCGGCGGTACAGCGCCTGGATCTGCTCGCCGTAGATCGCGGCGCCGCGCAGCACCATCTTGAAGCCGTTGTAGTCGGGCGGGTTGTGACTGCCCGTGACGACGATGCACGAATCGACGCGGCGCTCGCCGCCCTTCAGCGCCAGCGGCACGTTCGCCGCGAAATAGCCGACCGGCGTCGGCACCATGCCGACGTCGACGACGTCGACACCGGCCGCACGCAGGCCGTCGGCCAGCGCGCCGACCAGTTCCGGCCCGGACAGGCGGCCGTCGCGCGCGACGACGACCGCATCGCCGCCCTGCGCACGCACTTCGCTGCCGAATGCCCGGCCGATTCCGCGCGCCGTGTCGACGTCGAGTGTCTTGCCGACCACGCCACGAATGTCATATGCCTTGAAGATGGATTGGGAGATCATCGATTCTCTTCTCTCAGTTGCGTGCATGGAAAATTGTCTGGCTTGGCTGGCCGCCTCTCGCCGGTGCCGCGCATGATACAGGCGGCCCCGCAAAACAAGGAACGGAACGGCTGGAGCGGTCGCGATCCCACTTATAATCGCGGCTTTTGATGACGCGCATACCGCCTATTTTAATGCCTAGCCGTCCCGCCGCCGCCCACCCGCCGCTCGCGGCCGCCTCTCGCGCGCGCCGCCGCTGCCGCGCATGCTGAAGCGCTTCGGCAACCCGGACGTCGCGAAGGCCGTCGCGAACCTCGTCTGGCTGGGGCTCGAACGGCTTACGCAAATCGGCGTCGCGATCGCGATCAGCGGCCTGCTGGCCCGTTATTTCGGGCCAGATGTGTTCGGCAAATGGCAGTATGCGAATACGCTTCTCCTGGTACTGGCGCCGCTCACCTGGGTGTGCGGCGCGGAAATCCTCGTCCCCACCATCGTCCAGCGCCCGCCCGCCCAGCTCGGCGCGGTGCTCGGCAGCGCGTTCGTGCTGCGCATCGCCGTGTCGGTCGCCGCGCTCGCCGCGACCTGGATCGCGATCGCTGCGGGCGCCTTCGACCCGCTGGTCGGCGCGATGCTCGCCGGCCTGGCCGTCACGATGGTGTTCCGCGAGCCGTTCGTCGGCGTGATCAACGCGTGGCTGCAGAGCATGACCTACAGCAAGCCGCAGCTCGTCACCAGCATGCTCACCGCGCTCGCCAAGGCGCTGCTCGTCTGGCTCCTGGTGCGCGCGGCCGCCGGCCCCGCCCGTTTCGCGTGGCTGTGGGCGCTGGAAGCCGCCGCGATCGGCCTCGCGCTGCTGCTGTACTACCGCCATCGTAACGGCGGTGCGCTCGGCTGGACGTTCGACAAGCCGCTGTTCCGGCACTTTGCCACGGCCGGCACCGTGTTCTGGCTCGGCCTCATCTGCATGTACCTGTTCCTGAAGCTCGACCGCCTGATGCTCGAGCGCCATGTTTCGTTCGCCGATCTCGGCCGCTATTCGGCCGCGCAGCAGCTCAACGAGAACTGGATCACGCTCGCGCTGATGCTCGCGCAGACCATCGCGCCCGCGTTCGTCTATCGCGTGCAGGACGTCGCGCGGCTGCGCCGCAACATCGTCCGGCTGATCGCGATGACGGCCGGCCTGATGACGGCCGGCGCGCTCGTGCTCGACGCCGCCGCCCCGCTGATCGTCGGCAAGGTGTTCGGCCGCGGCTATGAGGCGTCCGTCGACATCTTCCGCTGGGCCGTCTGGCTGTCCGTGCCGGCCGGCATCGAGGCGATAGGCAATCTTATCGTTCTCAAATATCAAGCAAAATTCGTGTTGCTGACGAAATGGCTGCTCGCGCTGGCCGTCGCCGCACTCGTCAACCTGTTCGCGATCCCGCGGCTCGGCCTGTACGGCGCGCTCGTCGGGCTGGCGGCCGGCTACCTCGCCGCTGCCGCCGTCAACTTTTATTACATCCGTTTCAAGCTGCGAACATGACGCCCCCTGATTGCCCGCCCCCGCTCGACGACGTGGCCGTGCTGATGCCGGCCTACAACGGGCACGACGACGTCGTCCGGACCCTCGCGTCGTTTCGCGAGGATGCGCCCGTGCACGTGCTGATCGTCGACGACGGCAGCACGCCGCCGATCGTCGCGCCCGACCTGCCGGGCCTCGCGATCGACGTGCTGCGCATGCCGCGCAACGGCGGCATCGAACGCGCGCTGGCGGCCGGCATCGACGCGCTCGCGGCCCGCGGCTTCCGCTACGCGGCCCGCATCGATGCAGGCGATCTCGCCGCGCCGCAGCGCTTGGCGAAAGAACGCGCCTATCTCGATGCCCATCCGCGCGTCGCCTGCGTCGGCATGTGGACCCAGGTCGTGTCGCGCGCCGGCGAGCCGCGTTTCATGCTGACGCCGCCCGCCGATCCGCGCACGCTGCGCCGCACGCGCTTCCTGCGCTCGCCGCTCGTGCATCCGTCTGTGATGTTGCGCATCGACGCCGTGCGCGAAGTGGGCAACTATCGGGCGAAGTACCGCGCGGCCGAGGATCTCGATCTTTTTTTACGGTTAATGCAACGCTACGATTGCGCGAACCTGCCGGAACTCGGCCTGTATTACGAGCTTAACGAGGGCGGGATCAGCGCGACCAAGCGCCGGCGCCAGCTGATGTCGACGCTCACGCTGCTGCTGCGCCACTTCAACGTGCTGAACCCGTACGACTGGGCCGGCCTCGCCAAGAACCTGCTGCACTTCGTGACGCCGTACCGTACGCTGCAGCGCATCAAGCAGACGCTGTTCGCCGCGCGACCGTCCGCCTGACGCGTACCCGGCCCCGTTCGCCCATTTCGACGCTTTATTTTTTCTTTTTTTCATGTCCGCCACCTCCCCGCTGCGCATCGCGCTCGTCTGCAACACGGCCTGGGCGATCCATACGTATCGCCACGGGCTGATCCGTGCGCTCGTCGCGCGCGGCGCCGAGGTCGTGGTGATCGCGCCGCACGACCGCACGGTGCCGTTGCTCGAGCAGATGGGCTGTCGCTACGTGGCGCTTACCGTCGCATCCAAAGGCACGAGCCCGCGCGAGGATCTCGGCACGCTCGCCGCGCTGGTGCGTCACTACCGCGCGCTGCGGCCCGATCTCGTGTTCCATTACACGATCAAGCCGAACATCTACGGCTCGGTGGCCGCGTGGCTCGCGCGCGTGCCGTCGATCGCCGTGACGACGGGCCTCGGCTACGTGTTCATCCAGAAGAGCCGCGCGGCGAGCGTCGCGAAGCGACTGTACCGGTTCGCGTTCCGCTTCCCGCGTGAGGTGTGGTTCCTGAACCGCGACGATCTCGCGACCTTCACCGACGAGCGCTTGCTCGCGCATCCCGACCGTGCGCGGCTGCTGCACGGCGAAGGCGTCGATCTCGAACAGTTCTCGCCCGTGCCGCTGCCGGGCGGCGACGCACCCGTCTTCATCCTGATCGGGCGACTGCTGTGGGACAAGGGCGTGCGCGAATACGTGGAGGCCGCGCGTCTCGTGCGCGAGCGCTTCCCGAATGCGCGCTTCCAGCTGCTCGGGCCGCTCGGCGTCGACAATCCGAGCGCGATCGGTCGCGCGGACGTCGACGCGTGGGTCGACGAAGGCATCGTCGAGTATCTCGGCGAAGCGCACGACGTGCGACCGCACATCGCGGCGGCCGACTGCGTCGTGCTGCCGTCGTACCGCGAAGGCGTGCCGCGCACGCTGATGGAGGCATCCGCGATGGGCCGCCCGATCGTCGCGACCGACGTGCCGGGCTGCCGCGACGTCGTCGCCGACGGCGAAACAGGTTACCTGTGCCGTGTGCGCGACAGCGCGAGCCTTGCCGAACAATTGAATCGCATGATCTCGCTCGGGCCGCAAGGCCGTGCGGCGATGGGCGCACGCGGCCGGCACAAGGTCGCGGCGGAATTCGACGAACAGCAGGTCGTCGAACGCTACAGGGAGACCATCCATTCGTTGACAGGATTCACACTCTGAAGGAGCGCATCAGCAATGACCGCTAAAGGCACCATCCTCGTCACCGGCGGAGCCGGCTATATCGGCTCGCACACGACCGTCGAGCTGCTCGACAACGGCTACGACGTCGTGATCGTCGACAACCTCGTCAACAGCAAGGCCGAATCGGTGCGCCGGATCGAGCGGATCACGGGCAAGACGCCCGCGTTCCACCAGGTCGACGTGTGCGACGAAGCCGCGCTCGCGAAGGTATTCGACGCGCATCCGATCACCGGCACGATTCACTTCGCGGCGCTCAAGGCCGTCGGCGAATCGGTCGCGAAGCCGCTCGAGTACTACCAGAACAACATCGGCGGGCTGCTCGCCGTGCTGAAGGTCATGCGCGAGCGCAACGTCAGGCAGTTCGTGTTCAGCTCGTCCGCGACCGTGTACGGCGTGCCCGAACGCTCGCCGATCGACGAATCGTTCCCGCTGTCCGCGACGAACCCGTACGGCCAGTCGAAGCTGATCGCCGAGCAGATCCTGCGCGATCTCGAAGTCTCGGACCCGTCGTGGCGCATCGCGACGCTGCGCTACTTCAACCCGGTCGGCGCGCACACGAGCGGGCTGATCGGCGAGGACCCGGCCGGCATCCCGAACAACCTGATGCCGTACGTCGCGCAGGTCGCGGTCGGCAAGCTCGAAAAGCTGCGCGTGTTCGGCTCCGACTACCCGACGCCGGACGGCACCGGCGTGCGCGACTACATTCACGTCGTCGATCTCGCGAAGGGGCACATCGCCGCGCTCGACGCGCTCGCGAAGCGCGACGCGAGCTTCGTCGTGAACCTCGGCACCGGCCAGGGCTACAGCGTGCTGGAAGTCGTGCGCGCGTTCGAGAAGGCGTCGGGCCGCCCGGTGCCGTACGAACTCGTCGCGCGCCGCCCGGGCGACATCGCGGAGTGCTATGCGAACCCGCAGGCCGCGGCCGACATCATCGGCTGGCGTGCGACGCTCGGCATCGAGGAAATGTGTGCCGACCACTGGCGATGGCAGGAGGGGAACCCGCGCGGTTTTGTATAATCCGCTGTCCATTTTCCGAGCGGTCCCATGCTCAGCTTCGCGTCCGGCTTCATCGTCTCCCTGCTCGTCACGCTGTTCATCGTGCGCTACGCGCACCTTCACGAGAAATTCTCGATCGACGGCGACCTGGCCGGCGTGCAGAAATTCCACGTGCGGCCGGTGCCGCGGGTGGGAGGCATCGGGATCCTCGCCGGGGTCGTCGTGGCCGGGCTGCTCGTATCGCGGCGCTATCCGACGATCGCCGGCAGCATTCTGGGGATCGTCGCCTGCGGGATGCCGGCGTTCCTGTCGGGCCTCGTCGAAGACCTGACCAAGCGCGTGTCGCCGCGCGCACGGCTGCTCTGCACGATGGGCGCGGCCGCGCTGGCGTTCTGGCTGCTGGGCATCGCGGTCAAGCGCATCAGCGTGCCGCCGCTCGATTTCCTGCTCGGGTATGTCGCCATCTCGGCGTTCATCACGGTGCTCGCGGTCGCGGCGCTCGCGAATGCGATCAACATCATCGACGGCTTCAACGGGCTCGCGTCGATGGTCAGCTTCATGATGTTCGCGTCACTCGCGTATGTCGCGTTCCACGTCAACGACCCGGTCGTGATGTCCGCGTCGATCATCATGATGGGCGCGGTGCTCGGCTTCTTCCTGTGGAATTTCCCCGCCGGGCTGATCTTCCTCGGCGACGGCGGTGCGTATTTCATCGGCTTCATGCTCGCGGAACTCGCGATCATGCTCGTGATGCGCAACCGCGAGGTATCCGCGTGGTACCCGGTGCTGCTGTTCATGTATCCGATCTTCGAGACCTGCTTCTCGATCTACCGGAAGAAGTTCATCCGTGGGATGTCGCCGGGGATTCCGGACGGCGTGCACCTGCACATGCTCGTGTACAAGCGGCTGATGCGCTGGGCCGTCGGGACGAAGCATGCGCACGATCTGACGCGGCGGAATTCGCTGACGTCGCCGTATTTGTGGCTGCTGTGCCTCGTCGCGGTGATTCCGGCGACGCTGTTCTGGCGGCATACCGTGCATTTGTTCGTGTTCGTCGTGCTGTTCGCGCTGACCTATGTGTGGCTTTATCTCAGCATCGTGCGGTTCAAGGCGCCACGATGGATGGTGGTGAGGAAGCATCGGCCCGGCCGCTGAACCGCGTAACCGGTTTCTGGACGAAAAAAAGCGCCCTGCAGGGCGCTTTTTCTCTTCTTGCCGCTCAGTTCACGGCCGGGGACCGCATCACCCGTTCGATACGACGCGCACCGACGGCACGCTCTGCAACACGGGGGCAACGGCCGTCTGGTATTCCGGCACCCAGCGCCGCAGATCGCGCCGTACCTCGTCGTCGGACAGCACGCGATGCTGCATCAGCCACGGCAGCAGTTCGTCGAGGAAATTGTCCGGCACTTCGCGCGCACGTGCGATCCGCAGCTTCGGGTGCGGCGTGCGCGTTGTCGCTTCGTCGTCAGCGAGCAACTCCTCGTAGAGCTTCTCGCCCGGCCGCAGCCCGGTGAACTCGATGCGGATCTGTTCTTCCGAAAAACCGTACAGGCGGATCAGGTCGCACGCGAGATCGACGATCTTCACCGGCTCGCCCATGTCGAGAATGAAGATTTCGCCGCCATGCCCCATGCTCGATGCCTGCAGCACGAGCTGCGACGCCTCCGGAATCGTCATGAAGAAACGCGTGATTTCCGGGTGCGTGACCGTCACCGGGCCGCCCTTCGCGATCTGCTGCTGAAACTTCGGAATCACGCTGCCCGCGCTGCCGAGCACGTTGCCGAAGCGCACCGTCTCGAACTGCGTACGCCCGCTCGACTGCTGCAACGCCTGGCAGGCCATTTCCGCGAGACGCTTGCTCGCGCCCATCACGTTGGTCGGATTGACCGCCTTGTCGGTCGAGATCAACACGAAGTGACGCACGTCGTGGCGGATCGCCGCCCGCGCCACGCGATAGGTGCCGAGCACGTTGTTGCGCAGCGCCTGCCACGCGTTGTGCTCTTCCATCAACGGCACGTGCTTGTAGGCGGCCGCATGGAACACGATGTGCGGCGCGTGACGCGACATCACCTGGTCGAGCAGCAGCGAATCCTTCGCATCGCCGATGATCGGCACCACGGGCAGATCCGGAAAACGCTCACGCAATTCCTCGGTCAGCCGGTACATCGCGTATTCCGAGAGATCGAATGCAACGAGCTGCGCAGGGGCGAAGCGCAGGATCTGCCGGCACAACTCGGAGCCGATCGAGCCGCCCGCGCCGGTCACCATCACGACGCGGCCGCGCAGCAGCGCTTCGACGTGCGGCGTATCGATCGTCACCGCGTCGCGGCCGAGCAGATCCTCGAGATCGATGTTCCGTACCTGCGACAGGAAGCCCTGCCCCGGCATCAGCGCGGTCAGCGACGGCAGCACCATCGCCTTCACGCCGGCCCGCACGCACAGGGTCGCGACGCGACGCTGCGCTTCGACCGACGCCGACGGAATCGCGATGATCGCGTATTCGACCTTCATCGCATCGGTCCAGTGCTTGAGGTCGTTGAACGAGCCCAGCACCTTGTAGCCGTAGATTTCGCGCCCCTGTTTCGTGACGTCGTCGTCGAGCAGGCCGACCAAGCGCCATTCACCGGAGCGCGACAGTTCGCGCGCGAGGCTCGCGCCGGCCGTGCCGGCGCCGAGCACCAGCACCGGCTTGCCCTTGCCGACGAGCCCGCCGTACAGGTAGTACTCCTTCGTCGCGCGATACAGCGCGCGGGCGCCGCCCATTGCCAGGAACAGCATCAACGGCGACACGAGCAGCACCGAGCGCGGAATGATCGGCTGCGGCTGGAACATCACGGCACCGATCATCACGATCACGCCGCCGCCGGCCACCGCCTTCGCGATGCGCATCAGGTCGGGCAGGCTGGCAAACACCCACAGCCCGCGATACAGACCGAAGCCGCGGAACATCAGCGCATAGACGGGCAGTGCCCACGTCAGCGCCATCAGCGCGCCGCTCAGGAAATCATGCGGAATGCTGCCGTTGAAACGAACGAGATAAGCGAACAGCCATGCGGCGACAACCGCCGTCAGGTCGAACAGGAAAGCACTCAGGGACAGCCAAGATGCTCTGGATCGCAACATCGGCGGGAAACCTCAAGAATTGTTTTCGGCGGCCGCTTGAAACCGGCGCCAACGCAGGTCGATCAACCATCCGAACCATGCCAGGACGCCATACCACGCAAGCAACGACAGCCATTGCTGCAGTTCGGGGCGACCCTTTGCCCACGTGGCCAGAATTATGCCTGCGAGCATGATGAGGTACCAATAAAGGGCAGTCCGGCCGTGACTGACGCCCGACCGGACCATCCTTTGATAATAATGCTCGCGGTGGGCCTGCCAGAACTTTTCTCTGCGTAACAGACGTCTCAAAAGTGTTACAGATGCGTCTGCAATAAAGGGCGCGAATACCATTGCGGGGAACCAGATCGGCCAGACATCGGTACGCCAGCCCCAATAGCCCAGTGCGCCGGCCAGGAAGCCGAGCGGAATCGAGCCGGCGTCGCCGAGAAACAGTCTCGCCGGATGGAAATTGAGCAGAAGAAAGCCGAGCGCCGCGCCGGCCACTGCCGCGCCCGCCACGGCGAGATCGGGCGACGTATGCGGGCCGCCGAGCGCCGCGACCGCGTATCCGCCGAAGCCAAACAGTGCCATGCCGCCCGCGAGACCGTCGGCGCCGTCCATGAAGTTGTACAGGTTCGTCAGCCAGACCATCGCGAAACCCACGCCGGCGAGCAGCCACCACGGTGCGTCGACCGGGAAGACGACGATCAGCGCGACGACTGCCGCGAGGTGCGCGGAGAATCGCACGCGGGCCGGCAGCCCGCGCCGGTCGTCGATCTGCGACATCGCGGCGAGTCCCGCGGCGGCGATCGCGATCAGCCAAAGCCGCGGCGCCAGCATCAGCAGCGCAACGACACAGACGGGCACGATGCCCCATCCGCCGACGCGCGGTGTCGGCAGCGTATGGAGCGAACGGTCGTTCGGAATGTCGGTGGCCAGGCGCCAGGCCCACCCGGTGGCGAGCAGTACGCGGAGAATCGTCGTCGAGGCGAATGCGGCGGCCAGGGCCACCGCGGCCGTGGTGAGCCAGGTGGGATTCGCGAGAAGCATGTGGCTTTTATTTTCGTGTATCGCGCGAACGATACCATGCGGCGGTCGCTTCGAGGCCCTGGCGGGTCGTATAGGGCGGCTGCCAGTCGAGCACCCGCTTGATCCGACCGGTATCGAGTTGCAGACTGCCCGTCAGGCGGTCGATAGCCGCACTGCGACCGGTCAGCTTTCCGAGCACACGCAACAGCGCCGGCGGCACCGCGATCAGCCTCGCCGGCTTGCCGAGCGCGTCGCCGACGAGGCGAAGCAGGCCCGCGACCGTCGGGGCGTCGTCGTCGGCGACATGAAAGCATTCGCCGGCCGCTCGCGGGTCGATTGCGCAACGCAGCAGCGCGTCGGCGAGATTGTCGACGTAGACGATGCTGCGGCGCGCCGAAACCGCGCCGAGCGGCAACGGCATCCCGCGCGCGACCGCGTCCATCATCCGCAGGAAGTTGGCACGGACGGCGGGGCCATAGACGAGCGGCGGACGAACGACGACGACATCGAGCCCCACGGATGCGCCGAACTGCGCGAGCTGCCGTTCCGCCCGCAGCTTCGAACGGCCGTATGCATCCTGCGGGTCGGGTTCGAACGCTTCCGACAGCGGTATTCCGCCGTCGCCCTCTCCGACCGCCTTGATGCTGCTCGCGAACACGATGCGGCGCACGCCGTGATGGCGCGCGGCGTCGGCGAGACGCAGCGTGCCGGCGACGTTGGTGGCATCGAACGCGGCGTCGGGATCGGGGGACTCGTCGCGCATCACGTGCACGCGCGCGGCGAGATGGATCACGCAATCGGCGGTCAGGTCGGTTGGCCACGCTTCATCCAGACCCGCGAAATCGGCGGTGTCGTGCACCCATTCGCGCACGCCCTCGATGCAGCCGCCCGGACGTCGTACCAACGCGGTCACCGTATGTCCGGCATCCAGCGCACGACGACAGACCGCGCGGCCGACGAAGCCGTTCGCGCCGGTGACGACGAGGTGACTCACCAGAGCCTCCAGCCAAAGCGGTTGTAGAACTTGAAGGCCGACGCGGCGAACATGCGGATGTGCGCGAAGCCCTTGCGCGACGCCCCCCACCGTGATGGATGACGCGCACCGACGGGACGTACGCGACGCGGGCGATCTCGTGCGTGCGCAGGCTCAGGTCGTAGTCCTCGAAGTACAGGAAATAGCGTGGATCGAAGCCGCCGAGTTTCTTCAGGACTTCGGTGCGGAACAGCATGAAGCAGCCGCTGACGATGGGGGGATCCCAGACGACCTCGCGGTCGTTGATGACGTCGCGCATTTCGTAGCGGGCGAGGCGCTTCGCAAAAGCTGCCCGAAACCGCGCCGGCAGGAAGCCGCGCACGAGCAGATCGAGCACCGCCGGGTAACGGCGGCAGAGATACTGCTGCCCGCCTGTGTCATCGCCGATCCATGGTGTGAGCGCGCCGACGTCGGGACGCGAACCGAGAAACGCACGGGCGGCAACGAGCGCGTCTGCGTCGAGATCGATGTCAGGATTCAAGATCAGATGAAACGGGCGTGTCGACGATTCGATCGCGAGATTGTGCCCCCGTCCGTAGCCAACGTTGCCGTGGCCCGACAGAATCCGGGTGGTAATACCTTTCGTATCGAGATCATCAATCAATGCAGCAACGTCGCCCAGCCCGCCGTTGTCAACCAGGAATAGTTCGACCGGAGCGGGCGACGAGGCAGTGCACAGACGCGTGCACGCTGCGCCCAAGCTAGTCAGCGTCTCGCCGAGTTGAGCAATATCCGGCTGATAAACGACGATGGAAACCGACAATCCTTCGGTATCACTGGGTTGCGGGCTTGTTACATTCATCCGTAGTTCGGCTATGCGCTTGCAAGATGAAGCGCAGGTTAGACAGTCCGGCAGGTTGCGGCAACGCAGGTGCCGCCGCAGCCTCGCTCGACAGGCCGGCGAACTTGCGATGCATTTCACGGTGCCAACGGCGCAATTCTAACGTCAGCACGGTCGTCGCCGGCATAAAAAGCTGTCCGATAATTCCGGCACGCCATTTGATGTCGTCGGTGAGCACCAGTCGACACACGCCGCCTTGTGGAGCACGCCATACCACCCTCGCTGCGGTCTTCGCCATACGAGGTTTACCCGTCGGGATCTCGACTCGCTTCGCGCCTCTCGTCGGCAAATCCGAGAACTGTTCTCTGCGCTCGATGAGACCATCCGGAACAGGCTTCCGTCCGATAATGCGACGCTCGACCATGCGGTCCGGCGCGCGCGTCCCTATCTCACCGACGTCTCGCCCCTGTTGAGAAACGAATGCCAACTCGACTGCCGTTCGAACCCGGTGAACTCGGCAGTCGCTACGCTCAACGCTTCAGTCCGCGTATCGGAACACAAGCGGGATGTATTGTCCGACGGGCAGCACACGGCAAACGTCGATCGTACCGACGCTCACAACTGGCCGGATGAAGCCGAAACCGAGCCGTCTGCAGCCCGCTCGGCGATTGCTACGCGAGAATCGGACGTTGTCGGCATGCGTACGTTGAACGCGGAAATGCTGTCGTCGACAAGTTAGCGGATCACGGCGTCGTTGCGAACCCTCAAACGACGGCTCACCGGAAGTACTGCCGGACGCGCCGCCGTCCGGACGTGCCGTCGCGTAACTTCGGATCAGGTTACGGCGTCGATGCCCGACCGGGATCGACGCCCCACTATGCGGCAACCGGTCACCGACTGCCGGGCTTCCCGGGCATTACGCCGAGGATTTCATTGATACGATCCGCCGCATGGTGACCGGCCGTGGTCAGCGACAGATTGACGCGCGCGCTCTCGCGCGCACGTGCGCCGAGCTCACGCGCCCATTCCTGATTCTCGAACACCTTGCGCATCGCTTTCGCCGCCTCATCCACCGACGGTTCCGCCCAGTGGAGATTCGCGTCGTTTGGAGGAATTGGCCGCCCCAGTTTCACGAGATCGTAAGGTACGAGAAGGCTGTTGCTGTCGTCCATGAAGTCCACGTTGCCCGAGTAGTTCGTCGCAATGACGGGCTTTCCCATCAGCATGGCTTCCGCCATCGTGAGACCCAATCCCTCGCTTCGATGCAAAGACACGTACGCGTCGCAAGCATCCATGAGCGACAGTACCTCGTCCGGCGAATACACCTGATCGATGATCTTGATCTTCACCCCGACATCTCGGCCGCAAGCCGCAATTCCTTGATCTGGGCCGGATGACGATCACCGAATGAAGTCTTCAGCACCAGACAGACCGGGTCGTCCGGCCCGAATGCCTTGCTGAATGCCCGAATCAACCCCATCGGGTTTTTGCGCTCCATGATGCTCATCATGTGGAACGTAAACAGGAACGTATATTCGCCGTCGTCCAGTCCGAAGTAGGCTCGATCCCGACGCTGATACTGGCCAAGCTGCACCCCCGGGAAAATCGTCCTCACCGGAATGGTCAACCGTTCGCGCAACCCCTTGGCAACAAACTCGGTCGCAGTCCAGACCTCATCGACACGTGCGGCTTGCTCGAGCCAGCTGTCCGGTATCGAATCGAATTCCCAGTACCAGTATGCGATCCGGTAGGTTCGCTGCGCACGCTCGAGCAAATCGGATCGCCCGTATACATCGTCAAAGAACGGTTCCGGCTGCGTGTGAATGATCGTAACGTCGAAATCTTCCGTACCGGAGAAATCGACGTGATGCGGATCATCTCTCTGATCGGTACGAATGTCGCGCAAGGATGTCTGCATCTCGATCTCGCGCATCCCCTTCACCAACGCCTCCGCCGAGACGCGCAGACCCGACGGATAACAGAAGTGCGCGATCACGTTGACGCCGGGCTTCGCCAGCGAAGCGGCCACCGTATCGATCTCCAGCGATTCGCACCACGAACGGACGTCGTGCGGCAACGCGGCTTCGTCCGTTCGCAACCATTCGACCAGCGCACGCGCCTCGGCCGCGTTACGCAACACCGACGGGAAACGATCACGCCAGTCTTCACGGGCGTTGTATGCCGTTCGAATCTGCTCGGCAGGCGACAAGTCGATCGGCCAGGTTTCCGGCACGCCCCACGACTCGTGGACCCGGTATGTTGCGGCAAACCAGGCGGCAAATGCAGCACGTCCGAAAATCGTCAACCCGTCCGGATGGAGTCGTTGCCATGCCGGTGTAAAGCGATAGGCTTCCACGAGCTCACGAGCCGGCGCTTCCGATGCTTGCCAGAAGAGCCACCAGATTTGCTCGAGTTGCAGGTCCGCTTCGACACGCCCATGCTGGATGAACCATTCGAACAGATCCGCTTGCCCGGCTGGCGTCAACCCGTGCGGCATGAGTGCGCGGACATCCTGGCGGAACATGAAGATCTGCCGTGCCGGTGCACCAAAATCCTGTTCGAACAATTGGCCGATCGCCGCGACGCCGGCTTCCGTCAGGCCGAGGTCGCGCCCGCCGCCTGTGAGCAGCCACTGTGCAAACGCACCGTTACGTCCAGCCGAAAGTGCCTGCGGAAACCGCACGCGAAGATCGGCCCGGCGTCGCAACAGATCCAGACACCAGCGCGCGGCGCTCCAGATATCGGAGACCTTGTGGACCGGCTGCGGGGGCCACACAACTTCGTCTCGCGCCAATCCTGCGACTTCCATGCAAATACCTTCGTCGTCGAGACGAAGCTCCCTCGCCGACAACGGAAGCGAACCGGTTTCTCGAAGCTGTCGGTCGAGTTCCGCACGAACGCCGACGCCTCCCTGCAAACGCAGAGCCGGAATGGCGCACTGCCCGTCCAGTTCGGGGTGAAGATACGGGTCCTCGTCAATGCCCAAATGACGGATGTCGTCGGCCAGGCGCCGGATATCCTCGACCGGATTGCTATTCCCTCTCGTCGCCCCTTCGTGATGCACGAGACAGGCATACGGCGTATAGGCCGTACGATAGCCGGCACGCCAGATCCGCATGCACAGCGCTACGTCGCTCATCGCGATCAGATACGATTCGTCAAACCCGCCAACCTCTTCGAAGGCATCCCTGCGCACCATCTGGCAGGCGCCCATGATCGCAAGCCAGTTTCGCGGATGATCCGGCGAGCCGAATACATCCCATTCGATACCACCGCCGCTCCGGTACATCAATGCGGCGAGATGGATGCCGATCGACACGCCTGCATGCTGCAACTCCAGCGACGGATAGATCAGCTTCGTACCCACGACACCTACGCCTGGACGCATCGCAAATCGGACGAGTTCCTGCAGCCAGTCGCTCTTGATGATCTCGATGTCGTTGTTCAGGAACAGCAGAAACTCGCCGCGCGCTCTCACCGCACCGAAGTTGCACGCGGCCGAATAATTGAACTTGTTCCGGAAATGAACGATTCGAACCTGCGGTTCGGATTTCAGCTGCTCGTAGTATGCGAGCGTCTCGGGATCATCCGATCCCGTATCGACGATGACGACTTCCTTGTTCGGATAGTCTGTTGCATGCAGCAGGCCCTCCAGGCACATCCGGAGCAGCTCCGGCTTGTTCTTGGTGGGAATGACGATCGAAACCAGCGGCGCCCGCTCGATCTGCCAGGTGGCATGCTGGGTGCCGTTCGGTTGGGTTTCAACGGTCACCGCGCTGCTGACGCCGTGACGCTCCCAATATCGCTGAATGACCGCGCGATGATCACCGGCCTCATTCGTGCCGGGTGCAGGCCGCTCTTGGCTCGCCCCCGGCTTGCGATGGCATAGTACCTTCGGGACACGAATGATGTTCTGCGCATGATCGCTGACGCGCAGGTTGAGATCCCATTCGACGGCCGTCGCGGCAGTGATGTCCACCCCTCCCGCCAGCGTCACCAACGCGCGGCGAAGCAACGTCAACCGTCCGAAATAGTTGAACGCGTAGAGAAGATCAGGTGACCAGGATGGTTTGAAATACGGCCGCTCGCGGGTTTGCGACGCCGACTGCACGTCCTCGTCGCCGTAGACGATGTCTGCCCGCGGCGACTTCGCGAGTACGGAAACAACGTCGCTCAGCGCACCAGGCGCCAGAATATCCCCACTATCGAGAACCGCGACGAACTTGCCCTTGGCGTGATCGAAGCCCATGGCAAGGTTCGCCGGCCGCCCTGTCGCCACGCCAGGCGCGGTAACAGCAATCACGCGCGAATCAGCGCTCGTCCACTCTTCGACGAGTTTCAGTATCGCCGCATCGGAGCCAGAGTGAACAACGATGGCTTCCCAGTTTCGATACGATTGCGCGCGAATCGAACCGACCGTTCTCGAGACGCTCTCGATCGATTCGACATCGGCAAGCAAAAAGCTCACGAGCGGCCCGTCGACCTTGATCCGGACATCAGGGCTCGACCGGGTTTCGACCGTGCGAATCCAGTCCGCATACCGACCCGACGACCCTGCACCGGGAACGCCGACGTCTTGTAGGACTTCGACCTGAGCGCTCGCGGCTTGCTGCTCGCGAAGCAAGGTTGCGCGCCGCTGCCGCAGGAACTCGAGCCGCGCCGGCATCCGCCACGGCGTAGCCAGCCACCATGCAGCCTTGGCTACCTGACGTGCGCGCCCCCGCGCAGCGGGAGGCATCATCGCCCCGATCCGGCGTGCCGGCGATGTCGCGCGCCAGAACATCGATTGCGTAACGGCCTGATACTGCTGCTCGACCAATTCGGCACGGTGACTGGCTTGCTGTGCCATCACGTCCCGGCCAGACAGCGCCGAACGCAATTCAGCGATCTGGTTCTCCGCGTCCTTGTGGCGACGCTTGTGGTCATGCTCCACCTCCGCCCGCCGGCTTTCCATCACCTCTACCTGGCGCATCAACTCCTTGTTCAGGCGTTCAAGCTCCTGGTGCTTTGCCTCGTGCTCTTCAAGTACTTTTTGCACCTCCGTCCGCCGCACGAGCTCTACGGCATCGCGCTCCCGTTGCTCCGCGTCCGCCAGCCGAGCGGACAAGCTCTCGACCTGCGCAGCCAACTCAGCCGTCCTCGCGGACACGAAATCGTCAAAAACGTTGGGCGGATACTTGAACGCATCGATGAGCTCGGATCGCTCGCCGGCGACATAGAAGCGGTTGAGGCCATCCGAATAGACATGGACGTAGTTCGCGTCCAGAAGGATGCTCTCCCACTCGTGATGGGATTCCTTCTGCGTCAGCGGCAGCGTTGCCTCCACCACAACAATCCACGGTCGGTTGCGTTTCCAGTCGTTGCCGGCCAGCACCGCGCGCTCGGCTCCTTCGACATCGACTTTCAGAAAATGCACCTCTCGCCCTGCACTGACGTGCTCTCGCCAGATGTTGTCGAGGGTCGTCAGGACAACATCCTGAACGTTCTCGCTCCACCCGGCCGCGACATGTCCGTCGGCGATCTTGCCGTCAAGCGTGGACAAGCCGGTGTCTTGAAACAAATGGATACGGCTCGTACCCGTGTTTTCACCCACCGCGACCCGGAGATTGATGTCGCGAGGACGCCGGTTTTCGAGCTCGGCAAAGTAGACCGGATTGGGTTCGACATTGATGCCGCTCCACCCCATCTCACTGAATGCCCGAGTCACCGAATGCTCGTCGGGAGACCATGCGCCGACATCGATGTAAAAGCCGGCCATCACATGCTGCAGCGCGCGATGCAGCATGACGTCTTCGAGATTTTGCGCGTAGGAAACAAGAGGCATAAATTTTCACTTACCTGAGCTATGAAAATTCGAGTCGGCATCGACGAAAACATCGGCGCCGCCCCGATTTCCTGCATTTCTGGCCATGACCGTGCCGTGCATGCCGGCCGCGCCGAACACGCCGTCAACGATCAGTTCGCTCATGGACGTTCGAGCATCCATGCAAGCGTATTGCGAAGCGGTATCGCGTGAGTCGAACCGATCGCGTGTTCAAGCGCCCGGCAATTTCCGACGAGCTTGTGGACCTCGTTCGCGCGCACGAACTGCGGATTCACCGCCACCTCGAGTTCATGCCCGGATAGTTCCTGCACCGTCGCCAAGACGTCCTGCAGCGAATACCCGATACCTGAGCAGACGTTGAACGTGCGTCCTGCGAAGTCGGCTTCGATCAACTTCCGGTACGCGGCGACCACCATGCGCACATCCGAGAAATCTCGCACGACATTCAGATTGCCCAACTCGATGCGCTCTGCGCGCGCGCTGAAATGTCGAACGATCTTGGGCAGCAGGAATCGCTCGTCCTGACCGACGCCCGTGTAATTGAACGGCCGCACGATGACGATCGGAAGTTTGTCCTGCCACATGCGCGCGACCATTTCCATCGCCAGCTTGCTGATTGCGTAATCGTTTGCGGGCGCCGGCGCAGTGGATTCGTCGATGATTTCCCGATCGGAATTGCCATAGACGTTCGCACTGCTTGCCAACAACACGGCTCGCGGCTGACATGCGGCGCGCGTCAGCGCATCAAGCAGATTGCGCGTCCCGACCACGTTGGTCTGATAGATCGCGCCGACATCGCCGTGCTGAACGAACGCAATGGCCGCCAGATGCACGACGGCATCCGGTTTTTCGTCGGACAGCACGCGAACCAGCGCGTCGGTATCAAGCAGATCGCATACGTGCGTTCGCCACGGCGCAGCGGCAACCGGCTTGTGAACGATCCCGCAAACTTCGTGCCCCGAGCGGATCAACTCCTCCGCCATATAGCGGCCGGTAAATCCGTCCAGGCCCGTGACGAAAACTTTTGCCATGGCCTTAGAACGAGAAGCCTGCTTCGATGCGACGAATGTCCGCCTCGACCATCATCTGGCAAAGCTGCTCGAGCGTCGTCTTCGGCACCCAGCCGAGTTCCTTGCTCGCCTTCTCGGGGTTGCCGATGAGCAGATCGACTTCGGCGGGCCGGTAAAATTTCGGGCTGACCTTGACCACGGCCTTGCCGGTTCGGGTATCGACGCCCGTCTCGTTTTCGCCCGCACCTTGCCACGCGAGTTCGATGCCTGCCGCCTGGGCTGCCATCGACACGAAATCCCGCACCGTCTCGGTCCGGTTCGTCGCAAGCACGTAGGTATCGGGGCGTTCCGCCTGCAGCATGCGCCACATGCCTTCGACGTACTCCTTCGCATAGCCCCAGTCACGCTTGGCGTCGAGGTTGCCGAGTTCCAGCACGTCGAGCTTGCCGAGACGGATCTTCGCCAGACTGTCCGTAATCTTCCGCGTCACGAATTCGCGCCCGCGCAGCGGCGATTCGTGGTTGAACAGGATGCCGCTGCAGCCGAAGATGTTGTAGCTCTCGCGATAGTTGATCGTCATCCAGTGCGCGTAAAGCTTTGCGACGCCGTACGGACTGCGCGGATAGAAAGGCGTGCTTTCAACCTGCGGTACGGCCTGTACCTTGCCGAACATTTCCGACGTGCTGGCCTGGTAGAAGCGGATCGCAGGATTGACCGTGCGAATCGCCTCGAGCAGGTTGAGCGCGCCGATACCGGTAATCTCGGCGGTGGTTGCCGGCTGATCGAACGACACGCCGACGAAACTTTGGGCCGCCAGGTTGTAGACCTCGGTCGCTTGCGTCGTCTGAAGCAGGCGAATGCTTGCGCCAAGATCGGTCAGGTCGTATTCGGCGAGGTGAAGATTAGGATGATTGCTGACGCCGAGCTCGTCGATTCGCCAGAAGTTCACCGAGCTGGTGCGCCGATAGGTGCCGTAGACGGTGTAGCCCTTCTCGAGAAGCAGCTCCGCAAGATACGCGCCGTCTTGCCCGGTAATGCCAGTGATGATTGCAACAGTCATGTTCTTTCCAGTTTGTTCAGCATGTTGAAGCTCCGGCCAGAATCGTCGATCGGGGTCACGCCATGAGAGCGGCCGATACGACATGAATCCAGGCCGGATTCCAATCGTGGTTAATTGCCCTTCGCCGCGACGACATCGCGCCCGTAGTTGTCGTCGAGACGCACGATGTCGTCTTCACCGAGATACGAGCCCGATTGAACCTCGATCAGTTCGAGCGGAATCTTCCCCGGGTTCTGCAAGCGATGCGTCACGCCCAGCGGAATATAGGTCGACTGATTCTCGCTCAGCAAAATGACCTGGTCGCCGTTGAAGACGCGCGCGGTACCGCGGACAACGACCCAGTGTTCAGCCCGATGATGGTGCATCTGAAGGCTGAGCGACGAGCCCGGGTTGACGATAATGCGCTTGACCTGAAAGCGTTCACCCTGATCGATACTCTCGTACGAACCCCACGGCCGGATGACCTTCCGGTGCGTCACCGACTCGTGTCGCCCCGACGCGCTGAGACGCTCGACGATCTTCTTCACACGCTCGGACTGGTCGCGATGCGTGACGAGGACCGCGTCCGCCGTTTCGACGATGATCAGATCCTTGACGCCGATGGCCGTGACCATTCGATGATCGGCCCGGATATAACTATCGGAAACATCGTCAGTCAGGACGTCGCCCGACAGCGTATTGCCCGTATCGTCGGTATCCGAAATATCCGCGAGCGCGGCCCATGAGCCGATATCGCTCCAGTTCAGACCTGCGGCCGCGACCATCACCGCATGGTCGGTTTTCTCCATCACCGCATAGTCGATCGAGATGTTCGGGCATTCCTGGAATGCATCGGCGTCAAGTCGGACGAAATCCTCGTCGCGCTTTGCCTGCTTGACCGACAGCGTGACCTGCTCGAGCACGGCTGGCTCGAATCGCTTGAGTTCGTCGAGATACACCGACGCCTTCAGCATGAACATGCCGCTGTTCCAGTAATAACCGCCTTCCGACACGAACCGCGCCGCCGTTTCCGCATCCGGTTTCTCGACGAATGCATCGACACGGAACGCGTCGTCATGCGACGCCAATGCGTTCCCGCTGCGGATGTAGCCGTAGCCGGTGTGCGGCTTGGTCGGCTCGATACCGAACGTGACGAGATGCCCGTCGTTTGCGATATCGCGCGCCGTGTCCGCCAGCTTCGCGAAAATCGCATCGCTCAGGATCACGTGGTCGGACGGCAACACGAGCAGCAACGCGTCCGGCGACTGCTCCATCGCAAGCAACGCCGCCGCCGCGACCGCGGGCGCCGTATTGCGCCCTACCGGCTCCAGAACGACCGCCGACGCGGCCACGTCGATGCTGCGCAACTGATCGGCCACGATGAAGCGTTGTTCCGCATTCGTGATCATGATCGGCGCTTCGACGCCGGGCACGCCCTGCAGACGCAGCACGGTCTGCTGAACCAGCGTGTGTTCTCCGGCCAGCTTGAGGTACTGCTTGGGATAACCGCCCCGGGACAACGGCCAAAGACGGGTGCCGCTACCGCCGCACAGAACTACAGGGAAGATGTTCACGTCAACTCCGTTACGATATACCTTCTATTTTTCCAACCGCCGGATCAGTACCACTCATTAATTCCGGCGGCATCCGGCCTGCATCGCCGGGCACGCGCTCAGACGAGCGCGCCCACCCGTGACGGCCAGGCCAGACCGATATCCTCTTCGTTCAACGTCAGATTTGGACTGTATGAGGAATCATTCCGCAGCAGCTCTCCCCAGTGCTTTTGCATGTACTCGGTCTCGCCGTCGAATCGAGCCTGTTTGACAGGATCGTCCTCGTAACCACGCGTCGCCGACTCATGGTGATACAGCTCCGCATACGGCGTCCAGACATTGCGATAGCCGGCCTTCAGCAAGCGAAGACAGAAGTCGATATCGTTGAACGCGACACCCAGATCCCGTTCGTTCATTCCAGCCACTTCGCGATAGGCAGCCTTGCGCACGATCATGCATGCAGCGGTCACTGCGGAGAAGGCGCCGATCAGGCTGGCGCGACCGAAGTACCCGAACGATCCGCGAGGAATGTGTTTGTGTACATGTCCCGCCACGCCGCCAAGCCCCAGCACCACGCCGGCATGCTGGACGGTGTCGTTCGGATAGAGCAGTTTCGCGCCCACCGCGCCGACGCCCGGTTGCAATGCAATACTGACCATTTCCGTCAACCAATCGGGAGAAATCACCTCGATATCGTTGTTGACCAGTCCGACGACCTCGCCGCTCGCCACCTCGACGGCCGCATTGCACAACGCCGCGAAATTGAACGGCCGATCGTCGCGCAATATCCGGAAACGCACGTCGTTCTCGAGCGACGCGAGGTAATTCAGTGTGTCTGGATCATCCGAGCCGTTGTCGACGATGACGATTTCGTAGCGTGTGTACGTCGTCTTGCCAACAATGCTCGTGATGCACTGCCGAATCAGGTTCAGCCCGTTTCGGGTCGGGATGATCAGGCTGACGAGCGGCGCCGGATCCGGCAACGCATACCGCGCACGGTAGCCGTTTCCTGCGTACTCCGCCACACCGCGGACACCCGTTCGCTCGAAGTGGTCGTTGAGCGCCCGCTCACCGGCCACTACCGCGTAGGGCTTGGCGTCGGTCCCCGACGAGGTGCTTTCAGCATGAACCCGCCAGTGATACAGCACCCGTGGAATGTGATGAATTGCAGCCGCGCCCGCACGCTCGACACAGCGAAGGGCCAGATCATAGTCCTGAGACCCCTCATACCCCTCGCGGAAACCGCCGACTTCGTCGAGCAGCGCCTTTTGAAACACACCCAGATGACTGAACATGTTCTGTGAAAGGAACAGATCGGGGTTCCAGTCGCACTTGAAGTACGGTTCACGGCGCTTGCCCGAGCCATCGATCTTGTCTTCATCAGAATAGATCATTCGAATCGACGGATCGCGTTCGATCACATCCGCGACACAATAAAGCGCCTGCTCCGGCAACAGGTCGTCGTGATCGAACAGCGCGACCCACGTGCCCGTCACGAGTTCGAGCGCAGTATTCGATGCGGCAGAAATATGGCCGTTCTTCTGCCGGAACGCGACCTTGATCCGCGGGTCTTGGGAGGCGTAACGTTCGAGCAGCGGGCGGATGGCCGGATTCGTCGACACGTCGTCGGCAATGCAGAGTTCCCAATGCGGATAAAGTTGTCCGCGGATGGACTCGATCGCCTCCGCCAGCCAAGCGGGATCGGGATTGTAGACGGGCATCACCACTGAAATCAGCGGCGGATTCGCGAAACCGGCGATACGCTCGCGAATGGCCGCGCGCGTTGCGTCGTCAACCTGATCGTAACGGCGAACCCATTCTGCATAGAGAACCGGATCGATGACACCCGGCGCGCCCGCGCGCAACCATGCGATCCGGCTTCTGATGCCGGCAACTCCTTCCCGGCGGAAGATACCGTAAGCCTTGCGCACGACCAGTCGCAATCCACCGTCACCCGCCACCCGGTTCACGAACGAGCGTGCTTTGCGCAACTTCATCGGTTCAGCACCCAGCCATACCGGCGTTCGACTTCACAACCATCACTCCCCCACCGAAGCAGCATATTGCGACACGACGTCGTCGACTTCCCCGAAAGCGCGCACACGCCCGCGCTCCATCCACAGCGCCTTGTTGCACACCTTGCGGATCTCCTTGTTCGAGTGCATCGCGAGCACAACGATCTCGGCGCGGTCGTGCAGTTCCTCGAGACGCGCCTCGGCCTTGTGCATGAACGACGCATCGCCCACGCCCATCACTTCATCGAGCAGCAGGATCTCGGCGTCGACCGCCGTGGACACGGCGAATGCAAGCCGCATCTTCATGCCGCTCGAATAGGTACGGATCGGCAGATCGAGGTAGTCGCCCAATTCACTGAAATCAGCGATATCGTTCTGCTTTTTGCGAATCTCCGCGTCAGTCATGCCGAGCAGCAGGCCGCGCAACCGGATGTTCTGCATACCGGTCGAGTTCTCGTCCATGCCGAGGCTGATGTCGAGCAGCGGCACGGCCTTGCCCACGCGTGACAGCGAGCCGGCTGTCGGAGGATAAATGCCGGCCATCGCGCGCAGCAGCGTCGACTTTCCCGCGCCGTTGTGACCAATGAGCCCCACGCGATCGCCTCGATCGAAGCGGAAACTCAGATCGTCGAGCGCCCGTACGACGATGACGCCGTCGTTGCCCTCCGCGATCCGGTTGCGTCGCCCCATGCGAAGCACCTGTTTCTTCAGCGAGCGGCCCTGGACGTCGTAGATCGGCAAATCCAGCGTCACGTTCTTCAGTTCAATGTGTGCCATGTCGCCCCCTTCAGACCCAGTACGGAAGACGTTTCAGATAACGACCGGTCATGAGCAGTGCGATCGGCCATCCAACGACCGCCATGCCAATGGTCACTCCCCACGTCAGCGCGCTCGGCATTTGTCCGATCAGCGGGCCGCGAACGACATCGATCAGGTAAGCAAGCGGATTCCATTCGACGATGAACGAAAAGCGATTCAGCGCGTCTGGACGAAAGATGATGGGTGTTACATAGAATGCGACTTGAAGCAGCGCGCCAATGATCTGCGGAAGGTCGCGGAATCGTGCGGACAACAGGCTTGTCAGCATGGCGATCCACATTGCATTCAGCACATACAGAAGCAGCCCCGGAATGAACATCGGCAGCGTCTCCCAGCTTTTGACGCCGAAGATCATCAGAAGACCGATGACAATCACGAAGTTGTGTGCCAGCACGATCAGGTTCCGCCATACGACTTGCAGAATGTAGATCAGCTTCGGTGTGGGCACCTGGCGTATGTAGGCGCCGCTGCTGATATACGCGATGCTTCCCTCCTGGATCGTCTGCGAAAAAAGCCCCCACAGCACGATGCTCGATGCGAGGAACGGCAGATATTCGTTCATCTTTTGTCCGAACAACGTACCGTAGACCACGCCGAGCGACGTAATCATCACACCCATGCTGATCGTGAGCCAGAACGGTCCGACACTCGAGCGAGCATAGCGCTGCCGGATTTCGAGCCAGCCGAGCAGCGTCCATAACCGCCACGAGGCAATGCTCTGTTTGAGATCAGCAAGTGAAAGAGTCAGCATGCAAGCTTTCTAGTTGAATGAGATTGAAAAATGGGCCGGTACATCAGAGCGCACCGGTACGACCGGTCAGTCCGTGCCAGATGCCGAGCAATGAGAGCCGCAGGTGCGCCACGCGAGGCTGCATGAACAACGCGTAGATCGCAAGCCGGACCGGCATCTTGACCAGTTCGGTCGACTTCCAGCTCCACGGTACGTAGGAACGCCGGATCAGCGCGATCGCGTTGCGGAACAGATAGTAGTGCCGAACCGCGCTGTGCCCCGGGTAGCTCCGCCCGAACACCTTCACCGGCTCGCCGCCCAGTTCATGCTTCAACCGCAACGCCGGCGCGCCGAGCACCGAATACCCCTTCGAGCGCGCGCGGACACACCATTCGAGATCGACGAAATCGATGAACAGCGAATCGTCCATCGGGCCGATGTCGCGCCATACAGCGAGATTCACGCACGATCCCGACGTAATCAGAAAGTCGACCTCGACCGGTTGCACACCGTCCGGCTGAACCCGGCGCAGCTTCACGTACCCGAAGCGGACGAACGGCGCGACGCCGCCCAATCGCGCATCCTCGTACGCGGGGCCGACGAGCGCCACGCGACGATTACGCATGCGCTCGGCCGCCATTGTCCGAGGCAGTTCGACCAGCAATTCGTCTGACGGCTCGCTATCCTGATCGAACAGCAATACCGACGTACAGTTCGCCGCGGCCAGCCGTTCGATGCCCTGGTTGAGCGCCGTCGCGATGCCAAGATTGGCGCCGTTCGCGACATAGTCGATACGCGCGTCGAGCCCGAGCGCTTCCGGCGCACTGATGCTCTCCGTGTTATCCACCACCACGCATGGCCATACTTTGGCGAGCCGGTTCGCACGGACTACGCAACCGCTATCCGGCCGGTAGAACACGATCACGACACCGGTCTGCTCCTGAACCGCGGAATTCTGATTCAAGTTACTCACTCAGGCACAGCTTCAGCGCATCGGCCCAGTCCGGCAACCGCAACCCGAATGCTTCGGTCAGCTTGTCGTGCGACAGTCGCGAATTGGACGGGCGCTTGGCGGGAACCGGGTAGTCGCTCGCCGGAATCGGCAACACCTTCGGCGCATGCTCGCCCATCGCCTGGGCGAAGATTGCCTCGGCAAACCCGTGCCACGACGTGGCGCCCGCGGACGTGAAGTGATAGACGCCGGAACGCTGCGCCCACCAGTCCGCGTCATCGGCCGCCAATGCCTGCGCGACGATGTGCGCGGTCGCGGTGGCGATCGTCTTCGACCATGTCGGCGCGCCAACCTGATCCGCGACGACACGCAACTCAGGACGCTCGCTCCCGAGCTTCAGCATCGTCAGCAGGAAGTTCTTGCCGCGGCGGCCGTACACCCAGCTCGTCCGCAGGATCAAGTGTGCGCAACCTGTCGCCGCGATGGCCTGCTCGCCCTCCAGCTTGGTCAGCCCGTAGACGTTCTGCGGGTTGGTCGCGTCCGTTTCGACATAGGCCCCCTCTTTGGTGCCGTCGAACACATAGTCGGTCGAGTAATGAACCAGCGCTGCACCGAGGCGCGCCGCTTCCTCTGCGAAAGCACGCGGGACTTCGGCATTCAGCCGGCGCGCGGCGTCGACGTCCGTCTCGGCCTTGTCGACGGCCGTGTACGCGGCCGGGTTCACGATGATCGACGGCTTCAGCTCGCGCACGACACTGCGCACCCGATCGAGGTCGGACAGGTCGAGCATCGAGCGGTCGCATGCCACCACGCGGCCGAGCCCTTGCAGCGAGCGCAGCAGTTCGAACCCGACCTGGCCATTCACACCCGTCACAAGGATCGTCGGCTCAGGAGTCACACCCACCTCACGCATAAACTTCGGCTTCGCTCAAACGCTTGCCGGCCGCATCCTTCGCCGCCAGCAGCGGCTCGAAATCGATCGGCCACTCGATCCCGATCTCCGGGTCGTTCCACACGATGCTGCGCTCGTGTTCGGGGAACCAGTAGTCGGTCGTCTTGTAAAGGAACTGCGCGGCCTCCGACAGCACGACGAACCCGTGCGCGAAGCCGGGCGGCACCCACAGTTGCCGATGGTTGTCGTTCGACAGCACCACACCCACCCACTTGCCGAAGTTGGGCGAATCCTTGCGAATGTCGACGGCGACGTCGAACACTTCGCCCTCGACCACGCGAACGAGCTTGCCCTGCGCGTGCTGGATCTGATAGTGCAGGCCGCGCAGCACGCCCTTCGACGAGCGCGAATGGTTGTCCTGCACGAATTCGACGCCGGGTGCGACCTGCTCGGCGAATTCCTTCCCGTTGAAGCTTTCGTAGAAGAACCCGCGCGCGTCGCCGAACACCTTCGGCTCGATGATCTTGACTTCGGGCAGCGCCGTTGCCGTTACTTGGATGGCCATGCGACTTGATCCGTAAGAATGTTCTTCAGGTACTGACCGTATGCGTTCTTCGCGAGCGGCTGGGCGAGCTTCAACACTTGCTCCGCGTCGATCCAGTTGCGGCGATACGCGATCTCTTCCGGACAGGCGACCACGAGACCTTGCCGCTTCTGCAGCGTCGCGATGAAACTGGCCGCCTCGATCAGCGAATCGTGCGTGCCGGTATCGAGCCAAGCGTAGCCACGCCCCATGATCTCGACGTTCAGCGCGCCGCTGTCGAGATAGCGCGAGTTGACGTCGGTGATTTCGAGCTCGCCGCGCGGCGACGGCTTGATGTCGGCCGCGATGTCGCACACCTGGTTGTCGTAGAAGTACAGGCCGGTCACCGCGTAGTTCGAACGCGGCTTCGCGGGCTTCTCCTCGATCGACAGTGCGCGGAACGACTTGTCGAATTCGACGACGCCGTAACGTTCCGGGTCGTGCACGTGATAAGCGAACACCGTCGCGCCCGTTTCCTGCGCATGCGCGCGCTCGAGCTGCTTCGCGAGGTCGTGACCGTAGAAGATGTTGTCGCCGAGGATCAGCGCCGACGGATCGTTGCCGACGAACTCCTTGCCGATGATGAACGCCTGAGCGAGACCGTCGGGCGACGGCTGCACCGCGTACTGGATGTTCATCCCCCACTGGCTGCCGTCGCCGAGCATCGACTCGAAGCGCGGCGTGTCCTGCGGCGTCGAGATGATCAACACGTCGCGAATGCCCGCGATCATCAACGTCGACAGCGGATAGTAGATCATCGGCTTGTCGTACACCGGCAGAAGCTGCTTCGAGACGACGTGCGTGATCGGATACAGCCGGGTACCGGAACCGCCAGCGAGAATGATGCCTTTACGTGCCATCGCTTCTCTCCTCAAGTGCGTTTCGCGTAGTTCGTCTCGACCCACTTGCGGTACTCGCCCGATGCGACCTCATCGGCCCACACCTGGTTGTCGAGATACCAGTCGACCGTCTTTGCCAGGCCGGTCTCGAACGTTTCCGCGGGCTTCCAGCCGAGTTCGCGTTCGAGCTTGCGCGCATCGATCGCGTAGCGGCGATCGTGGCCGGGCCGGTCGGTCACATAGGTGATCTGGTCACGGTACGAACCCGCTGCCTTCGGGCGCGCCTTGTCGAGCAGGTCGCACAGCGTATGCACGACTTCGAGGTTCTTCTTCTCGTTCCAGCCGCCGACGTTGTACGTCTCGCCCGGTACGCCGCGCGCGAGCACTTCGCGGATCGCGCTGCAGTGGTCGCCGACATACAGCCAGTCGCGCACGTTCTGCCCGTCGCCATACACCGGCAGCGGCTTGCCCGCGAGCGCGTTCGCGATCATCAGCGGGATCAGCTTTTCCGGGAACTGGTACGGGCCGTAGTTGTTCGAACAGTTCGTCGTCAGCACCGGCAGGCCATACGTATGGTGATACGCGCGCACCAGGTGGTCGGAACCCGCCTTCGTCGCGGAATACGGGCTGTTCGGCGCGTACGGCGTCGTCTCCGAGAATTGCGGGTCGGTGGCCGACAGCGAACCGAACACCTCGTCGGTCGACACGTGCAGGAAACGGAACGCGGCCTTGTCGGCGTCGTTCAGACCGTTCCAGTACTGGCGGGTAGCCTCGAGCAGCGTGAACGTGCCGACGACGTTGGTCTGCACGAAGTCCGCGGGACCGTGGATCGAGCGATCGACGTGGCTTTCCGCGGCGAAGTGCAGCACCGCGCGGGGCTTGTGCTCGGCCAGGAGGGCGTCCAGCGCGTCACGGTCGCAGATGTCGACGCGCGCGAACACGTGCTTCGGGTTTCCGTCCAGCGACTGCAGCGTGCGCAGGTTCCCTGCATACGTCAGCTTGTCGACGTTGAGCACGGCTTCGTCGGATGCGCGCAGCCAGTCGAGTACAAAATTGGCACCGATAAAACCCGCGCCGCCCGTAACCAGGATCATGAGGCTCCCTCAAATAGTGTGCGGCAGACGCCATCAGGCGCCTGCCACCTCAGATTCGCAAATGCCAGTAGCTTGTGATTGCCACGTCAGACCGGGAATTTTAACCGGTCGACATGGCCTCCAAAGTCATGAAATGCTAATTTTGTTGGGGAAAGCGACAATTATAGGTAGCCGTCCCCTGCAAAAGCCATGCCGCTAACAACTTGATACAGCCCTTCGAACCCTTTCCGGGCATGAAATTTCTTGCCAAATCAACGCACGGTTGCGGAACACAAATTGCGCAACACTGCAGTGACTGGATAATTTTTCCCGTGTTCTCGATACTCGCGAAATCCCCTGCCCCATGACTTCCCCTCCCATCGCCATCGGCGACATCCAAGGCTGTCACACCGCTTTCCAGGCGCTGTACGAAAAGCTTTCGGCGCCCACCGACGCCCCCCTCTGGATCGCCGGCGACGTCGTCAACCGCGGCCCGGGCTCCCTTGCCGCGCTGCGCGCGGTCGTCGAGCTCGGCCCGCGCGCGACCGTCGTGCTCGGCAATCACGACCTCCACCTGCTCGCGGTCTCGGCCGGGCTGCGCACCGAGCGCCCGGGCGACACGATCGGCGAGATCCTCGACGCGCCCGACGCCGACGCGCTGCTCGACTGGGTCCGCCACCGCCCGTTCGTGCATGTCGAAGACGGAAAGCTGCTCGTGCACGCCGGCGTGTTGCCGCAATGGGACGCCACGCTCGCGCTCGAACTCGCGGACGAACTGCAGCGCGCGCTGCGTGCCCCCGACTGGCGCGACACGCTGCAAGGCCTGTACGGCAACGAGCCGAATCAATGGACGCCGAACCTGAAAAAACGCGACCGGATGCGCGTCGCATTCAACGCGTTCACGCGCCTGCGCTTCTGCACGCCCGACGGCGCGATGGAATTCAAGGCAAATGGCGGCCCCGACAGCGCGCCGCCCGGCTACCTGCCGTGGTTCGACGTGCCGGGGCGCCGCACCGAGGACGTGACGGTCGTGTTCGGCCACTGGGCCGCGCTCGGCCTGATGTTGCGCGACAACGTCGTCGCGCTCGATTCAGGATGCGTATGGGGAAATCAGTTGTCGGCCGTGCGGCTCACGGCCGACCCGGCGCAGCGCACGGTCACGCAGGTGCAGTGCGAAGCGTGCCGTTCGCCGGGCGGCGAATGACGGCACGCTGACGCGCGCCCGCCCCGGCCGGCCGCGCGTCAGCCCTCGCGCCCCGGCACGGGCGCATCGGCTGCCGCGTCGCCCGTCGCACCGGCGCCGAGCTCGGTCGCCGGATACGCATGCTTCTGCAGCTCGGCGAGCGACTCGGCCGTCGGCTTGCCGACCCTCTCCTGCAGCGTCGCCAGTGCGGCCGCGATCGCGTCGCGCGCCGCGGCAGACGTCGCCCGCCGGTCACCGCCCGGCGCGATCGGTTCGCACACGTACAGATGCGCGACGAGCGGGCCGCCGCGCAACACCATGTCGAGCGACGTGCCGAGCGACAGATCGCCCGTGTAGGCCGGCGCGACCGACTGCCGCCCGTGCGCGTCCTCGTACATCAGGCAGATCGGCTGCACCGCGCAGCCGGCCGATACCGCAGCCTGGAACAGGTTCGCATGGAACGGCAGCAGATCCTGGCCATCGGACGTCGTCCCTTCCGGAAACACGCACATCAGCCCGCCGGTACGCAGACGCTCGGCCATCTCGTGCATGATCCGCATCGCCTCGGTACGCTTCTCGCGCTGCAGGAACACGGTGTCGAGCTTCTCGGCGAGCCAGCCGACGACCGGCCACTGCCGCACCTCGGCCTTCGACACGAACGGCGTCGGCCGCCACGCGTTGACCGCATAGATGTCGAGCCACGACACGTGGTTGCCCACGACGAGCGCGCTCGCGTCGAGCCGCGCGCCGTCGTTGTGGACGACGAGGCGCATCCCGCAGATCCGCAGCAGCTTGAGCGACCAGCGGCGTATCAGCTCGGCGCGGCGCGCGGGCGTGACGTGCGAAAAACGCAGCGCGACGATCACCATGCCGCGCAACAGGTGAAAGGCGAGACGCAGCTTGCGAAAGGCGATCATGGCGAAGGTTCCGCGTGGTTCAGTGGCGCTCGAACGCGACCCGTCCGGCCACGAGCGTGGTACGCACGGCGGCCGGCAGTTCGTAGCCGAGGAACGGCGAATTGTGGCCCTGGCTCTTCAGCGCACGCGGCTCGACGCGCCAGTGCGCACGCGGATCGAACACGCACAGGTCGGCCGCGCCGCCTTCGGCGAGGCGCCCGGCCGGCAGTTGCAGCACGTCCGCCGGCGCGGACGTGATGCGGCGCAGCGCCTGCGCGAGCGGCGTGCGCGTCTCGTCCGCCCACTTCAGCGTCAGCGACAGCAGCAATTCGAGCCCCGTCGCGCCCGGCGTCGCTTCACCGAACGGCAGCAGCTTCTCGTCGTCGTCGACCGGCGTGTGATCCGAGCAGATCGCGTCGATCGTGCCGTCGGCGAGCGCCGCGCGAATCGCTTCGCGATCGCGCTCGCTGCGCAGCGGCGGATCGAGCCGGAACTGCGAGTCGAAGTAGCCGATGTCGACGTCGATCAGGTGGACGTGGTTCACGCCGACGTCGCAGGTCACGGGCAGCCCCTCGGCCTTCGCTTCACGCACGAGCGCGAGCCCGGCCGCCGACGACAGTCGCGCGAGGTGCACGCGCGCGCCCGTCACGCGCATCAGTTCGAAAATCGTGTGGAGTGCGATCGTCTCGGCCGCGACCGGCACGCCGGACAGCCCGAGCCGCGACGCGAGCGCGCCGCTCGCAGCCACGCCGCCGCGGCCGATGAACGCGTCGAGCGGACGCAGCCACGTCGTGTAGCCGTAGGTGCTCGCGTACTGCAGCGCGCGCAGCAGCACCTGCGTGTCGCGCACCGGCACGTTGGCATGCGTGAAACCGACGCAGCCGGATTCGGTCAGCGCGACCATCTCGGTGATCACCTCGCCCTTGAGGCCGACCGTCAGCGCGCCAAGGGGATGCACGTTGGCCTGGTGCAGGTTACGCGCGCGGAACTTGAGCATTTCGACGAGGCCTGGCTCGTCGAGCACGGGATCGGTGTCCGGCGGGCACACGAGGGTCGTGACGCCGCCCGCGACGGCCGCGGCCATCTCGGACGCGAGCGTCGCCTTGTGTTCGTAGCCCGGCTCGCGCAGCCGCGCGCACAGGTCGACGAGGCCGGGCGCGACGATCAGGCCCGACGCGTCGATCGTCTGGTCCGCGTTGAAACCGGCGGGCGCGCTGCCCAGCGCGGCGATCTTGCCGTCCGCGACGAATACGTCGGCCTGCCCTTCGGTGCCGGCGACCGGGTCGATCAGCGTGCCGCCTTTGATATGAATCTTCATGCGCTGTCTGTGAATGCGTTGATTGCGTTGAATGCCTGAACGAGGAGGCGCGAAAGCCAGCTCAGTCGCTGTTGCCGGCGACGATGCCCATCACCGCCATCCGCACGGCGATGCCGAACGTGACCTGGTTGAGGATCACCGATTGCGGACCGTCGGCGACCTGCGAATCGATCTCGACGCCGCGGTTCATCGGCCCCGGATGCATCACGATCGCGTCGGGCGCGGCGAGCGCAAGGCGCTCGGGCGTCAGGCCCCACGTCTTGAAGTACTCCTGCGCGGACGGCAGCAGCGCGCCGCTCATCCGTTCGTTCTGCAGACGCAGCATGATGATCACGTCGACGCCCTTCAGCCCCTCGTCGAGGTTGTGGAACACCTTCACGCCCATCTGCTCGAGACCGCCCGGCAGCAGCGTGCGCGGGCCGATCGCACGCACTTCCGGCACGCCGAGCGTGGTGAGCGCGTGGATGTCGGAGCGCGCGACGCGCGAATGCAGGATGTCGCCGACGATCGCCACGCGCAGCTTCGTGAAGTCGCGCTTGTAGTGACGGATCGTGTACATGTCGAGCAGGCCCTGCGTCGGGTGCGCATGACGGCCGTCGCCGGCGTTGATCACGTGCACGTGCGGCGCGCAGTGCTCGGCGATCAGGTACGGCGCGCCGCTCGACGCGTGGCGCACGACGAACAGGTCGGCATGCATCGCCGACAGGTTGTTGATCGTGTCGAGCAGCGATTCGCCCTTGCTCGTCGACGACGCGTTGATGTTCAGGTTCAGCACGTCGGCCGACAGGCGCGTCGCGGCAATCTCGAAGGTCGTGCGGGTGCGCGTCGAGTTCTCGAAGAACAGGTTGAACACGGACTTGCCGCGCAGCAGCGGCACCTTCTTCACTTCACGGTCCGTCACGCTGACGAACTGCTCGGCGGTATCGAGGATGTGATTGACGATCGAGCGCGGCAGGCCCTCGATCGACAGCAGGTGCTTCAGCTCGCCGTTTTTCGTGAGCTGCGGGTTGCCCTTCAGGAAACCGTAGCGAAACCGGTCGGGGCTCGCGGCCGCCGCGGGATTGCCGGTGCGGCCAGTGGTGTCGGTGGTCATGGTGTGCGTGATTCCAACTATGCAAACGGGCCGCGGTGCAAACCAGCGGCCCGGGATACGGTTCGCGTGCCGTTCAGGCGCCGTGCGACTCGCTGTGGGCCTCGATACGCAGCGTGAATCGCGCATCATCGCGCGCGAGCACGAGCGTCGCGTCGGCCGGCACGTCGAGCGTGCCGCCCGCGAAGCGCGCGGCGACCGGCAGCTCGCGGCCGCCGCGATCGGCGAGCACCGCGAGCTCGACCGCGGCCGGACGGCCGTAGTCGAACAGCTCGTTGAGCGCCGCGCGCACGGTGCGCCCGGTGTACAGCACGTCGTCGACGAGCACGATGCGCGCGCCGTCGATCTCGAACGGCAGCGACGTCGGGCTGGCCTGGCTGTGTAGCCCTTTCTTCGCGTAATCGTCGCGGTGCAGCGCGACGTTGACGACGCCGAACGCCGGTGCGCCGAGATCGCGCGCGAGGCGCTCGGCGAGCCACGCACCGCCGCTGTAAATGCCGGCGAGCCGCGGGCCGCCCGGTTCGGCGAACGCCGTGCCGTACGCGGCGCGGATCTGGTCGAGCAGGACGCGGTAAAGCGCCTCGGCGTCAATGGTGCTCATGGTCGGACAATTGATCGAGATACTGTTGAAGAATGACGCGCGCGGCTTCGGCATCGAGCATGTCGGTGCGAGCGCGGCCGCGCACGTTGCGCTCGCGCAGCCCGGCTTCCGCCTCGACCGACGAATAGCGCTCGTCGACCCACGTGACGGGCAGCCCGAAGCGGCCGTTCAGCTGGTTGCCGAAACGCTTCGCCTGCTGCGTCATGTCGTGCGGCGTGCCGTCCGGATGCATCGGCAGGCCCACGACGAGCGCATCCGGCCGCCATTCGGCCAGCAGGTCGCCGACCGCCTTGAAGCGGTGCTCGCGGTTCAGGTTCTGGATCACGACGAGCGCACGGGCCGAGCGCGTCAGCGCGTTGCCGATCGCGACGCCGATCCGTTTTTCGCCGTAGTCGAACGCCAGGAGCGTCGCATCGCGCGCGCTCGCGCCACTCATGCGTGCCCTGCCTCGCCGGACAGCATCGACGAACTGACGCCGAGCAGGCCGAGCGCGGCTTCGAAGCGCTCTTCGGCCGGCGTGTCGAACACGATGCGCGGATCGGCGGCGACGGTCAGCCAGCCGTTGCGGGCAATTTCTTCCTCGAGTTGCCCGGCGCCCCAGCCTGCATGGCCGAGCGTGAGCAGGAAGCGCTTCGGGCCGGTGCCCGTCGCGACCGCCTCGAGCACGTCCTTCGACGTCGTCATCTCGAGCCCGCCGTCGACGGACATCGACGAGTTGTAGCTCGCGCCCTCGACCGGCTCGTGCAGCACGAAGCCGCGCTCGGTCTGGACCGGACCGCCGAAGTACACCGGAATGTGCAGCAGCGGCTCGATGTCGAGCTTCAGGTCGATGCGGTTGAACAGCGATTCGAGATCGATGTCGGTCGGACGATTGATGACGAGGCCGAGCGCACCGCGCTCGCTGTGATCGCAAAGATAGACCACCGTCCCCGAGAACGTCGGATCGGCCATGTTCGGCATGGCGATCAGGAACTGGTTGGTGAGATTGATGCGATCGGAAGGCTTTGACATGGTTTGAATTTTAGCAAAGACGCCGCGACCTGACCGGGCCGCGATCAACAAGCAACGCCGCGCCACGCTGGCAACGGCGCGCGCGGATCACACGGCACTCTAACACGCGCGCGGGCGCTGTCGGCAGCGTGTTGCAGGCCCGCGCGGCAAGGGGTGCCGTCGCGTGTCCGTCCCCTTGTTCGTCAGGTCCGGCCGAGCGCCGCGCCGAGCGCTTCGGACGCCGCAGTAAGATCCGGCGGCGCGACGCCGGCCGCGATCTTCAGAAGCGCCGCGCGCAGCATGTCGGACGCGTGGCGGTGCGCATCGAGGCCGCCGTCGGCGAGCGGCACGCCGTGCGCCGCGCGGCGCCATGCCAGACCGAGCGTGTCGGCCAGCAGCGCCGCGTGACCGAGCCCGAGCGCGCACGCGGCCGTGCCGACCCGGTAGGCGGCGGCGGACGCATGCCACGCGGCGCCCGGGTCGGCCGCGGCCGGGTTGGCCGCAAGGTCGGCCATCGATGCATCGGCGGTCTGCAGGAAATCCTCATAGGCATGCGCGTTGACGGTCACGACGCCGAGCGCGCGGGTCGGCGCGGCAGTGACCGCCTCGTGCTCGGCCCGCGCGGCATCGGCCTCCCACAAGGCTTCGGAGGCGGGCGTGCCGGCCACGTGCCAGTCGACCGTCAACCCGTAGTCGTGCAGCACGTCGACGAGCGCGACGTCCTCGGCCGCGGCGCCGAACAGCGCGAAATCGCGCCACAGCAGCGCCACCGTCTCGCGCACCAGTTCGGGCGGCGCGCTGCGACGGCCCTGCGCGTGCTCGCCGAGCAGCAGGTTGGTCCGCGCGAGAAAGCGCTTCAGCTCGGGCGCGCCGCTTGCGCGCAGCGCGCGCACGCACGCGACCGCGAGCCGCCAGAAATCGTACGGCCCGTCGTCGGTGAGCGCGGCCAGCATCGCGTCGAGTTCGTCGAGCGTCGCGCCCGGGGCGCCGTGTTCGGCACGCAGCACGCCGAGCAGCGCCTGCTCGTAGCGGGCACGAATCCGGATCGCGAACGCATCGGGCAGCGCGCGCAGCGTGGCAGGCGGCACCGCGCGGCCGACCAGCGCGAGCGCATCGAGCGGCGCGCTCGTGCGCAGGTCCGCGGCGCTTTGCGCGCACAACGCACGGAAATGCCCGAAGAGAATGGGCGAGCACGCAAGCTCGCGCAGGTTGTGGCGCCCGACGGCCGCACGAAAATCGCGCAGCGCGGCACGCCAGCCGGCCGAAGCCGGCTCGGTGGCGAGGAGCGGCACGGCGGCCGACAGTTGCCCGGCGAAACGCGCGGCCGACAGCCAGCCGGCTTCCGCGAGCACCGCCGCGGCCGCGGAAAGCGGCGCCGCTGCATCGTCGCGCCGCTCGAATGCGTCGGCGGCCGCCGCCAGCCATGCGTCGGCCGCACGCACGGCCCCGCCACGCGGGTTGGGCAATGCGTCAGGGTGGGGAACGTTCGCCGGATCGGACGTCATGGACACGCGCGCCTGTCATCGTCAAGTCGCTCGCGCGAACCGCGGCGCGCGAACGCCGGGCCGGTGCGAGGCCTGAGCGGAGTGTCCGTGGGCGACGGGCCCGGTCAGATCTGGACCATCTCGAAGTCTTCCTTGCGGGCGCCGCATTCGGGACACGTCCAGTTGATCGGGACGTCTTCCCAGCGCGTGCCCGGGGCAATGCCCTCTTCCGGCAGCCCGGCTTCTTCGTCGTAAATCCAGCCACAAATCAGGCACATCCAGCTCTTGTATTCCATCTTAAGCCGCGTCGGGGAAAAGTCGGTAAATTCGGGAGCCATGATGGTACCGTGTCGGGGCCGGACTGCCTAGCAATCGCGCTGGAGGACGGCGCCTACGTTGCGCTGCGCTAAAAAATCCGTCGTACCGGCCGGATTCCACCGCATAATGGTTGAAAAGTGCGGCCTGCCGGGCAACACAGGGCCGAACCCGCCCATTCGCCTCGCCGTCCGCATGTCCGTCGCTCGTCCGTTTTTCTCTTGCCCCATTTTTACATGTCCAGCAACGCCCCTCCGATCGTCCTCACCTTCGGCCTGTCCGATCCCACCGGCGGCTCCGGCCTCCAAGCCGATCTGATGACCCTGGCGAGCATGGGCTGTCACGGCGTGTCCGTCCTGACCGGCTATACCGTGCGCGACTCGGCCGCCTGTGATGAAGTCACCGGCCTCGATCCCGACGTCGTCGCCGCGCAGGCGCGCATGCTGCTCGAAGACATGCCGGTTGCCGCGTTCAAGATCGGCGCGGCGACGCGCGCGGAAGTCGTCAGCGCGATCGCCGAAGTCGTCGCCGACTACGACGGCGTGCCGCTCGTGCTCGCGCCGGACTTCACGCTCGACGACGAACACGTCCTCGCCGCCGACGACCTGCGCGAATCGATCGCCGACCTGCTGGCGCCGCAAACCACGTTGCTGGTCGCCGACCACGCGACGCTGATCGCGCTCGCGCAGCCGGACGGCGATGCCGAGGCGCCGAATCTCGACGCGGCCGTGTCGCACCTGCTGTCGCAGGGCTGCGAATACATCCTGTCGTCGGAAACCGGTTCGCACCGGCTCGTCAATACGCTGTACGGCGAGGAAGGCCAGCTTCGCGAAGACATGTGGGATCGCTCGCCGCACCGGCTGATGGGCATCACCGATACGCTGGGCGCGGCCATCGCGGCGCTGCTCGCGAACGGCCAGGAGCCGCCCGAAGCCGTGCGCGAGGCGCAGGAATACCTGTATCAGGCCGTGCGCGACGCGTTCCGGCCCGGCATGGGCGCGTACCTGCCCGACCGGTTCTTCTGGGCGCGCAGCAACGACGAGTCCGACACGCCGCCGGCCGTGAAGGCCGACCCGGTGCCGAGGACGTCGCACAGGCATTGAGCTGCGCGCGGCGGGCAGGTCCCGCCGCCGCGAACGGCATGCCGAATTTCACGTGCAAATAAAAAAGACCCGCATCGCTGCGGGTCTTTTCTTTTGGCTGGAACGCACATCGCTGCGCGCTCCGGACACCATCGACCGAAGTCGATTACATGTCCATGCCCATGCCGCCCATGCCGCCCGGCATGCCGCCCGGCATCGGTGCGTCTTCCTTCGGCAGTTCTGCGACAGCTGCGTCCGTCGTCAGCAGCAGGCCTGCAACCGAAGCTGCGTTCTGCAGTGCGGTGCGCGTGACCTTGGTCGGGTCGACGACGCCGGCTTCAACCATGTCGACGTACTCGCCCGTTGCTGCGTTGTAGCCGTAGTTGCCCTTGCCTGCAGCAACTGCCGCCACCACGACGCTGGCTTCTTCGCCGCCGTTCGTGACGATCTGGCGCAGCGGCTCTTCCATTGCGCGCAGCACGATCTTGATGCCGGCGTTCTGGTCGGCGTTCGCGCCGGTCAGGCCTGCGATCGCGGTACGAGCGCGGATCAGCGCGACGCCGCCGCCTGCCACGATGCCTTCTTCCACAGCTGCGCGGGTTGCGTGCAGTGCGTCTTCGACACGTGCCTTCTTTTCCTTCATTTCGACTTCGGTCGCAGCACCGACCTTGATCACTGCAACGCCGCCTGCCAGCTTGGCCACGCGCTCTTGCAGCTTTTCACGGTCGTAGTCCGACGTCGCTTCCTCGATTTGCGCGCGCACTTGCTTCACGCGTGCTTCGATGTTCACGGCTTCGCCTGCACCGTCGATGATCGTCGTGTTTTCCTTGCCCACTTCGATGCGCTTCGCCTGGCCCAGTTCTGCCAGCGTTGCCTTCTCGAGCGTCAGGCCGGTTTCTTCCGCGACGACTTGACCGCCGGTCAGGATCGCGATGTCTTCCAGCATCGCCTTGCGACGATCGCCGAAGCCCGGCGCCTTGACCGCGACGGTCTTCAGGATGCCGCGGATGTTGTTGACGACCAGCGTCGCGAGTGCTTCGCCTTCGACGTCTTCTGCGATGATCAGCAGCGGACGGCCAGCCTTCGCGACTTGCTCGAGCACCGGCAGCAGATCACGGATGTTCGACACCTTCTTGTCGTGCAGCAGCACGAACGGGTTGTCGAGGACGGCGACTTGCTTGTCCGGGTTGTTGATGAAGTACGGCGACAGGTAGCCGCGGTCGAACTGCATGCCTTCGACGACGTCGAGCTCGTCGGCCAGCGACTTGCCGTCTTCGACGGTGATCACGCCTTCCTTGCCGACCTTGTCCATCGCTTCAGCGATGCGATCGCCGATCGACGAATCGCTGTTCGCCGAGATCGAGCCGACCTGTGCGATTTCCTTGTTGGTCGTGCACGGCTTGCTGATCTTCTTCAGCTCTTCGACAGCCGCTGCGACTGCCTTGTCGATGCCGCGCTTCAGGTCCATCGGGTTCATGCCCGATGCGACGTACTTCATGCCTTCGCGAACGATCGATTGCGCGAGGACGGTTGCCGTCGTCGTGCCGTCGCCTGCGTTGTCGCTGGTCTTGGAAGCGACTTCCTTGACCATTTGCGCGCCCATGTTCTGAAGCTTGTCCTTCAGCTCGATTTCCTTCGCGACCGACACACCGTCCTTGGTGACCGTCGGGCCGCCGAAGCTGCGCTCGAGCACGACGTTGCGGCCCTTCGGACCCAACGTGACCTTGACTGCGTTGGCGAGAATGTTCACGCCTTCGACCATCTTCGAACGGGCGGAATCGCCGAATACGACGTCTTTAGCTGCCATCTTCTAACTCCTTGAATTCTTGGGAATATGTACCGTCGGAGGACGCTTACTTGGCGTTGACCACGGCCATGATGTCTTCTTCGCGCATGACCAGCAGTTCCTGGCCGTCGACCTTCACGGTCTGACCTGCGTACTTGCCGAACAGGACACGATCGCCGACCTTCACGTCGAGCGCGATCGGGGCGCCCTTGTCGTCGCGCTTGCCCGGGCCGATCGCCAGGACTTCGCCCTGATCCGGCTTTTCAGCAGCGGCGTCGGGGATCACGATGCCCGAGGCGGTCTTGGTTTCCTGATCCAGGCGCTTGACGATCACGCGATCGTGCAAAGGACGAAGGTTCATATTCACTCCTCTCTTGACTGAGATTGAAGAACGCTTAGGGAATCTGCCCGGCTTATCGCCCGGCAGAGAATTGTTAGCACTCTCGTGCAGCGAGTGCTAATTATATGGACGGGTTTTGACAAATTCAAGAAGGGGAACCAGAGGAATTTTCGAGGCGGCGACGCGGCGGGAAAAACCACGAAAACAGCAAAAAACCCTTTTAAAACAATATATTGCCGAGCACAACCACCCCCGCAGACGGGCCCGCGCGGCCCGCGCCGCTCATCCAGCCCCGTTTGGACACCGGGTAAGCCCGGAGTTCCTGAGACCGATGACATCGCATCGAAAAAACCGTGCGGACGCCGATTTCGTCTGCCGCGACGTGCTCGTTCGCCGGCGTCGCCGGGCCGCTTTCACGCGTCGGCGCAGTCCGCGTCCGGCAGCGGCCGGAAGGTCCGGCCCTCCGTCTCGACGGTCGTGGCCAGCCGCCGCGCGAGCCCCTTCGCGCCCTCGCGCATCACGACGTCGTGATTCCATCGGAACAGCGGCCGTGCCAGCGGCTCCAGCCAGTTCATCCAGCCATGCGTGCGGATGTGCCAGTCGTAGCGCACGACGGTGCGCGCGCCGGCGGCGGCGAACGACCAGCGTCCGTCGCCCTCGATCGCGCCGCTCGCATGGCCTTCGAGCACATGCGGCCGCTCGACGCGCCGCACGCGCATGTCGAAGGTCAGCCGGTAGGGCAGCGCGCCCTTCCATGTATACCGGTGCAAGGCGCCGACGCCGCGCGCGTCGCCCGGCTCGAGCTCGACGGTGCGCACCGCGCCCTTCCACCAGTCGGGCCAGCGGTCGACCTGATAGATCGCATCCCAGACCGCCGCGAGCGGCGCATCTACCCGCCAGGTCGTCGAAAACCGGTATTCCGCCATGCAGCCTCCGGCATGCGCGTTCTGGAACGCGGATCGGCGCGCCGTCAGGGCGCGAAGAAACGCTCGGGAAACGCGACGTCGATCTCCACGTCATCGAGCGTCACGGTTTCGAGCGGCGTGTCGTCATCGTTCGCGTAGCTGATGACCTTCAGCGGAAAACCGTCCGCGGCGTCGAGCCACAGCCGGTAGCGATGCACGCCGTCGACCGCGTGCGCGGGCGCGCCCGTGACCAGCACGCGCAGCGCGGTCCGGCCGCCGACGGCCTCCTCGCCTTCGGTCACCGTCGCGCCGCCCTGCTGCAGCGCATGCACGTTGCGCAGCAGTTCGCCGACGTCCGAGCGGTCGACCCGGTGGCCGGTGCGGTCGCGCACGAGCGGATTGGACGGCGACAGCGTCAGCGCGGGCGGCGCATGCGTACCGAACGGGCGCAGCCGCACCTTGCCGTCGCCGGGATCGTACGCGAGCACCGCGCCGCGATGCGGCGACACGAAATCCATCCGGACGAAGCCCGGCTTCAGGTACGCGTAGCGGATTTCGGTGCGCTCGCCGTCGCGCGCCGACGAACGAATCGTCGCGCGGTACGAGCGGACGTGGTCGAAATGCGACTGCGCGACGGTCACGGGATCGGCTGTCATGCTCGCTCCTATCAGGCTCGCGGCCAGCAACGCGGCGATCACGGCGCCGCCTCGACATCGAGTACGCCTTCCATCCCGCGCTCGCGATGGCTGCGGAAAAACAGCAGCCGGTGCGTGCAATAGTAGGCGAACCGGCCCGGCTGCTGCGGCGTGAAACGAAACGTTCTCGGCGTGGTGCCGAGCTCGGTATGCACCGCGATGCCCGCCTGCGGCGGCGCGTCGATCTCGAAGCTGTGCGGCACCACGCCGGGCTCGGCCGATACGGTCAGCTCGACCGGCACATGCGCGCGGACGATCACGTGGTTCGGCCGGAAGAAATAGCTGCCGCCGACGATCGTCACGCGCTGCACGCCATCGGCATCGACCGGCACGCGCACGAGTGCATCGCCCTGCGCTTGCGCAAGCATCGTGCCCACGACGAACGCCGCCAGCACGAGTCCCTTCATCATCGCCGTCTTCATCGCCTGCTCCCTGCGGGCACCGCACGTCATCCCTTCCACGCGTCGGTCGGCCCGCCCAGCGCGCCGCATGCGTCGATCGCGAGTTCGCGCAGACGCCGTTCGTCGCCACGGCCGGACAGCGCATAACCCATGCCGCGATCCGACCAGAAATACGTGTATCGACCGTCGGCCGACATCGCCCGCGGCGCGAGGCGATGCGCATCGTATGCGGTCATGTACAGCGTCACGCGCGCGCCGTCCGCGCGCTGGTACATGAGCTGCGCGGCCGGCCCCGCGTCGCCGGGCAGCAATCGACCGCCCAGCAGCGCGTAACCGTATTCGCCGAACGACGGCGCGCGTACCGGCCGGCCGATGCGCGCCGACAGCCACGCGGCGAGACGCTTGGGATCGGCCGCACCGACTTCCACCGGATGCTCGCGGTCGGCGGCGTACACGGCGTACGCGACATCCGCGCGCGCGGCGAACGCCGGTTCGCGACCGAACGCCAGCCAGCCCGCATGCAGCACGACACCGATCAGCAGCCCGGCCGCCAGCCCCGCGAACGCGTGGGCGACGGCGCGCCAGCGCGGCGCGCGGCGCTGCACGAACAACGCGGGCGCGGCGGCCGGCAGCGGGAACAGCGCCTTCAGCGCATCGCGCTGCGCACGGTAGTGCGCGAATCGTTCAGCTTCCTGCGGATCGGACTGCAGGCGCTCAAGCACCTCGCGCCGCTCGTGCCCGGACAGTTCGCCGTCCAGCAATGCGGACAGCAGTTGCGCCGACGCATCGTCGTCCTGCTGGTTCGAAGGCTTGCGCGGATCGTCCATCATGGCTTCCCGATCACCCGTAACGTGGCCGTGCCGTGCGACAACGGCGCGTCCGACAGCAACGCGCGCATCTGCGCGCGCGCCCGCGCGAGCCGCGACATCACCGTGCCGACCGGCACGCCGAGCACTTGCGCGGCATCGCGATAGCTCAACTCCTCGAGCGCGACCAGCAGCAGCACCTCGCGCTGCTCGACCGGCAGCCGGTACAGCGCGCGCTGCACGTCGCGCAACTCCAGGCCGCCGACCTCGCCGACCGGCGCGGCCATCGTCTGCCACGGCGCCGTCGCGTCGTCGACCGCGATCTCGTGCCGCGCGCGCAACTGATCGATGAAGCGGTGCAGCAACAGCGTCAGCAACCACGCGCGCAGGTTGCCGCCGTCGCGCGGCGGCCGGTTCAGCGCACGCTCGAGCGTGTCCTGCACGAGATCGTCGGCCCACGCGCGCTCGCCCGTCAGCGCACGCGCATAGCGCGTGAGATGCGGAAGCCACACCAGCAGGTCCGACTCATAGCTCATCGGGATGCCTCGCGCGTCGCCGCGCGGTCATGGCCGTGCGACGTGCCACATGCCGCCGATTCCGTCGCCGCCCGCGTCGCCGGCCTTGTGGTCCATCTTCCAGCGATACAGCGGGCGGCCGCGGTATGCCCACTGCTTTTTGCCGTCGTCGCGGGCGACGAGGCTCAGCGCGCCCGACGCCTTGTCGTACGCGTCGGCGAGCGCGGGCGGCCAGTTGGCCGCGCACGTGCCGTCGCACATGCTCTTGCCCGGCGCATCGCGATCGAACACGTACAGCGTCATGTGCGCTTCGTCGACGAGTTTCCCGTCGCCGACCTGTGGCGGTTCCGCGGCCGCCGGCCGCACGATCGCCGCCGTCAGCGCGGCGGCGAAGAGCATCCGTTTCATTCCCGTTCTCCTTGACGTCGTGTCGCGACACGGTGCCGCCGGACGGGACGATCGGTTGCGTCGCGATTATTATCCCGCCGGCCGGCGGTGCCGGAACTCGGTATGTAAACGGACAGGGACGGCCGGTTATTCCATGCCACGCCGCGACGCGCGGCGGCGATCATTCATGCGACGAAAGCGAGCGGAAGCCTGAAATGACAACGCGGCATGACATCGCTGTCATGCCGCGTTGCGCGACCCCTATTGCAGGGGCCGCATCGCGCGAGGGTCTCGCACGACGGCCGATGCGGCGCCGTCGTGCGGGTTCGGCCGGTTACCTCGGCAATGCGCCGGTCAGCGACTGGAGCAGTGTCGTCACCGGTGCGAGCGGGTTGTTCGCCGAGCCGTTGCCCGAATGCGGCGTCACCGACAGGCCCGGCGCGGAACCGAGCACCGTGCCCACCGACGTGCCGGCCGCATTGACGACCCTCGCCGTCGAGTTGGCTCCCGTCGTCAGCAGCGAACCGACCGCGCCGGCCGTACCGCCGGCCGCATTCGCGCCCGCGCCGAGCAGGCTGCCGCCCGCCGCTGCCGTCGAACCGGCCGCCCCCGACAGCGCGCCGGCCGCTTGGCCGAGCGCCGCCGGACCGGACGCGAGTGCGCCCGTCACCGAACCGAGCGCACCGGTCAGTGCGCCGGCCGGGTTGCCGCCGCCCGTCAGGCCGCTCACGAGGTTCGTGATCGGGGCGATCGGGTTATTGCCGGCCGCACCGGACAGCGTGCCGACCACCTGGTTGACGACGCCTTGCACCGGCGCCAGCGGATTGGAGCCGCCGAGGTTGCCGAGGGCACCCGTCACCGAGTTCAGCGCGCCCGTCAGTGCACCGGCCGGATTGCCGCTGCCGAGCGTACCGACGACCTGGTTCACGACGCCCTGCACCGGCGCCAGCGGGCTCGTGCCGCCCAGTGCGCCCAGTGCACCGGCCACCGAGCCGACCGCGTTGCCGAGGGCGCCCGTGGCCGTCCCGACCACGTTGCTCAGCGTGCCGGCCGGGTTGCCGCCGCCGAGCGTGCCGACGACCTGGTTCACGACGCCTTGCACCGGCGCTAGCGGGTTCGTGCCGCCGAGGTTGCCGAGCGCGCCCGTCACCGAACCGAGTGCGCCGGTCAGCGCGCCGGCCGGATTACCGCCCGGCAGTGCGTTCTGCAAACCGTTGACGAGGTTCGTGATCGGCGTGATCGGGCTGCCGCCGCCTGCACCCGACAGCGTGCCGACGACCTGGTTCACGACGCCCTGCACCGGCGCCAGCGGGTTCGCGCCGCTGAGCGCGCCCGTCACCGAGTTCAGTGCGTTCGTCAGCGCACCCGCAGGATCGCCGTTGCCGAGCGTGCCGGCGAGTTGCGTGACGACGCCTTGCACCGGCGCGAGCGGGCTGCCTGCACCGCCGACGTTGCCCAGCGTGCCGGTGATCGTGTTGACCGCGTTGCTCAGTGCGCCGGTCGGGTTGCCGCTGCCGAGCGTGCCCGTGACCTGGTTCACGATGTTCTGGATCGGGGTGATCGGGTTCGCGCCGCCGCCGAGGTTGCCCAGGGCGCCGGTTACGGTGCCGAGGGCGCCGGTTACGGTGCCGAGGGCGCCGGTCAGTGCGCCAGCGGGGTTGCCACCGCCGATGCCGCCCAATGCGCCCGTCACAGTACCGAGTGCTCCAGTCAAGGCGCCAGCCGGGTTGTTGCCGCCAACGCCGCCCAGTGCGCCTGTCACCGTGCCGAGGGCGCCGGTCAATGCGCCAGCGGGGTTGCCACCGCCGATGCCGCCCAATGCGCCCGTCACCGTGCCGAGCGCGCCAGTCAAGGCGCCAGCCGGGTTGTTGCCGCCAACGCCGCCCAGTGCGCCGGTCACCGTACCGAGGGCGCCGGTCAATGCGCCGGCCGGGTTACCGCCGCCAACACCGCCCAATGCGCCCGTCACCGTGCCGAGGGCGCCGGTCAGTGCGCCGGTCGGATTACCGCCGCCAACACCGCCCAGTGCGCCCGTAACGCCATTCACTACGCCTTGCACCGGCGCGAGCGGGTTCGAGCCGCTGCCGAGGTTGCCCAGCGCCCCCGTGACCGTACCAACGACGCCGGTCAGCGCGCCGGCCGGATCGCCACCGCCGATCGTCCCCGTGAGCCCGTTCACGACACCCTGAACCGCTGCGAGCGGATTCGAACCTCCGCCGAGATTGCCCAGTGCGCCCGTTGCCGTGCCGAGCGCGTTGCTCAGCGTCCCCGTCGCCGTATTCAGCGCACCGGTCAATGCGCCGGCCGGGTTGCCGCCACTCAGCGCACCCGTTACCTGATTCACCACACCCTGAACCGGTGCCAACGGGTTCGCGCCGCCACCGATGCCGCCCAGTGCGCCGGTTGCCGTACCGAGCGCATTGTTCAGCGTACCGGTTGCCGTGTTCAGCGCGCCGGACAGTGCACCGGCCGGGTTGCCACCACCGAGCGCACCCGTTACCTGATTCACCACACCTTGCACCGGCGCCAGCGGATTCGCACCACCGCCAATCCCGCCCAGTGCGCCCGTTGCCGTGCCGAGCGCATTGCTCAGCGTCCCCGTCGCCGTGTTCAGCGCCCCCGTCAACGCACCAGCCGGGTTGCCCCCACCGAGCGCACCCGTCACCTGGTTCACCACACCCTGCACCGCCCCGAGCGGCTGCACCGTGCCGCCACCACCGCCGAGTGCGCCGGTCACCGCCCCCACGGTGCCCGACAGCACTTGCCCCGGCTCGCCGAGCGATGTCTGGATCGCGCCCGCCCCGCCCGCCGTCACGGTGACCGAGCCCAGCGGCGACGTGCCCGTCGCGGCCAGCCCGACCGACACGCTGTTCGTCGGCGGATTGACGATCACCTGCGGGATCGGGAGCGAGTCGAGCGCCCCCGCCATCGCGGAACCCGAAGCCAGCACCCCGAACACCGTCGCGACCGACAGCGCCACACCCGTCAATTTAAAATTCTGTCCCATCGTTATTTTCCCCATCTCGGTTGGCACTACGTTGACAAAGCATGGGGACGGATTGCACGAAGCGTGCCAATTCCAAAAACGGGATTGATTCGTCTGCCTAATGACTAGCAATAACGTTTTTTAATCGATTTCGGGCGAAATTCCTGAATTGCGGAGCCCGCATCGTCTGATGAAAAAGGCCGCCGGAACGCGGATGTAACGTAACGTTTGCGAGCCCCGTAGTAACGTGTTCCGGTACATTCCGCGTAACGTCGAAACACGCGGGCACGATGAGACCCCATACCGCCATAGCGGACTGCCCATTACGCATTTCAGCAATATGAAAATGCATTGATAAATCGCGAATTTGCTGATTTTCTTTTATCGCGCGATTTTCTTTCTTATTGATTACGCAGATCATTTCCAATTGCGCGGATTTCGATAAGCCGGACAGCAGAATGAAAAACTGTGAAGCAAGCGCATTGCCGCCGGCGCGTGCCGGCGGCTGAAACCGCATCTGCGCGCCGCACGGTCAGCCGAAGCGGGCAGGCCGGTACGGATGGGGATCGATATAGGTCGGCGCGCCCGTCATCATTTCGGCGAGCAGGCGGCCGGTCGCGGGCCCGAGCGTGAGCCCGTGATGGCAATGGCCGAACGCGAACCATAGATGACGGTGGCGCGGCGCGGGCCCGATCACCGGACGCATGTCGGGCGTGCACGGCCGCATCCCGAGCCAAGGCTCCGGATCGAGCCGCTCGCCGATGCCGAACGCGTCGCGCGCCAGCGGTTCGGCGCGCGCGAGCTGCACGCCGGTCGGCGGCGCGTCGCGCGGCGCGATCTCGACGCCCGTCGTGAGCCGCAGGCGGCCGCCCTCCATCGGCGCGACGACGAAGCCTGCCTCGGTATCGCACACGGGCACGTTCAGCGGCGTGCGCGTCGGCCGGTAATGCATGTGATACCCGCGCTTCGCGCGCAGCGGAATCCGGTAGCCGAGCGGCGCGAACACCTGATCGGACCACGGCCCGAGCGCGACCACGGCCGAGCGCGCCGAGATCGGCCCGTGTTCGGTCCGGACCTGCCAGCCGTCGTCGACCTGCACGAGCGTCGTCGCGTCGCCGCGCACGAACGTGCCGCCGTCGCACTCGAACAGCCGCGCATACGCCTTGGTCAGCCCGCCCGGGCTCGACACGGTCTTCGGGTCCTGCCAGTGAAACGCGCCGCAGAAGGCGTCGCCGATACCGGGCTCGCGCGCACGCAGCGCATGCGCGTCGAGCACGGTCATCCGCAGCCCGTGCGCGGCGGCCACCCGCTGCTGCGCGCGCGCTTCCGCGTCGAACAGCGCGGGCGAACGGAACGCCTCGATCCAGCCTCCGTCGTGCACGAGCGGCTGCGCGTCGGTGCGCGCGAGCAGCGCATCGTGCTCGACGACGCTCGCCGTGACGAGCGGCAGCAGGTCGCGCGCGGCGGCCGCGAGCCGCCGCGGCGACGATTCGCGCCAGAAGCGCGCGAGCCAGCCCGCGTACGCGGGCAGCGCGCGGTAGTCCCAATAGAGATCGACCGAGCGGTTGCGCGCATAGCGCAGCAACGTGCCGAGCCGGCGCGGAAACGCATACGGCACGACCGACGAGCGCTCGATCAACCCGGCATTGCCGTGGCTGGTTTCCTCGCCGGGCGCGCGCCGGTCGACGAGCGCGACGCGCAGTCCGCGATCCTGCAGATGCAGCGCCGACGACACGCCGACGATGCCGGCCCCCAGAACGATCACGTCAAAATCCATGGTTCCCCGCACTGCGTCGAGATGGGATGCGCCGTGCGCCGGCCCCGCGGCCGGCACGCGGCGGCGCTTACTTCGCGATGATGTCGCGCTTGAAGTACTTCTGCGACAGCGCGCTCAGCGTCCCGTCCTTCTTCAGCGCGTCGAGCGCGCCAACGATCTTCGCCTGCAGCGCCTTGTCGTTCTTGCGCAGCCCGAAGCCGGTGCCTTCGCCGAGCGTCGCCGGATCCTTCAGCGGCTCGCCGACGATCTGGTAGTCGCGGCCGGCCGGCTTGTCGAGGAATCCGTCCTGCGCGGTCTGCGCTTCCTGCACGGCCGCGTCGAGACGCCCCGCGACGAGATCGGCGTAGATCTGGTCCTGATCCTGGTACGACACCACGGCCACACCCGCATTGGCCCAGTGCGCCTTCAGGAAATCCTCCTGCGACGAACCCTGCAGCACGCCGACGTGCTTGCCGCGCAGGCTCGCGACGTCGGGCTTCAGCGGCGAGCCGCGCTTCGCGACCATCACGATCGGCACCACGTAGATCGGCGGCGTGAAGTCGATGCTCTGCTTGCGCTTCGCGGTGATGTTCATCGCCGAGTTGATCGCGTCGAACTTGCGCGCCTGCAGCGCCGGGATCAGCCCGTCGAACGCATTCTCGACCCACACGCACTTCATGTTCAGCTTCGCGCACACCGCGTTGCCGACGTCGACGTCGAAACCCTGCAGCTGACCGGACGGCGTCTTGCTCTCGAACGGCGGATAGGCGGCTTCGATCCCGAAGCGCAACGTGGTCGGTTCCGCATGGGCCGTGACGGCCGCGCACGCGAGCGCCGCGGCGGCGCAGAGGGAAAGTTTCCAGTTCATGGTGGTCCTTCTGTTCTGGAGTGTGGCGATGAAGATCGGGTCGTACGGCGCGCCGGGTCGGCATTCGAGGCAGGTGGCCGCCGCATGGCGACGTGTCGGGTCGCGCACGCAGAAATATAGACTTAAAGTCTACTATAGACCATAGGGGATACGAGAACGTCACGCCGCCGCACCTCGCCAAAATTTCGTCACCCAGTCAGAACACCATTGATTTCATGGTGTTTTTCATACGCCACGTAAAGAATCAAAGTCTCGAAAAGAAAAATCCCACCGGTTTTGTTTGTCTATATTAGACTTTTAGTCCACAACCTACCGCACCGGACGCCGTCTTTCGAGACTTTCCGTCCAGCCCGAACCGGAGATGCCCCCATGACGCAAACCGTCCCCACCCTGCCGCTGACCGTGGACGAAGCCGCGGTGCGCGCGGCACTGCCATCGCTCGACGTGCTCGGCACGCTGCGCCGCATGTTCGCGTCGCTCGCCGCGGCGCGCGCGGTGCAGCCGCCGCAGACGCTCACGCTGTTTCCCGACCAGGCCGGCGACTTCATCACGTATCTCGGCGCACTCGCCGACGAGCAGGTGTTCGGCGCGAAGCTGTCGCCGTATGTCGTGACGGGCGGCAAACCTGTCGTCACCGCATGGACCGCATTGATGTCGATGCAGACCGGCCAGCCGCTGATGTGGTGCGACGCCGGGCTACTGACCGTCGAGCGCACGGCCGGCACGACGGCGCTCGCGGTCGACTGCCTCGCGCCGCGCGACGCGCGCCATCTCGCGATCGTCGGCGCGGGCGCGGTCGGCCTTGCACACCTGAAGCACACGGCGGCACTGCGCGACTGGGACTCGATCCGCGTGTACTCGCCCGCGCTGGCCGGCGATGCGGCGCTGCAGGCGAGCCTCGCCGCGCTCGACCCGCGCGCCCGCGCGGCGGCGAGCGTCGAGGCCTGCGTGCGCGACGCGGACGTGGTGATGCTGTGCACGTCGTCGGGCACGCCCGTACTCGGCGACGGGATGCTCACGCGCCCCGCGCTCGTCACGTCGATCAGCACGAACGTCGCACGTGCTCACGAAATCCCGCCCGCGTGGCTGCCGGACATGGACGTCTACTGCGACTACCGGCACACGACGCCCGCAAGCGCCGGCGAGATGCAGATCGCGGCGGCCGAGCATGGCTGGGATGCCGGCCGGATCGTCGGCGACCTGCCAGCGCTCGTCGCCGGCAGTTGCGCCGCGCCATCGCGCACGCGTCACGCGCTGTTCCGCTCGATCGGCCTCGGGCTCGAGGACATCGCGATCGCGCACGCGCTGTACATGCATCTGACGCACGCATGAGCGGCACGCGCACGCGGGGCCGATACAATGGCGCAACCGCCGCGGCGGCCGCGCGCGGGCGCACGGGCATGCCGCCCCACGGTGCGCCGGCGCGCCGGCCCGACACGCTGCCCGGCTCCCGCCCACCCGAGATCGCGACACCGATGCGCAAGAAGAAATCTCCCGTCAAAGACCTGCTGCTCACCCGCTATGCGCCGATCGCCGACGGTATCGCCGCACTGTTCTTTCCGTACGCGGAAGTCGTGATCCACGACCTGCACGACCAGACCGTGCTGTATCTCGCGAACAATCTGTCGAAGCGCGAGGTCGGCGACGATTCCGCGCTCGAGGAAATCGATCATTCGGCGCGCGAGCGCGTGATCGGCCCGTACGAGAAGCTGAACTGGGACGGCCGGCGGATGCGCTGCGTCAGCAACGTGCTGTTCGACGACGAAGGCCGGCCGGCCGGGATGATGTGCATCAACTTCAACATCGCGGTGTTCGACGAGGTGCGCGCGACGCTCGACCTGTTCATCAAGGGCGCGGGCGTCGTCGCGCAACCCGACGAACTGTTCCGCGACGACTGGCAGGAGCGCATCAACACGTTCCTGCACGGCTGGCTGCGCGAGCGGCAGGTCGGGCTGAACGGGCTCACGCGCGAGCACCGGCGCGAACTCGTCGAGGCGCTGTACGCGGAAGGCGCGTTCCGCGGCAAGAGCGCGGCGAACTACGTCGCGAACGTGCTCGGGATGGGGCGCGCGACGGTCTACAAGCACCTCAAGCACCTGAAGGAAACGCAGGGCGACGCCTGAGCGCGATGCGGCGGGCGTGATGACGGCACGCTCCGGACACCGGTACCGGACTGCCGATGCCGCGTCGAGCCTTCACGATGCGCGGGCGTGCCCCGGATTCCGCCCGGGCCTGCGGACGACGGAGCTTGGAAGCATAAAGTGATATAGTCGCAGTTACATTTTTTTGCCGTCCCGTACCGCCCATGACGACCGCTCCCGCCCCGACCGCCCGCCCGACCCTGACCGTCGAAATCTGGTCCGACCTGATCTGCCCGTGGTGCTGGATCGGCAAGCGCCGCTTCGACGAGGCGCTGGCCGCGTTCGCGCACGCCGACCGCGTCGACGTCGCGCTGCGCGCGTACCGGCTGATGCCCGGCCAGCCCGTCGAGCCGGTCGAGGCGATGCTGGCGGGCAAATACCGGATGTCGCCCGCGCAGGTCGACCAGATGCTGCGCCAGGTGACCGATGCAGCGGCGAGCGTCGGCCTGCGCTACGACCTGCCCGGCACGCTGGTCGGCGACACGCTCGACGGCCACCGGCTCGTGAAGCTCGCGGAAGCCACGGGCCGCGCGCACGCGCTGACCGAGCGACTCTATCGCGCGTACTTCTGCGAACACGGCTCGCTGTTCGATCATGTCGCGCTGACCGAATTCGCGGTCGAAGCCGGGCTCGAGCGCGCGGCCGTCGAAGCGGTGCTGCGCAGCGATGCGTACCGCGACGAAGTCGAAGCCGACATCGCGCGCGCCGCGCAAATCGGCGGGCGCGGCGTGCCGCTGTTCGTGTTCGGGGGCCGCTACGCGGTGTCGGGCGCGCAGCCGGCCGACGCGTTCGCGCAGGCGCTCGACCAGGCATGGCGCGACGGCATCGTCGCACTCGACGGCAGCGATGCGGCCGCCTGCGGCCCGGACGGCTGCGAACTGCCGGCGCGCTCGTAACGCGCATCGGGGCCGCGCGCCACTACGCGACGCTCCTGCCACAAACCGGCAGGAAGCCCGCGCCGGCGACCTCTACAATGCATCCTTCAAATAACGATCAGAAGGCTGCAAGCCCATGACCCACGGGATTCACGGCGAGAAGCGCTGGTACGCGCTGATCGTGCTCTGTCTCGGCGTGCTGATGATCGTGCTCGACAGCACGATCGTGAACGTTGCGCTGCCGTCGATCAGTACCGACCTCCACTTCACCGAAACGGCCCTCGTCTGGGTCGTCAACGCGTACCTGCTGACGTTCGGCGGCTGCCTGCTGCTCGGCGGCCGGCTCGGCGACCTGTACGGCCAGCGGCGCATGTTCCTCGCGGGCCTCGTCGTGTTCACGCTCGCGTCGCTGGCGTGTGGCCTCGCCCAATCGCAGGCGATGCTGATCGCCGCACGCGCGGTGCAGGGGCTCGGCGGCGCGGTCGTGTCGGCCGTCTCGCTGTCGCTGATCATGAATCTCTTCACCGAGCCCGGCGAACGCGCGCGTGCGATGGGCGTCTACGGCTTCGTCTGCGCGGGCGGCGGCAGCATCGGCGTGCTGCTCGGCGGACTGCTGACGAGCTCGCTGTCGTGGCACTGGATCTTCCTCGTCAACCTGCCGATCGGCGTCGCCGTCTATGCGATGTGCGTCGCGTTGCTGCCGCGCGTGCGTGCACCGGCCGGCGCCGCGCGGCTCGACGTCGCCGGCGCGATCACGGTGACCGCATCGCTGATGCTGGCCGTCTACGGGATCGTCGGCGGCAACGAGGCCGGCTGGCTGTCGACGCAGACCATCGCGCTGATCGGCGCGGCCGTCGTGCTGCTCGCGCTGTTCATCGCGATCGAGTCGCGCGCCGCGCATCCGCTGATGCCGCTCACGCTGTTCGCCGCGCGCAACGTGGCGCTCGCGAACGCGATCGCCGTGCTGTGGGCAGCCGCGATGTTCGCGTGGTTCTTCCTGTCCGCGCTGTACATGCAGCGCGTGCTCGGCTACGGGCCGCTGCAGGTCGGGCTCGCGTTCCTGCCGGCGAATTTGATCATGGCCGCGTTCTCGCTCGGGCTGTCGGCGCGCATCGTGATGCGTTTCGGCATCCGCGGCCCGATTGCCGCCGGCCTGCTGCTCGCGGCGTGCGGCCTCGCACTGTTCTCGCGCGCGCCGGTCGACGGCGGTTTCGTGTCGCACGTGCTGCCCGGCATGACGCTGCTCGGCATCGGCGCGGGCGTCGCGTTCAACCCGGTGCTGCTCGCCGCGATGAACGACGTCGACCCGGCCGATTCCGGGCTCGCGTCGGGTATCGTCAACACGTCGTTCATGATGGGCGGCGCGCTCGGGCTCGCGATCCTCGCGAGCCTCGCCGGGGCCCGTACCGACGCGCTCGCGGCGGCGCAAGCCACGCCGCTCGACGCGCTGAACGGCGGCTACCACGCGGCCTTCGCGTTCGGCGCGGCGTTTGCCGCCGTGGCCGCGCTGACCGGTTTGGCGCTGCGCATCCGGGCGCCCCGCGCGGTCGAAGGCGCCGGCCCCGCGATGCACTGACCGTCGGCGGGGGAACCGGGAGCCGAGAACCGAGAACCGAGAACCGAGAACCGAGAACCGGCATCGGATCAGGGCACGCGCTGTCGCGCCTCTTTTTTATGCGCGTCGGACGCGCGCCGTTTAAGCCCGATTCGTCACCGCTTTCGGGCCGATCATCACCGTCGGCCGCGTCCCTGCTCAAACGCCCGTTTCACGTCCCGCCGGCCGCCGCCGTGCGCGCCTCTCCGGCCGATTTTTAACGCAGTCGTACGTTGACGCGTCACTTTTGCGACAATGGCGGACTTTGATGCGCGCGCCGCGGCCGCGCGCCGCCGCCGAACGCCGCATAACCGCCTGCTCCGATGTCGCTTCCCCATATCGATCTGCTGTACTCGCTGTCCGGCCTGTTCGTCGGCGTTCTCGTCGGCCTGACGGGTGTCGGCGGCGGTTCGTTGATGACGCCGATTCTCGTGCTGCTGTTCGGCGTCCACCCCGCGACGGCGGTGGGCACCGACCTGCTGTACGCAGCCGCGACCAAGGCCACCGGTACGCTCGTCCACGGCCTGAAAGGCTCGATCGACTGGCGCATCACGGGCCGGCTCGCCGCGGGCAGCGTGCCGGCCGCGGCGCTCACGCTGTGGTGGCTGCATACGCACGGGATGAACACGCCGGGCACCGCGCGGATGATCCAGCTCGTACTGGGCGTTGCGCTGCTGCTCACGTCGCTCGCGCTGATCTTCCGCCCTCAACTGACCGCGTTCGCCGCCCGCAACCCGCTCGCGCCGAGCCCCGCGCGCACGCTGTGGTCGACCGTGCTGACGGGCGCCGTGCTCGGCGTGCTCGTGTCGATGACGTCGGTCGGCGCCGGCGCGATCGGCGTCACCGTGCTCCTGCTGCTGTATCCGCTGCTCGCGACGACCCGCATCGTCGGTTCCGACATCGCGCATGCGGTGCCGCTCACGCTGGTCGCGGGCATGGGCCACTGGCTGCTCGGCTCGGTCGACTGGTCGATGCTGCTGTCGCTGCTGCTCGGTTCGCTGCCGGGCATCGTGATCGGCAGCCTGCTGTCGGCGCGCGCGCCCGAGCGGCTGCTGCGCAACCTGCTCGCGTCGACCCTGGTCGCGGTCGGCGTGCGGCTCGTGCTGGCGTAAGCGGGCGCCGCATCCCCGCGGCTATTTCCGGCCGGCGCCACTGACACGCCGCGCCATCATCCGCTGCGAAAGCAAAACAGCCCGACCGGCCTGCGCCGATCGGGCTGTCGTCCATCCGGGGCGGCACCCGCCGCCCGCCACGCTTACTGCCCCTGCTGCTGCAGTGTCTGCTGCTTCAGTTGCTGCGTGCGCGCCTGCAGTTTCAGCACGCGCTGCAGCGCGGTGCGGTTCGCGAGGATACCGTCGTAGAAGCTGGCGAGATCGCCCTTCAGCGCGGTCCGCGACGCGTCGTTCAGGTAGATCATGTGGCCCGACGGGTAGTTCTTGATCGTCAGGTTCTGCGCCTTGAGCGTCGGATCGAGCGGCATCTGCGCAAGCGTCAGCTCCGTCTGGTGGAACGGCGTGACGGCGTCGAAATAGCCGTTCGCCGACAGCACCTTCAGGTCCGGGTTCACGCTCATCGTCGACGCCAGGTCGCCGGCCGTGTACAGCGTATTGCCGCCACCCTTGTTCGCGCCGGTCGGGTCGATGTGGCTGAAGTCCCAGTTGTTGAAGACCTGGTCGTTCAGGTCCACGAACGACGACGTCGACGTGTACTTGAGGTCGGTGTTGATGTAGCTGTTCCACAGCACCGTGTACGCGCCGCCGACGTTCGTGATCGACGGATCGTTGCTGCCCGAGTTCGGCAGGATGTACGGCGCGATGCCCTTGCCCGTGAAGTTCGCGCGACCGTCGTACTGGCCGATCTGCGTGCCCGGCACCAGCGTCAGGAAGAACGTGTACGGCGGGTTGTCATCCGACGACGGCACGTTGCCGAGCGCGGCCGGGTTGCCGAAGGTCTGGATCAGCGACGTCGGGTCCGTGCCGATGTACGCGCCCATCTGCTGCGCGGTCGCGAGCTTCAGGTTCAGCCGCACGTTCACGAAGCCGCCGTCCTGCGGGTTCGGCTTCTGCGCGAGCGGCGCGAGCGTGTTGTCCGCGTAGTTGCGGGCCTGGACCATGTACGCGTCGAGATCGGTCGGCGTCGGGTTGAGCGTCGTCTTCTTCCAGTAGAACGCGTCGGCCGCGAGCGTCGGGAACGTGCCCGGCGCGGACAGCGCGTTCGCATAGTCGAGGATCGACGACTGCAGCGTGATCCCGTTCAGGTCGATGCCGTCCTCGTGCAGCACCCACGACACGACCGCGCTGCGCGCGGTGCCGTACGACTCGCCGTACAGGAACTTCGGTGAATTCCAGCGCGAGTACTTGGTCAGGTAGCGCTGAATGAAGCGGTCGATCGAGCGCGCGTCCTGGTCGGTGCCCCAGAAGTCCTTGTTCTTCGCCGGCGCGATCGCGGTCGAATAACCAGTGCCGACCGGGTTGATGAACACCAGGTCGGTACGGTCGAGCAGGCTGTCCGGGTTGTCGAGCAGCTTGTACGGCGCGGGCGGCGTGAAGTTCGGGAACGACGACTGCAGGCGCTTCGGCCCGTACGAGCCGAGCAGCAGGTAGACCGACGACGAACCGGGGCCGCCGTTGTAGAAGAACGTGACCGGACGCGGCTTCGACGGGTCCGGATTGTCCTGCGTGTACGCGACGTAGAACATCTTCGCGTTCGGCGCCGACGTGACCGGATCGATCGTCGTCAGGTGGCCGGTGGTGGCCGTGTACTTGATCGTCTTGCCGCCGATCGTGACCTGGCGGTGCACGACCGCGGCGCCTTCCGTCGAATCCGTGACCGCGTCGTTCGGCCCGGTGCCGTACACGTCGGTGTCGACGTACGGCTGGTCGGCCGCGGCGGCGGTCGTTGCGTCGGTGACGGCCGACGTGCTGCCGCTGGTCGTCGCGGCCGCGGTGGCGGCCGACGCGCTCGGGCTCGGCCCGTCGTCGCCGCACCCCGTGACGAGCAGCGCCGCGGCCGCTGCGGCGGCGAGCGGTACGCTCAAGGTCGTTCCGAATAGCGCGAAACCGTCTTTCAAGGACTTCCGTGTCGTCATTATTGCCTCTCGAACAGAACGATAAATACCGCCGGCCGCAAAGGATCATTTGCGCCGGCGCTCCGCACCGGGAATGCATTCGTTATGCGACGCACTCCGAGTTTTTTACCGGATCGGCGAATACCGATCGGCACGATTTACCCACCCATGTTTTTTGCAACCGCACAATGGAATCAATTCCATTGCCAACGAGAATTCAATGATTCGCTGCAATACGGATTCATTCTGTTGATTCGCAGGCACAACAAAAAAGACGGACAAAAGAACGCCGCGCAAAGCCCGCCCGGCAAAGCGTCTTCACTTCGAATAGACGAACGATCCCCCTCGGCGAGATACCGATTAATCGCGAAACGGCGATCAGCCGGGATTCGAGCCGATTGAATAAAATCGAAAGGATCGATTAACTAAACGGAAAGGAATATTCTCGCGTCTGAATTTATTAAATTAAGTGAAAATACCGGCGCATATTAGGTTCCGGATTTATCGCCGTAAAGTAATAATTTGTTACAGCGCTCGCTATTCGGATAAAAGGCCGTACGGGACCGATTCCAGGCGACGTCAATAAAAAAGCCGGACGACGGTCCGGCGTGCTGGAGAACGCGTGGCGGGCGCCGTCAGAGCGGCACGTCGATCGTGCCGACGCCGACGGAAATCGCGTTCGCGCCCGGCGCGGTCGAAATCGGCGGCAGGTTCGCGCTCGTCAGCGCGGGCGCGGCGCCCGGCGTGCCGCCGCGCGGCACCGTGCGGATCACCTGCGACGGCGGCAGCGGCGCGCCGTTCTTCAGATGCCGCCACATCAGGTTCAGCGCCTGCACGTTGTAGTAGTGAACCGGCACGAAGCGCGTGTCCAAGCCCGGCACCGACAGGAACGCGTCGAAGTGCTGGCCGTTCGTCACTTCGTAGAACACCAGCTGGCTGCGCCCGGCTTCGCTGATGCCGTTCTGCGCGACGTACGCGCGCGACGCATGGTTCACCGGTACGAGCGCATCGCTGCGACCCTGCACGATGATCGCCGGCTTGCCGTGCAGGTTCGCGTTCACGCGCACCGCGTCGACGTTCGCGGGCATCCCGAGCATCCCGTTGGTCCACAGCTGGCGCAGGCACAGCGCGCCCGCGAAGCTTGCATCGGGCGTCGCAAGCCGGTGGTCGGTGCCCGCGCCGTCGTTGAACACCAGATTGATGCCGGCGGTCGGCGGCACGCCGTTGCCGACGCCGAACACGCTCGGCATCGGCGATGCGGCGGGCGCCGCGACCGCGCCCGTCGCCGGGTTCGTCGTCGCGAAGCTGAAGTTGCACAGGTTGTCGGTGACGCGCGAGCGCGTGTATGCGTTCGCATAGGTGACCGCGATCGCTGGAATGGCCTGCGAATCCCACATCGGCGCCTGCAGCAGGTCGGAATCGGCCAGATAGCCGGCCGCGTGAAGTTGCGCGAGCGCGTCGGCCGCCTGGCTCTGCGTGTCGGCGCCTGCCACCAGCCCGGCCGCGGCGAGCGTCGCGCAGCGCTGCGTGCGGATCGACTGCGTGGTCGTGGCCGGCAGCGCGCTCAGGTACGGCGCACCGGCGAGCGACGCCGACGCGGCCGCGCACGGTTCCAGCAGGTTCGCGAGCGTCGCGTAATCGGCCAGCGGCCGGCCGAACGACGGCACCGGCTGGCCGCCCGCGCGGACCACCGCATTCGGCGCCATCCGCACGTTGATCTGCGGCTCGCCGACCACGACCGCGGTAATCCAGCCCCGATTGTCCTGTTCGGCGGCAGCGAGCGACGCGCCGCCGCCATTGCTGACCGACGCGGCGATCGTCGTGATGTCGCCCGCGCGATAGCGCACGCCGTGACGCGCGCCGTCGATCACCGGTCCGAACTGCTCGTTGAGCGCCCAGTACGCGAATTCGACCGACTGCAGCGTCACGCGCCCCCAGTCCTGCTCGGGGTTCTGCTGCGAATGTGCATGCTTGAACGCATAACGGTTCGGGAAGCGGCTGTTGAATGCGGCGAGATCGCCGCTCGTCACGTTCGCGGTGAACAGGCTCGCGGTGCCGGCCAGCACCGCGTTGGCAAGCGTGCCGTCGATCAGCGTGACTGTGTCGGAACCGAGCTCGTGCGCGCCGTTGCCGCCGCCCTTGTCGTTGTAGGCCACCGCGCAGCCGCGCTTGAGCGCCCACTCGCCGGCCGCGGAAATCGCGCCGTACACGCCGCGCGAGCCCGACGACGTCGCCGTGACGATGCACGGTTGCGCGGGGTTGAAGCTCGCGGGCACCTGCACGAGCAGCGTGACGTTCTTGCTGCCGCTGCCGTCGTCGGCGTACGCGAGATATTCGGTGCCGGGGATCTTGCCTTCGCCGAGCGTGTCGTTGCCGTCGAGGTCGACGTTCGGCCCCCAGAAGCGGCCGTAGCCGCCATTCGCGCTCATGTCGACGAGCGCGCGATAGTTCGACCAGATGGCGAGACGGCGCAATTCGGCGCTGGTCGGCCGCGACGGGTTCGCGAACCCGGGCGCAGTCGCCGCCGCGAGGCCGGTCTTGCCGAGGCCGGCCGTCAGCAGGTCGTCGCTCGCGCCGTCGTAGGCCGTCGTGCGCACGCTGCCGGACACGAAGCCGGGCAACCGGTTGCGCTCGGCCGACTCGTCGCCGTTGCACGCGCCGAGCATCGCGACCGCGGCCAGCGCCGCCCCCCACACCACCCGCCTGCCCCACCCGAGTTTCGTCATCGCCGCCCCCTCGATATCGTTATCGGTCCGCCGCCGCGTCGCGCGCGGCGTTCGGCCTCTGAAGCGCAAACGGGCCCCGGCATGCCGGGGCCCGCCTGAAAACGGGCGCACGCGGCGCTCGCGCGCCGCCGCCCGGCGTTACTGCTGCTGAACCGTCAGCTTGTTCGTGACCGACGTCACGCCCTTCACGCTCTTCGCCGCCTCTTCCGCCTTGTCGATCTGTGCCTGGTCGGGCACCGTGCCCTCCAGCGAGATCGCGCCGCCCTTCGAACGCACGACGATGTTCGCCACGTCGATGCCGCCTGCCTTCGTAATGGCCTTGCGCACCGCGTAGCCGAGCTTGCGGTTCGCCTTCTTCGCGGTTTTCGCGGCGGCCTTCGGCGCGCTGCTCGCCGCCGCCGGCGCTTCCGTGGCCGCTGCGTCGCTCGACTGCGCATACACGCTGCCCGACAGACAGGCCGCCACGGCGGCGACACCCAACGCTCTCAACACGATCGACTTCATGCTATCTCCTTATCACTCCGGAACGGCCGTGCACAGTACGGCCGAATACCCCCAAAAACAGCCGGCCCGCGCGCGAACGGGCGGGACAGCCGGTGTTTTCCACGGCGATACGAGAGAGGCGTCACGGGCCGGCGGCCGGCGCACGCGAAAGCGGGCCGGCCGGGCCGGACAGCCGCCGGCCGGACGCGCCCGGTCTGATGACGTGCCGGGTCGCGCGCGAATCGGGCGCGGCTGCGTCGCACAATGTAATCCAGTGCCCGCCGAAGCGCAAAGCTTTTGACGCGGGGGTGGTGGCCGCCATCCCGGTGCCGCGGTGCAATACCGCCCCCCACTCGCGCAGGCGCGGGGAAACCGGGTACCATCGCCGCGAGACTCCACGTCGTCCCGCGACGACCGTCACCGATGCGTCACGCCAGCGTCATCCGCCAACCCCATGAAGCCTGCCCGCCCTCGCCCGCCGCGCCGCATCCTCGCCCGCTTTGTCGCCGTCTCCTGGCGCGACCTCGCGCTGTCGATCGGCCCGACCGTGCTGCTCGCCGGCGCGGCCGTCTGGCTCGCGGTCAAGCTGATCCAGCCGGCGCCGCCGTCCACGCTCGTGATCTCGTCCGGGCCGCCCGGCAGCACGTACTGGAACGCCGCGCAGAAGTACAAGACGATTCTCGCTAAAAACGGCGTCACGCTCGACGTTCAATCGTCCGAAGGTTCCGCGCAGAACCTCGCGCGGCTGTCGAATCCGAACGCGCCGGTCGACGTCGGATTCGTGCAGAGCGGCATCGGCCCGAAGGAACGTGACGAGCATCTGGTGTCGCTCGGCAGCATCGGCTACGTGCCGCTCGCGATCATGTACCGCGGCCCGGTCGTCGCGCGCCTGTCCGACTTCAAGGGCAAGCGGCTCGCGCTCGGTGCGGAAGGCAGCGGCGCGCGCGAACTGAGCCTCGCGCTGCTGAAGATGAACGGCATCGTGCCGGGCGGCCCGACCGCGCTCCTGCCGACCGCCGGCGAGGACGCGGCGACCGCGCTGCTCGACGGCAAGATCGACGCGGCCTTCCTGTCCGGCGATTCGACGCAGATCCCGGTGATGGCGAAGCTGTTCCGCGCGCCGGGCGTGCACGTGTATTCGTTCACGCAGGCCGAGGCGTACGCGCGGCGCTTTCCGTACCTGACCGCGATCACGCTGCCGATGGGCGTCTACGATCTCGGCCTCAACCTGCCGCCCGCCGATATCCACACGGTCGCGCCGACGATCGAACTCGTCGCGCGCGACTCGCTGCACCCCGCGCTGTCCGACCTGCTGATCGAGGCCGCGCGCGAAGTGCACGGCCACGCGACGATCCTGCAGCACGCGGGCGAATTCCCGTCGCCGGTCACGCGCGGCTTCCCGCTGTCCGACGACGCGTCGCGCTATTACAAGTCGGGCAAGACCTTCCTGTACCGGCGGCTGCCGTTCTGGGTCGCGAGCCTGGTCGACCGGCTGCTGGTCGTGCTGGTACCGCTGATCGTCGTGCTGATTCCCGGGCTGCGGCTCGTGCCGTCGCTGTACGGCTGGCGCGTGCGCTCGCGCATCTACCGCTGGTACGGCGCGCTGATCGCGCTCGAACGCAGCGCGCTCGGCGAACATACGGCCGAGGAGCGCGTGCAGTTGCTCGACCAGCTCGACGACATCGAGGAAGCCGTGAACCGGATGAAGATGCCGCTCGCGTACGCCGGTCAGTTCTACGTACTGCGCGAGCACATCGGCTTCGTGCGCGAACGGCTCACCGCGCACGACCAGGACGCGGCGGCGGGCCCGCCCGGCGCCGGCAGCCCGCCGGCACGCGCGCAAGCCGCGCCGCCGCCGGCTGGCGACGCCCCCGGGCGACTCCCGGTTCCGCGTGAGCGAACGATCCGCGATCATTGCTGCATGCGCGCGCCGCCGCGTAACATGGAGGCCGCCGCCAGGCGCCGCACGCCCCACCTTCTGGAGAACGACATGACAACCGGCCTCGATACCGCCCAACCCGCCTGGTTCTTCGACTTCGTGTCGCCGTTCTCGTATCTGCTGCTGGAGCAGCACGACAAATGGCCGGACGTGCCGTTCGTCCCCGTGCCCGTGTCGCTAAGCGACCTGCAGCGCCACTGGGGCCAGCGCCCGACCGCCGACGTGCCGGCCAAGCGCGTGTTCACGTACCGTCACGCGCTGTTTCGCGCGGAGCAGCTCGGCATCCGTTTCAAGATGCCGCCCGCGCATCCGTTCGATTCCGACAAGGTGCTGCGCCTCGCGATCGCGCTGCGCGCCGATATCGTGACGGTGCTGGAAATGTTCCGGTTCATCTGGCGCGAAGGCAACGATCCGTCGACGCCGGAAGGCTTCGCCGCGCTGTGCGAACGCGTCGGCGTGGGTCACGGCGACGAGCTGATCGAATTCGAGGAAACCGCCGCGCAACTGACCCGCAACACGACCGACGCGATCGCGCTCGGTGTGTTCGGCGTGCCGACGTTCTGGATGAACCAGCAACTGTTCTGGGGCGAGGACGCGCTGCCGATGGTGCTGTACTGCGCGCGCACGCCGAACTGGCTCGAATCGCGCGAGGTCAAGCGGATCAGCACGCTGCCGAAGGGCCGCGCGTGATGGCGTGCGTGATGGCCGGTATCACGCACGGCAACGTGCGGCTGCGGTAAGGTTACGCGTCACTGGAATCACCCTAATCGATGGAAGACGACGACCGTACCGCCTCGCTCGACATCTGGCTCGTGCGCGTGCTACGCACGCTGCTGCTCGAGCGCAGCGTCACGCAGGCCGCGTTGCGGCTGAACCAGACGCAGCCCGCGATCAGCACCGCGCTGCGCAAGCTGCGCGAGACGCTGAACGACCCGATCCTCGTGCGCGGCAAATCGGGCATGGTGCCGACCGAATACGGCGCGTCGCTGCTCGAAGCCGCGTCGCGTGCGCTGCGCGAGGTCGATTTCATCGCGACGCCGCACGGCGACTTCGATCCGTCGTCCGCGCGGCGCACGTTCCGCGTCGCCGCGCCCGACTACCTGAACGACTTCTTCATGCCGACGCTGATCGAGCGCTTTCGCGACGCGGCACCGCATGCCCATCTGGAAATCGATTCGCTCAATCCCGCGCTCGACCACGCGGGCGCGCTCGAATCGGGCGCGCTCGATCTCGTGATCGGCAACTGGCCGAAGCCCGACCCGCAGTTCGCGCGCCAGGACCTGTTCTCCGACACGATCGTGTGCCTGATGCGCGACGCGCATCCGCTTGCCCGCGCGCCGCTCACGCGCGAAGCGTATGCATCGGCCGCGCACGTCGCACCGACGCCGTACACCGGCGACAAGCGCAACGCGATCGAAATCGGCCTGGCACGCGCGCGCCTCACGCGGCGTATCGTGACGACGCTGCCGTACTTCGGCATCGTGCCGCAGGTGCTGCTGCAGTCGGACCTGATCTTCACGACGACGCGCCGCTTCGCGACGCACTATGCGCAACTGCTGCCGCTCGTCGTCGTCACGCCGCCCGTGCCGTTCCCGCGCATCAAGAGCTACCTGCTCACGCACCCGCAACCCGATCGGCCGACCGACATCGCGTGGCTGTGCGCGCTGATGCAGAGCGTGTCCGACGAGCTGACGGTCGCCCGCACGCGCAGGCGCTGACGCGCGGCCCAAGCGCAGCGGAACAGGGCAGGCAGCGCGACGGTGCAGGCAGCGCAGCTGCTCAGGCCGTGCAGAAGGTTTCCTGCAGATGGGTCCAGCGCACGACGCCCGCCGCATCGCGCGTGAACACGGCGGTCGCACGGCGCGCGGGCAGCTCGCCCGCTGTCGCGTGCTGCGCTTCGAGATAGGTGAGCACCGCATGCGATGCGTCGGCCGCGAGCACGCGGATCTCCGACAGCGTGATGCGCAGCCCCGGCTTCGCGCCGGCCAGCTTCGCGAACAGCGCGTGCATGCCGTCACGGTCGACCATGCGGCCGTCGGTCAGGATCATCGTGAAGTCCGCGGAAAACGCGGCGAGCAGCGCATCGAGCGCCGCGGGCGCGGTATCGACGCCGGATAGCCAGCGCTCGATGGCGACGAGGCTCGCATCGAGCGCGTCCAGATAGACGGAGTGATCGGACATGGGTGCGTGCACGGTGAGGTGAAGCGCGACCCGCTGCCGCGCATGGTCGTGCAGTGTATGCAAAAACGCGCGGCCGTGCGCCGGCCGCGCGGCGTCGCCGTTTTACCGTGGCTTTATCGCGGCTTCATCGCGCGCAGGACACGTCGTCGCGTGCGCGGCCGGCCGCAGCCGCCTTCGCATCGGCCACCGGCATGCCCGAGCGGGCCTGCAGCAGTTCCGCGCAGACGGCCACCGCGATCGCGCCCGGCGCCTTGTCGACGATGCCCGCGACGCCGATCGGGCACACCATCTCCACGAGCCGCGCCGGATCGACGCCGCGCGCGGCGAGCCGGCGCTCGAACTTCACGCGCTTGGTGCGCGAGCCGATCATCCCGAAGTACGCGTAGTCGCGCCGCCGCATGATCTGCGCGGCGAGCGAGAAGTCGAGCGCGTGGTTGTGCGTCATCACGAGGAAGTACGCGCCGGGCGGCGCCGCGTCGACGACGGCCTCCGGCGTGTCGGTCGGCTCCGGCTGCACGTTCGGCGGACATTCGTCCGGAAACAGCTCGTCGCGCGTGTCGACCCACTGCACGACGCACGGCAGCGCGCCGAGCAGCGTGACGAGCGCGTGGCCGACGTGCCCCGCGCCGAACAGCACGATGTGCATCGGCGCCGGCGCGCCGGTCGCGCGGTTGCGCTGGCCGGTGCCCGGCGCGAACGGCTGCATCGACGACGGCGCGCTGCCGCACGCGCCGTCGCAGCCGGCGGCGGGCGCCTGCGACGCGGCACGAGGCGAACGAGCGGGGCCGTTCATGCCGGCCTCCGCCGGGCCGGCCTGACGACGAGGCTGACCGCCCCGTCGGGGCCGGCGCACGAAGCGAGCGTGGAGAGGCGGTTCATCTCAGCCTGCCCGCGCGGCGCTCGCCGCCCGCACCGCGCCGATCGCGCGCAGGATCGACTCGCCGGTGGCTGGCGCGTCGAGCGGCGGATTCACGCGATAGTCGCCGACCGCGGCCACGGCGTCGCGCACCGCGAAGAACACCGAGAACGGCAGCAGCAGCGGCGGCTCGCCGACCGCCTTCGAGCGGTGGATGCTGTCCTCGACGTTGCGGTTCTGGAACAGCCGCACGTTGAACTCGGGCGGCGTGTCGTTCACCGTCGGGATCTTGTACGTGGACGGCGCGTGCGTCATCAGCTTGCCGCCCGGGTTCCACCACAGCTCCTCGGTCGTCAGCCAGCCCATCCCCTGGATGAACGCGCCTTCGACCTGGCCGATGTCGAGCGCCGGGTTCAGCGACGCGCCCACGTCGTGCAGCGCATCGACGCGCAGCGTGCGCATTTCGCCGGTCAGCGTGTCGATCACGACTTCCGACACGGCCGCGCCGTACGAGTAGTAGTAGAACGGCCGGCCCTGCAGCTTCGACTGATCCCAGTGCAGCTTCGGCGTCGCATAGAAGCCGTCGGACCACAGCTGCACGCGCGCGAGGTACGCCTTCGCGATCACTTCGCCGAACGGCACGCCATGGCCGCCGACCCACACGACGTCGTTGCCGAACTTCACGTCGGCCGCATCGACCTTGCCGTCGCCGAACTGCTTCGCCGCGAACACCGCGAGCCGCTCGCGCAACTGGCGCGCCGCATCCTGCGCGGCCTTGCCGTTCAGGTCCGAGCCCGTCGACGCGGCGGTCGCGGACGTGTTCGCGACCTTGCTCGTGTCGGTCGCCGTCACGCGGATCCGGCCGAAGCGGATGCCGAGCTCATGCGCGACCACCTGCGCGACCTTCGTATTGAGCCCCTGCCCCATCTCCGTGCCGCCGTGGTTCACGAGCACCGAGCCGTCGGTGTAGATGTGCACCAGCGCGCCGGCCTGGTTGAAGTGCGTGACGTTGAACGCGATGCCGAACTTCACCGGCGTGAGCGCGATGCCCTTCTTCAGCACAGTGTTGCGTGCGTTGAAGGCGCGCACGCCCGCGCGGCGCGCACGGTAGTCGCTCGTCGTCTCGAGTTCGCCGAGTAGCTCCTGCAGCACGTTGTCCTCGACGGTCTGTCCGTACGGCGTCACGTTGCGCTCGGTCTTGCCATACAGGTTCGCGTAGCGGACGTCGAGCGGATCGCGGCCGAGCGAACGCGCGATGTCGTCGAGGATGTATTCGATCGCGAACGCGCCCTGCGGGCCGCCGAAGCCGCGGAACGCGGTGTTCGACTGCGTGTTGGTCTTGCCGCAGTAGCCGGCGATGTCGACGTCGCCGAGCCAGTACGCGTTGTCGAAGTGGCACACCGCGCGCGTCATCACCGGGCCCGACAGGTCGGCCGAGAAGCCGCAGCGCGACGTCATGTCGAGCGCGACGCCGTCGATGCGGCCGTCGTCGTCGTAGCCGACGTCGAAGCGGTAATGGAAGTCGTGCCGCTTGCCGGTGATCATCATGTCGTCGTCGCGGTCCGGGCGCAGCTTCACCGGGCACAGCAGCTTCCACGCGGCGAGCGCCGCGCAGCACGCGAACAGCCCTGACTGCGATTCCTTGCCGCCGAAGCCGCCGCCCATCCGGCGGCATTCGACCAGCACGTTGTGCGACGCGACGCCGAGCACGTGCGCGACGAGGTGCTGCATCTCGCTCGGGTGCTGCGTCGAGCAGTACACGTGCATCCCGTCGTCGTCCTTCGGCACCGCGTACGCGATCTGCCCTTCGAGGTAGAACTGCTCCTGCCCGCCGAGCAGCATCTCGCCGGACTCGCGGTGCGGTGCGGCGGCGAGCCGCGCGGCAGCATCGCCGCGTGCGAGCTTCAGCGGCGGGATCACGTAGGTTTCGGCCTTGCGCGCTTCCTGCGCGGTCAGGATCGCGGGCAGCTCCTCGTAGTCGACCTGCGCGCGGCGCGCGGCGAGCCGCGCGGTTTCGTGCGACGTCGCGACGACGATGAACATCGGCTGGCCGACGAACTGCACGACGCCCTTTGCGAGCACCGGATCGTCGTGGATGATCGGGCCGCAATCGTTGACGCCCGGGATGTCGTCGGCCGTGAACACGGCGACCACGCCCGGCGTCGCGCGCACCGCGTCGAAGTTCATCGACACGATCTTCGCGTGCGGCTTCGCCGACAACCCGAGTGCCGCGTGCAGCGTGCCGGCGACGAGCGGAATGTCGTCGGTGTAGGTGGCGCGCCCGCTCACGTGCAGGTGGGCGGATTCGTGGGCGCGCGACACGTGCACCTGCGCGGCGTCGGCCTGCGGATCGAGGGTGCTCAGGAACGGTTCTGCTTGCTGGTTCATGTTCGGTGTTCTCCCTCGTCAGACGCGCGCCGCGTCGTTGGCCGCGTCAGCGGCGACTTCGGCGGCCACTTCGCGCACGTTCAAGGCTTGCGGCGGCAGCGGGTCGTGCGGACGCGTCTCCAGCCAGAATCGATACATCAGGTTCTTCGCGGTATCGAGCCGATACGTGCTCGTCGCGCGCATGTCGGACAACGGCTGGTAGTCGCGCTCGAGCGCCTGCATCGCGGCCTGCGCGGTGGCTTCGTGCCACTGCGCGCCGTCGAGCACGGCTTCCGTATTGGCCGCGCGCTTCGGCGTCGCGGCCATCCCGCCGAACGCGATGCGCGGCTCGCGGATCGTGTCGCCGTCCGCGATGAACGCGAACGCCGCGCACACGGCCGAGATGTCCGAGTCGAAGCGCTTCGACAGCTTGTACGTGCGGAACTGCAGCTTGTCGCGCGCGCCGGTGCGGGTCGGCACCTTCAGGCCGACGACGAATTCGTGCGGCGCCATGTCCTTCTGCTGGTAGCCCGTGTAGAGCGCTTCCAGCGGCAGCTCGCGCACCGTGTCGCCGCCGCGCAGCACGACGCGCGCGCCGAGCGCGATCAGGCCCGGCATCGAATCGCCGATCGGCGAGCCGTTCGCGACGTTGCCGCCGAGCGTGCCCGCGTTGCGGATCGGCAGCGACGCGAAGCGCTTCCACATCTCGGTCAGTTCCGGATACGTGCCGGCCAGCGCCGCATAGGCCTTCTCGACCGTCACGCCCGCGCCGATCTCGATCCAGTCGTCGCCGTGCACGATCTGCTGCAGTTCGGCGATCTGGCCGACGTAGATCAGGTCGTCGAGGCGGCGCATCTGCTTGGTGACCCACAGGCCGATGTCGGTGCTGCCGGCGAGAATGCGCGCGTCGGGGCGCTCCGCCTTCAGCGCGGCCAGCGCGTCGAGCGTGCGCGGCGCCGCGAAGCGTGCGCCGTCGATCGTCGTGTAGTCGAACGTGTCGTCGCGCTTGAGCGATGCAAGCGTGCGGGCGAGCGCGGCCGTGTCGACCGGCGCCGACGGTGCCTGAGCACCTTCGCCGGTCGCACCTTCGCCGGCCGCGTCGAACATCCGCACCGCCGCATCGACGATCGGGCGATAGCCGGTGCAGCGGCACAGGTTGCCGGTCAGCGCATCGGCGATCTCGGTGCGCGTCGGCACGTCCTTCGCCTTCGCGCACGCACTGCCGCAGCCTTCGTGGCCGTGCTTCTCGTACAGCGCCCACATCGACATCACGAAGCCGGGCGTGCAGAACCCGCATTGCGAACCGTGGCAATCGACCATCGCCTGCTGCACCGGATGCAGCGTGCCGTCCGGCTGGCGCAGGTCCTCGACCGTCAGGAGCGCCTTGCCGTCGAGCGTCGGCAGGAACTGGATGCACGCGTTGACGGCCTTGAACTCGACCGCGCCGGCATCGGTCAGCTCGCCGACGACGACCGTGCACGCGCCGCAGTCGCCTTCCGCGCAGCCTTCCTTGGTGCCGGTGCAATGCGCGTCCTCGCGCAGGTATTGCAGCACGGTGCGGGTCACGTCCGCGCCGCTGACTTCGCGGATCGCGTGACGATGGTAGAAGCGGATCGGCTCACTCATGTCTCGGCGTTTCTTCAAATGGGGGCAAGGCGGCCAGCGCGGAGCGCTCGACCGACGTTTTTCTGACAGTTTGCACGCTATCACCGTCAAATTCCGCAACCCATAGCCCATCACGCATGCGGCTCATATAACTGCCGCGATATGCGGGCCCGGCCGGCCGACACCCTTGCCGCACGGTGCGCTCGGGCCCGTCCCGGTCGCCCGCGACCGTCCGCGATCCTCCGGAACGGGGCTCGATTAACTAAATGGTACCTGCGGGAAAACCGGTTCCATGGGAAAATCCCGATTCCCTTTTCCGCCGTTTTCCGTTCGTTTCACCATTCGTTCCGACCCCATGTCATCCGATTCCGCCACACCGCCGCGCAGCGGGTTCGCGGTCACGCTGCAAATCGTGTCCGTCGTCTGCTTCACGTTCATCTGCTACCTGACCATCGGCCTGCCGCTCGCGGTGCTGCCGGGCTTCGTCCACGACGACCTCGGCTTTTCGGCGATCGTCGCGGGCGGCGCGATCAGCGTCCAGTACTTCGCGACGCTCGCCTCGCGGCCGCTCGCCGGGCGCCTCGCCGATACGCTCGGGCCGAAGCAGACCGTGCTGCGCGGGCTGGTCGGCTGCGGCGTGTCGGGCGTGCTGCTGCTCGTCGCGCTGCTGCTCGCGCACTGGCCGGTCGCGAGCCTCGTGCTGCTGGTCGCGAGCCGGCTCGTGCTCGGCGTCGGCGAAAGCCTGTGCGGCACCGGCGCGATCCTGTGGGGCATCGGCCGGGTCGGCGTCGCGCACAACGCGAAGGTGATCTCGTGGAACGGCATCGCGACCTACGGCGCGCTCGCGCTCGGCGCGCCGGTTGGCGTCGCGATCGCGCATACGCTGAATCCGGCGCTGATCGGCGTGATCGTGATCGCGCTGGCCGCGCTCGGCTTCTACCTCGCCCGCCTGATCGCGCCGGTGCCGCTCGTGCACGGCGAACGGATGTCGTACGCGAGCGTGTTCACGCGCGTGCTGCCGCACGGCCTCGGTCTCGCGCTCGGTTCGGCCGGCTTCGGCTCGATCGCGACCTTCGTCACGCTGTACTACGCGGCGCGCCACTGGCCGAACGCCGCGCTGTCGCTGACGGTATTCGGCACGCTGTTCATCGGCGCGCGCCTGCTGTTCGCGAACACGATCAAGACCTATGGCGGCTTCCGCGTCGCGATCGTGTCGTTCGCGTTCGAATCCGCGGGCCTGCTGCTGCTGTGGCTCGCGCCGGTGCCGCACGTCGCGCTCGTCGGCGCGGCGCTCACGGGCTTCGGCTTCGCGCTGATTTTCCCGGCGCTCGGCGTCGAGGCCGTCGCGCTCGTGCCGCCCGCGAGCCGCGGCGCGGCGCTGTCCGCGTATTCGGTATTCCTCGACCTGTCGCTCGGCATCACCGGCCCGCTGGCCGGCTATGTCGCGGGTGCGTTCGGCTATCCGCAGGTGTTCCTGTTCGCGGCGGTGGCCGCCGCGGCGGGCGTCGCGCTATCGATGGTGCTGTATCAGCGGCAGGCGCGCGTGGCGGGGAGCGGCGCGGCGGCGTAACCCGCAAGGCATGGAGCTTGACGCTCGTTGACGCGCGCAACGCGGCTCAACGCAGCAGCACGTTGAAGTCCCGCAGTATGCGCAACGCATCGGGGTGGCGCCGGAACGGAACGGCGTTCCCGAGCGAGAGCTTGGGTCCGGCACGATCGAAGAGCACGAGCGCTTCCGACGTGTTGAGATGACGTGACATGTATAAAAATCCGTCGACGCGACGAGGATGCTGGTAGACGGCAAGCGACCACCGTTGCGGAACGTCGTATGGCATGGTGGTCGACAACGCGCCGTCGCCACCGAGGTTTTTCAGCGGCAAGCCGTGCAGGACGGCCACGGTCAGCGGCGCGCCGTCAAATGCAAGCACGTAGCGATCGAGTTCGGTCGTCACGAGCGGAAAACCATCCAACGCCAGATCGGCGACTTCGTCATGCAGCACCGTCTCGGCGAATGCGCAATGCAGATCGAAACCGAAATAGCTGGTGCCGTACCGCCGTCGCTTGCGCGGATCGTCGAAGCGATTACCGCCCGATCTCCCGAAGTAGGGTTCTCCGGTCGCATATCGCGAGATGCGTACCACTCCGTCGGTGCAACTTCGCGAGTCGTCAGTGTCGCGCTCGCAAAATGTTCCCCCGGCGCCGTCAGCAAACGCCCCTCCTAGCGCTCGGCGAACGCCATGGCGGCGCGCTCGACTTCGTCCACTTTCCCGCGTGACAGCGCGACGAGCGGCGTAACGTTGCCCAGGGATGCCTTCGGCGTCGTGAAGAACTGCCATTTGCTCCATCCCGGCAAACTGCCGAGACATTGGGTCACCCTGCCCAACGTCTTGCGATCGATCTCTCCCGTCAGATAGAAGGCCGGATAGTACTGGGCAGCGCCGACATCGACCGCGAAGATCCGCCCGGACGCCACAGCCTTGCTGAGCGCCTGCCGCGTCATGCCGAGGCCGGCCCATGTCTGCGCAGCCGGCAGCAGCTTGCCGTCGGTGACCAGCATGCGCCGCTCCGCCTGCACGTGCCGCTCCAGATCGGCGGTGACGACTCCGCTCCCCCGCTTCTTCCCGCCGGCGGGCTTCCTGTCGCGCGTCGCCGCAGCGGCGAGGCCGAACGTGATCGTGCCGGCCAGATCGATGACCTGCGCGATGCCGACCTTGAACAGGTGCCCCAATTGCTCGTCGGACAGCCTGAGCAGCGCGCGTGCGCGATCGGGGCCGAGCATGGTCGCCGCGCCAACCGCGCTGCGCAACGCTTCCTCCGTCTCGACATCAAGGACTGCAGCCGTCCCTTCCAGCGTATGAGCTTGCGTGACCATGCTCGACTCCCGTCACTACCGAAGTAATCGAGCGTAGCCCCGAATCGAAACCAAGTCAACTACGTCAACCGAATCACCTCAAGTACCGGTTCCCTCGAGCGTGCGCTCGCGCTGCCGCGGAATTCGTCACGCCGTTCGCAGAAACAGCTTCCGCGTGAGGTCGAACGCGACGAGATTGCCGGCCACCACAAGCAGCAGCCCCAGCACCGCCAGCGGCGACCACTGGTAGCCCTCGAACACCGTCGACACGGCCAGCGCGACGATCGGGAACAGCACCGTGCAGTACGCCGCGCGCTCCGGCCCGATCCGGCCGACGAGCGTCAGGTAAGCGGTGAAGCCGATCACCGAGCCCGGCACGGCGAGATACACCAGCGCGCCGAGATAGCGCGGGCTCGTGTCGAGCGTGAACGGCATCCCGGCCGCCGCGCTGCCGACGGTCAGGATCGCCGCGCCGATCAGCATCGCCCAGCCGTTGGTCGCGAGCGGATGCAGCCCCATCGACTGCATCCGGCTCGACAGCAGGTTGCCCGCCGAGAAGCACATCGTGCCGGCGAACGCGATCGCGAGCCCCGTCCACGTCGCATGGTCGTCGAGATGGCCGGCCATCTGCTGCCAGAACAGGCATGCGATGCCCGTCAGGCCGAGCAGCGCGCCGGCGATCGCCGACGGCCGCAGCGGGCGGCCCATGAACAGCCGGCCGTTGATCGAGTTCAACAGCGGCGCGGTCGAGAAGATCACCGCGACGAGGCCGCTCGGCACGACCTGCTCCGCGTAGTAGAAGCACAGGAAGTTCAGGCAGAACAGCGCGAAGCCCTGCGCGACGAGAAAGCGCCACGCCTCGCGCGGCGGGCGCACCGGGCGGCGCATCACGCGCAGCAGCGCGAACAGCACGGCGGCCGCGAGCCAGAAGCGCCACGCGATCGACACGGGCGGCGGCACCGAGCCGAGCTGCCACTTGATCGCGATCCAGGTGGTGCCCCAGATCAGCACGGTGACGAAATAAAGCGACAGGTTCATGGCGGCATTCCGGACAATCGGGTGAATCGGGATCCCGACTATGCCGTCGCCCAGCGTGGGTCGATTGTCCGGAATTGCGGTCTTTTTCGGCGCGCCGCACGCGGCGCCGCGCGCCCGCTTATACTCGGCGCATCATGAGTCTCTCCCTCTGCGCCCCACCCGTCGACCGCGCCGCCGCCCTGGCCGGCGGCGATCTGCCGTTCGGCCTGCAGTCGGTCTGTCGCACGCTCGCCGACGCGAACGCGACGCTCGAGCGCTTCGCATGGCTCGGCGATCACCTCGCGATCGCCGAATGGACGCGGATCACCGATGAAAGCGAGACGGTCTACGAGCAGCCCGGCCATCACACGCTGTCGTGCTACCTCGACGGCGGCTACCGGACCGAGCGCCAGCGCGTGCCGCGCTACGGCGCGCCGAGCCTGCTGTGCGCGTTGCCGGGCGACCATGAATCACGCTGGTGGGTGCGCGGCGAAATGCATTTCATCCACCTCTATTTCCTGCCCGAGCACTTCACGCAGCGTGCGATCCGCGAGCTCGATCGCGAGCCGCGCGAGCTGAAGCTCGCCGATCGCACCTATTTCGAGGATGCACGCGTCGCGGCGCTGCTGCGCTCGCTCGCGCTGGATGGCTGGGACGATGCCGACCAGCGGCTGCGCGTGAACGAAACCGCGCACGAAGTGTTGAGCCTGCTGCTGCGCGGCCAGAGCACGACGCGCACCGACACGTCGTTCCGCGGCGGGCTGGCGCCGGCCGTGCGCCGCCGCGTGCGCGACTACATCGACACGTATCTCACGCAGCCGCTGACGCTCGGCGAACTTGCCGAGGTTGCCGCGCTGTCCGAATACCATTTCTCGCGGATGTTCCGGCTGTCGTTCGGCCGCGCGCCGCACGCGTGGGTGGCCGAGCAACGGCTCGCCCGGGCCCGCGAGTTGCTGCGCACGACGTCGCTGCCGCTCGCGCAGATCGCGGCCGACTGCGGCTACGCGAACGCCGGCCACTTCAGCCATCGCTTTCGCGACGCGCACGGCACGACGCCGAATACGTATCGGCGCGCGATGCAAGGCCGCTGAGCGCGGCCCCTTTCCGCTGTTCCGCGCTTACGTGCCGCGCCGCGACAGTTCCTGTTCGAGCGCCGCGACGCCGGCCGGCAGGTCGACCGGCACCTTCAGGTCGACCATCGTGCGGCCGAACGCATGCAGCGTGCGGAACAGGTTGTGTTCGCGGCACTGCTCGCCCATCTGCCCGATCCGCACGATCGGCAACCCGAACGAACCCGAGATCTCGACCTGGTACTGCTTCGAGATATGGCCGCAGACCATCCCGGGCGTCAGCCCCTCCGGCGTCTCGATCCCGACCACCGAATTGAGCCGGCAGTCCTTCGGCGCATAGAGCTTGAGCCCCATCGATTCGACGCCCGCCTGCAGCGCCAGCGAGCAGCGCAGGTGGCGCGCGAAGCGGCTTTCGAGCGTTTCCGCGCAGACGAGCCGCAGCGCCTCGTGCAGCGCGAGCACACCCGACACGGGCGCCGTGTAGTGATAGCCGGCGTTGTGCCAGAAGTTCTCCGCGAGCGCCATGTCGAGACACCAGTGCGCGTTCGGCTCGGGGCGCGTCTTCATGCGCTCCCACGCGGCATCGGAGAACGCGATCAGCGACACGCCCGGGATCGACGACAGCCCCTTCTGGCCGCCGGTGATCACCGCGTCGATGCCCCACGCGTCCATCTCGAGCGGCATCGTCGACAGCGTGCACACCGCGTCGACGACGACCAGCGCGCCGGCCGCCTTCGCGAGCGCCGCGATGTCGCGCAGGTCGCGGTTCCACACGGTGTTCGACGTCTCGCCCTGCACGATCGTGACGATCTCGGGCCGCTCGCGCGCGATCGCGTCGGCGATCTCGTCGAGGCTCGCCACCGCGCGATCGGCCACTTCCAGCATCGCGACGTCGGCGCCGACGCGCGTGGCCATCTCGGCCATCCGCGCGCTGAAGAAGCCGTTGCGGATCGACAGCACGCGCGTGCCGCGCCATGCGAGGTTCGAGATCGCCATTTCCATCGCGGCCGAGCCCGGGCCCGCGACGCCGAGTACCCACTTCGTGCGGGTCTGGAACACGTAACGCGCCATCTCCTTCACCTGCTCGATGATCTTCGCCATCGTCGCGCCGAGGTGGTTGATCACGATCGTGTTCGCCTTGGCCACCGCGGCCGGGATCGGAACCGGGCCGGCCCCCATCATCAGCAGCGGTTCTTCGGGCAGGATCGCGTCGAGCGGCACGACGACGGGACAGGGAATCGGCGAGTAATCGATGGACATGGCTGGAAAAGGATGAGGAAAGGAAATGCTCGAACGCCCACGGCATGGCACCCGGAGCACGGCGTCCGTGGCACGCGCCCGTTGCACGCAGCGAACTGATCGATCATTCCGTGTTCCGCCGCCTCGCGCAAGAGGCACACGCGTCCGGACAGCGCGACGGTGGCCCGGTCATCGAACCGGGCCAGACGGCCATGCACCGCATGCGCGATGATCTTCCGGATTGGAAAAAGATTGCCCCCGGTTGCGAAACGGTTCCATTCGGGTTCCGTACGCGCGATTTTCTTCGCCAATATCAAGACGATTCTTCGAAACCGGCGGTTCAGCCCAATTGGCGGATCGAACGCAATACACCGGCCACCTGATACAAATCGCGGAGCGAATTCGATACACAAAATCCGAACGTGGAAAAAACATCCACCATTCCTGACCGTATTGGGGAACGACTCCTGCACCGCCGTGTACCGGCTCGCTCGAACTACCCGCAACACATTGATTAATTTGATAAATATTTTCCAAATCGACACATACTCCAATACCGATTCGGTTTTGTCCGGTGCGTTCTTGCTGCGTTGCAGCGTTAAACCGGTACCCGCGATTTCGATTTTACGCAAGCCGCCCATTTTCTCAGGTTGACGGATATCGGTTCTGTATTGAACAATTGTCTACGGAATCGAAATATAGATTTTTCGATACGAGGGCAAGCTGGAGCCGCACGATGCGCCTTCGACGTTGCGCGGCGAAAAATCACAACCATAATCAATCAACCGGGCCAGAAATACGCAAGCCATGAACCAGATTCAGACCATGCGTGTATTCGTCTGCGTCGCCGAGCAGCAAAGCTTCCGGCGCGCGGCGCACCATCTCGGCGTGTCCAATGCGCTCGTCACGCGTTCGATCGCGATGCTCGAGGGCCACCTGAACACACGACTGATCCATCGCACCACGCGCAATCTGTCGCTCACCGAGGCTGGCGTGCGCTACCTCGATGGTTGCCGCGCGCTGCTCGAGGAATTCGACCACCTCGAATCGTCCGTCGCGCATGCGGTGCGCGAACCGGCCGGCACGCTGCGCGTCGTCGCGTCGGGGCTGCTGTCGCCGCTGGCGCTGACGCCGCTCGTCAGCAGCTTCCGGCACCGCTACCCCGAGTTGCGCGTGCAGCTGACCGTCGCCGAAGGGCCGCTCGACGTGCTCGATTCCGGCTACGACGTCGGCATCGTCACCGGCACCCGGCTCGACGGCAACCCGACGCTGATCGGCCATGCGCTCGCGCCGAACCCGTTCGTCGCGTGCGCGGCGCCCGCCTATCTCGACCGCCGCGGCGAGCCGCGCGTGCCCGACGACCTGCCGGGACACGACTGGGTCACGCTCGCGCCGCACCAGCACGCGCCGACGTGGCAACTGGTCGGCCACGACGGCGTCGCCCATTCGGTCACGGTGCGCCCGGCCTGCACGGTCAACCAGCTCGCGCTCGTCCAGGCGGCGGCCGTGGCCGGCGCCGGCATCGCGGTGCTGCCCGAGCCGTGCGTCGCCGACGCGCTCAACCACGGCACGCTCGTGCGGCTGATGGCCGGCTACCGGATCGACGATCCCGACGCGCAGTTGTCGCTCGTCTATCCGAACCGCCAGTACGTGCCGGCCCGCACCCGCAGCTTCGTCGAGCACGCGCTCGAGTACTTCAGCGCGCCGGCCGCCCGCGAGCAGGCGGATTACGGCTTCCTTCGGCCGGTACGCGGCCCCGAACGCTCCGACATCGTCACGGGGCTGCAGTAAACTGCGCGCGTCAGCCATCGGAGGTGCAGCGTGCGCGTGATCCTGTTCAGCAGCCGTCAGTACGACGACGATTCGTTCACCGCCGCCAACCGGCAGTTCGGCTATCGGCTGCACTTCCAGCCGTCGCACCTCGACGCGGAAACCGCGATCCTCGCGCACGGCTATGACGTCGTCTGCCCGTTCGTCAACGACACCGTCGACGCGGCCGTGCTCGAACGGCTCGCCGACGGCGGCACGCGGCTGATCGCACTGCGCTCGGCGGGCTTCAACCATGTCGACCTCGCCGCCGCCGAACGGCTCGGCATCACGGTCGTGCGCGTGCCCGCGTATTCGCCGCATGCGGTCGCCGAACACGCGGTCGCGCTGATCCTCGCGCTCAATCGCCGCCTGCCGCGCGCGGTCGCCCGCACCCGCGAAGGCGACTTCTCGCTGAACGGCCTGCTGGGCTTCGACCTTCACGGCAAGACCGTCGGCGTGATAGGCACCGGCATCATCGGCAGCGTGTTCGCGAAGATCATGATGGGCTTCGGGATGCACGTGCTCGCGCATTCGGTGCCGCCGTACAACGACGAGCTGATCGCGTTCGGCGCGCGCTACGTCGAGCTCGACGAGCTGCTGCGTCATGCCGACATCGTCAGCCTGCATTGCCCGCTGCTGCCGTCGACACACCACCTGATCAACGAGCGGACGCTCGCGCGGATGAAGCACGGCGCGATGCTGATCAACACCGGGCGTGGCGGCCTCGTCGATGCGCAGGCACTGGTCGACGCGCTCAAGAGCGGCCAGCTCGGCCATCTCGGGCTCGACGTGTACGAGGAGGAGAGCGGGCTCTTCTTCGAGGATCACTCCGACCTGCCGCTGCAGGACGACGTGCTCGCGCGCCTGCTGACGTTCCCGAACGTGATCGTCACATCGCACCAGGCGTTCTTCACGCGCGAGGCGCTGGCCGAGATCGCGCACACGACGCTGCTGAACATCGAGGCGTGGCATGCGGGCACGCCGCAGAACGTCGTGACCGCAAACCGTTGAGAAACCGCACGTTTAATGGCGTGCAGCGCCTCCGCAATCGTTTGCTCGTGCGCGCTGCCGCGCACCGCACTCACCCTCGTCAACAATTCAGCGCATTGTTTCGGCTGAAGTAACGTTTCGCGCGCGCCGTCTGCTATCGTTGCGCCGACGTCCTTCCCTGCCTTTGCCGCTCATGCGTTTCGACGATTCAGACATCGCCGCCGTCTACCGTGCCATCTTCGAACGGCGCGACATGCGCCACTTCACGCCGGCGCCCGTCGATCCGGCCGTGCTCGCGCGGCTGCTGCGCGCGGCGCACCATGCGCCGAGCGTCGGTTTCATGCAGCCGTGGCGCTTCATCCGCATCACCGATCCCGCCCTGCGCACCTCGATCCACGCACTGGTCGAGGCCGAACGCCGCGCGACCGCCGACGCGCTCGGCGAGCGCCAGGACGAATTCATGCGGCTGAAGGTGGAAGGCGTGCGCGAATGCGGCGAGTTGCTGGTCGTCGCGCTCGCCGACGGCCGCGAACGCCACGTATTCGGCCGCCGCACGCTGCCGGAGATGGATCTGGCCTCCGCCGCGTGCGCGATCCAGAACATGTGGCTGGCCGCGCGCGCGGAAGGGCTCGGGATGGGCTGGGTGTCGCTGTTCGACGTCGATGCGCTGCGCACGCTGCTGCGGATGCCCGACGGCGCGAAGCCGATCGCCGTGCTGTGCGTCGGCCACGTCGACGCGTTCTATGCGAAGCCGATGCTCGAAGCAGAGCGCTGGGCCGCGCGGATGCCGATCGAAGCCTGCCTGTTCGAGAACGGCTGGGACGATCCGGCGGCGATCGATGGGGCCGGATCGGCTGCGGCGCCAGCGGGGGTGGCCAGCGAAACGAAGCACACGCCGGACGCGATGCGCGACGGGCCGTCCGAACGCATCGCGTGATCCCCTCCGGCAGCCGCCATCATCCCGGCCCTGGGCCCCCGCGAATCCCACACTGTGAGCTTCCCGCTTACCGCCCCGTCGCACGCCGGCAACACCCGTTTTGGCCCCGAGCATAGGGGTTTTCACTGAAGTAGAATCGCGGCTGACGTTCGCCTCACCGACCGCCCGCCCCGCGCCTCCCGCGCCTGGCTCGAGCGGCATCCTTTCCCGAGCCTACCGCGATGCCCCTGCCTCTTTTCGCCCTTGCCGTCGCCGCATTTGGAATCGGTACCACCGAATTCGTGATCATGGGGCTGCTGCCCAATGTCGCGCACGACCTCGGCGTGTCGATTCCGGCCGCCGGGATGCTCGTGTCGGGCTACGCGCTCGGCGTGACGATCGGCGCGCCGATCCTCGCGATCGTCACCGCGAAGATGCCGCGCAAGCGTGCGCTGATGGGCCTGATCGGGCTGTTCATCGCCGGCAACCTGTTCTGCGCGATCGCGCCCGGCTACGCGGTGCTGATGGCCGCGCGCGTCGTCACCGCGTTCTGCCACGGTGCGTTCTTCGGGATCGGCTCGGTGGTCGCGAGCAACCTCGTCGCACCGAACCGCCGCGCACAGGCGATCGCACTGATGTTCACCGGCCTCACGCTCGCGAACGTGCTCGGCGTGCCGCTCGGCACCGCGCTCGGCCAGGCGTTCGGCTGGCGCGCGACGTTCTGGGCCGTCACCGGCATCGGCATCGCCGCGGCCGCCGCGCTCGCAGTGTGCCTGCCGAAGAACCTCGCGATGCCCGACACCAGCATCACGCGCGAATTCAGCGTGCTGAAGCACCCGCAGGTGCTGATGGTGCTCGGCATCAGCGTGCTCGCGTCCGCGAGCCTGTTCAGCGTGTTCACGTACATCACGCCGATCCTCGAGGACGTGACGGGCTTCTCGCCGCGCCAGGTCACCTACGTGCTGCTGCTGTTCGGCCTCGGCCTGACCGTCGGCGGCACGCTCGGCGGCAAGCTCGCCGACTGGCGCCGGATGCCGTCGCTGATCGCGACGCTCGCGCTGATCGGCATCGTCCTCGCGCTGTTCGCGGGCACGATGCATCTGCCGTTCGCCGCGCTCGCGACGATCTTCGTGTGGGGCATCCTCGCGTTCGCGATCGTGCCGCCACTGCAGATCATGATCGTCGATCGCGCGAGCGACGCGCCGAACCTCGCGTCGACGCTCAATCAGGGCGCGTTCAACCTCGGCAACGCGACCGGCGCGTGGCTCGGCGGGATGGCGATCGGCTCGGGCGTGTCGCTCGTGAGCCTGCCGTGGGTCGGCGTCGCGATGGCGATCGCCGCGCTCGCGCTCACGCTGTGGTCGGCGTCGCTCGAACGCCGCCCGGTGGTCGTGCCGACCGAGTACGTGTGACATTACCCTGCTGCGATCGTTGCGTACGCAACTCCATCCGATCCTGACGGCCTTCATGGACCTTTCAACGGTCGCGGTGTAGCATCGCGGCCGATGAAAGCCATTCTCAATCGCGATTTCCTCGCGCTGATCCTGAGCGTCGCGGTCGTCGGCCTCGGGACCGGCGCCACGCTGCCGCTCACCGCGCTCGCACTGACCGAAGCCGGGCACGGCACCAACGTCGTCGGCATGCTGACCGCTGCGCAGGCGCTCGGCGGCCTCGCGATCGTCCCGTTCGTCACCGCGCTCGCACGGCACATCGGCGCGCGCCGCGCGATCGTCGTGTCGGTCGTGCTGCTCGCGGCGGCCACCACGCTGATGCAGTTCACGTCGAACCTGATCCTGTGGGGCGTGCTGCGCGTGCTGTGCGGCGCCGCGCTGATGCTGCTGTTCACGATCGGCGAAGCATGGGTGAACCAGCTCGCCGACGATTCGACACGCGGCCGCGTCGTCGCGATCTACGCGACCAATTTCACGTTGTTTCAGATGGCCGGCCCCGTGCTCGTCAGCCAGATCGCCGGCGCGCCCAGCATCCGCTTCGCGCTGTGCGGCGCGCTGTTCCTGCTCGCGCTGCCGACGCTCGCGACGATCCGCCGTGCGCCGCTCGCCGGCGACGACGCGCATCACGCAGCGCACGACAGCTGGCTCGCGGTGCTGCCGCGCATGCCCGCGCTGATCATCGGCACCGGCTTCTTCGCGCTGTTCGACACGCTCGCGCTGTCGCTGCTGCCGCTCTACGCGATGGATCACGGCGTCGCGAGCGCGACCGCCGTGCTGCTCGCGTCGATCATGCTGTTCGGCGATACCGCGATGCAGTTCCCGATCGGCTGGCTCGCGGACAAGCTCGGCCGCGAACGCGTGCACCTCGGCGCCGGCTGGATCGTGCTGGCCGGCCTGCCGCTGCTGCCGTTCGTGATCGCGAATCCGTGGCTGTGCTGGCCGTTGCTGTTCGTGCTCGGCGCGGCGGCCGGCAGCATCTATACGCTGTCGCTCGTCGCGTGCGGCGAACGGTTCCGCGGCGCGGCGCTCGTCACCGCGAGTTCGCTCGTGTCGGCGTCGTGGAGCGCTGCGAGCTTTGGCGGCCCGCTGGTGGCGGGCGCGTTGATGGAGCAACTGGGCAGCAACGCGCTCATCGGCGTGCTGGTCGCCTGTGTCGCCGCGTTCGTCGTGGCGGCGCTGTGGGAGCGCCGCGCCGCGGTGCAACGCGCGGTCTGATGCGGGTTGGCGTTGGCGCGCAGCATCACGCCCCCGTACGTATCGGCCCGCTCGCGCCCTTCCCGCGGTAACAACAACGGCCCGCGCAATGCGGGCCGTCCTGTCCTTCCGGACTACGCGTGACCTGCGCGTGACCTATACGTCACATCTCGCGCTGCGATCCGTCACACGCTGCGCGCCGGCAAAATCTTGCCCGCACACGCACCGAAGCCGACGCGATACCCCTCGCCCTGGCACCAGCCCGCGAGCGTCAGCTCGTCGCCGTCCTCGATGAACGTGCGGCTGCCGCCACCGTTCAGCGCGACCGGCTCCTTGCCGTTCCACGTCAGTTCGAGCAGGCTGCCGAACGAATCCTTGGTCGGCCCGCTGATCGTACCCGAGCCCATCAGGTCGCCCACGCGCGTGTTGCAGCCGGCCACCGTGTGATGCGCGAGTTGCTGCGCCATCGTCCAGTACATGTGCTTGAAGTTGGTGCGGCAGATCGACGTGGCCTCGGCTGCGCCCTCGGCGCGCAGCGTCACTTCCAGCGCGATATCGAACGCATGCTTGCCCGCATGCCGCAGATACGCGAGCGGCTGCGGCGACTGCTCGGGCTGCGCGACGCGGAACGGTTCGAGCGCGTCGAGCGTGACGATCCACGGCGAGATCGTCGTCGCGAAGCCTTTCGAATTGAACGGCCCGAGCGGCACGTATTCCCACTGCTGGATATCGCGCGCGCTCCAGTCGTTCAGCAGCACCATCCCGAAGATATGCGCTTCCGCGTCCTCGCACGCGATCGGCTCGCCGAGCGCGTTGCCCTTGCCGACGATGAAGCCCGTCTCCAGTTCGATGTCGAGCTTGCGGCACGCGCCGAACACCGGACGCTCCTGGTCGGCCAGCTTCAGTTGCCCGTTCGGGCGCCGCACCGGCGTGCCGCTCACGACCACCGACGACGCGCGGCCGTTGTAGCCGATCGGCATCTCCGACCAGTTCGGCAGCAGCGCATTCTTCGGATCACGGAACATCGAGCCGACGTTGGTCGCGTGCTCCTTCGACGAATAGAAATCGGTGTAGCCGGGAATCTCGACCGGCAGATGCAGCGTCGCGTCGCGCTGCGCGACGAGTACCTGCGCGCGCAGCGTCGCATCGTCACGCAGCGTCGCGTTGTCGCGCGAGAACAGCGCCGACAGCTGCGAGCGTACGCTGCGCCATGCATCGCGGCCGAGCGCGATGAACGCGTTGAGCGTCGGTGCGGCGAACACATCGGCGCCGGCCGGCAGCGTCACGAGGCCCGCACGCGCGAGCGCGGCGAGATCGACGATCTGGTCGCCCAGTGCGACGCCGGCACGGCGCACGCCCTGCTTCGCATCGCTGAAGACGCCGAACGGCAGGTTCTGGATCGGGAAATCGCACGCGGGATCGTTCGCCGTGTCGATCCAGCTCTTGCGAGCCGGATCGAGCGTCGCGCGCCAGTCTTGGATATCGCTCACTTTTGCTCCGGATTGAAGTGTTTCTTGATGCCTTGCCAGCATTCGAAGTAGTCGGCCTGCAGCTGCGCCGTGTCGAGCGCGTAGCGCGTCGGCCGGATCAGCGTGCGGGTTTCGAACATGAACGCCATCGTCGCGTCGACCTTGTGCGGCTTCGTCGTGTCGCTCGCGGACGCCTTCTCGAACGTGTCCGCATCGGGCCCGTGGCCCGACATGCAGTTGTGCAGGCTCGCGCCGCCCGGCACGAAGCCTTCGGCCTTCGCGTCGTACGCGCCGTGCACGAGCCCCATGAACTCGCTCGCGACGTTGCGGTGGAACCACGGCGGGCGGAACGTATCCTCGGCCGCGAGCCAGCGCGGCGGGAAGATCACGAAGTCGATCGTGTCGACGCCCGGCGTGTCGCTCTGCGCCTGCAGCACGAGGAAGATCGACGGATCGGGATGGTCGAAGCTGATCGAGCCGATCGTGTTGAACAGCCGCAGATCGTACTTATACGGTGCGTAGTTGCCGTGCCACGCGACGACGTCGAGCGGCGAATGGCCGATGTCCGCGCGCCAGAGCCGGCCGTTCAGCTTCGCAATCAGCTCGAATGCGCCTTCGCGATCCTCGTACGCGGCCTGCGGCGTCAGGAAATCGCGCGGGTTCGCGAGCCCGTTCGAGCCGATCGGGCCGAGATCCGGCAGGCGCAGCAGCGCGCCGAAGTTCTCGCAGATATAGCCGCACGCATCGCCGTCCGGCAGCGCGACGGTAAAACGCACGCCGCGCGGAATCACCGCGATCTCGAACGGCTCGACGTCGAGCCGGCCGAATTCGGTCGCGATGAACAGCCGCCCCTGCTGCGGCACGATCAGCAGCTCGCCGTCCGCGCTGTAGAAGAAGCGGTCCTGCATCGAGCGGTTCGCCGCATACAGGTGGATCGCGCAGCCGTTCATCGCGGCGGCCGACCCGTTGCCGGCCATCGTCACGAGACCGTCGACGAAATCGGTCGGCTCGACCGGCATCGGCAGCGGGTCCCAGCGCAGCTGGTTCGGCGGCGTCGGCGGCACGTCGGCCGAATCGCCGAATTCCGACACGAGCCGCTGCGCGCCCGCATACGGCTCGAACGGCCGGTGCACGGCGGCCGGGCGAATCCGGTACAGCCACGAGCGGCGGTTGTGGCCGCGCGGCGCGGTGAACGCGGTGCCCGACAGCTGCTCCGCGTACAGTCCGTACGGCGCACGCTGCGGCGAGTTGCGGCCGTGCGGCAGCGCACCGGGCAGCGCCTCGGTCGCGAATTCGTTCGCGAAACCGCTCAGGTAGCCGGCGGTCGCCGGTTTCGACAGGTCAAGCGTCATCGTTTTCCTTTCTCCATCAATTCAGGGCGGCGTTCGGCGCCTGCGCAGCGCTGCGGCGCGTGACGCCCGCAAGGCCGAGCACGAACAGCGCCGAGCACAGCACGGGCACCGCGGCCGCGTGGAACAGCGCGCCGTTGGACCAGTTGAGCGCAATCAGTTGCCCGCCGACGAGCGGCCCGAGCACCGAGCCGATCCGGCCGATGCCGAGGCTCCAGCCGATGCCCGTCGAGCGCAGCGACGTCGGGTAATACTGGCCCGCGAGCGCGTTCACGGCCGGCTGCCCGCCGACCACGCAGAACCCGCCCGCGAACACGACCACCAGTAGCCACGGCAGCGCATGCGCGACCGAGCCGATCAGCCCCACCGACACGGCCGCGCACGCGAAGCAGGCGAACAGCACGCGCACGAAGCCGTAACGTTCGATGAACCAGCCGAGCGACAGCGTGCCGATCACGCCGCCCGTCTGCAGCACCGTGCCGACGATCACCGCCGTGCCCGGCGAATAGCCGGCCTCGCGCATCACGGTCGGCAGCCAGTTCGACAGGAAGTACAGATCGATCAGGTTCATGAAGCTGATCGCCCACAGCAGCAGCGTGACCGGCAGGCGGCCATGGCGGAACAGTTCGGCCACCGGCGCGCCGCTCGCCGCGCGTTCGCGCACGACGAGCCGCGTATTCGCATCGATGCCGGCTTCCGGCGCGAACCGCGCGAGCCAGTCGCGCGCCTGCGCGACGCGCCCTTTCAGCACCAGGAACTGCAGCGATTCGGGCAGCCGCGCGAGCATCGCCACCGTCAGCACGAGCGGCACCGCGCCGCCGACGAAGAACACCGAACGCCAGCCGAGCGCCGGAATCAGCGCCGCGCTGATGAAGCCGCCGAGCGCCGCGCCGAGCGTGAAGCCGCACGACACGATCATCATCCGCTTCACGCGATGCGCGGCCGGGCTGAACTCGCCGACCAGCGCCATCGCGTTCGGCATGATGCAGCCGAGGCCGAGCCCCGTGACGAAGCGCAGCGCCATCAGCACGGGGATCGAGCCGGCGAACGGCGTCGCGAGCATCGTCACCGCGAAAAACAGCGTCGAGCCGATCAGCACCGGGCGCCGCCCGATCCGGTCGGCCAGCACCGACAGCCCGAGCGCGCCGAGCAGCATCCCGAACAGGCTCGCGCTGAACACGGGCCCGAGCGCCTGCTTCGGCACGCCCCATTCGGCGATCACGCTCGGCGCGACGTAGCCCATCGCCTGCGCGTCGAACCCGTCGATCACGAGGCACAGCCCGCACAGCGCGAGCAGCATCCAGTGAAAACCCGGGCGATGGGTCTCGTCGATCACGCGCTCGACTTCGAGCACGCGCGTATCGGCCGTCGCGCTCATCGCGCCACCTCCGCGGCCGGATGCACGGGCGGCGTCACGCCCTGGCGCGCGAGCGCCATCGCTTCGCGCAGCACGTCGGCGTCGCCGACCTGGTTCGCGAGCAACAGGATCAGCTTCGCATTGACGAGCTGGCTGTCGGCGTCCGACAGGTCGCGATGCATGTCGATCAGCGCTTCGTAGAACGCATCGGGATCGGCCAGGCGCGGGCGGGTGTCGAGTGAGGGCATGACGGTGTCTCCGGTGTCTTTATCGTATTCAGCGTGCGCAGCTCGCGCGCGCCAGTGCGTCGGCGATCGCCTGACGGTCGAGCGTGCGCGTGCGTGCGCAGACGTGCTGGTCGGGACGCAGCAGGTAGAACGTGCCGGGCTGCGCGTCGTAGCGCTGCGCGGCGAGCCCGTCGACGTCTTCCACGACGTCGACACCGGCCGCCGGCTGCGCGTGCCCGGCCGGCACGACGAGCACCGGCCGCACCGTCGGCGCGAGACCGTCGACGGCCTGCGCGAGCGCGGCCGCGTCGCCCGGCAATCCGAACAGCACGCCGGTGAAGCCGCCGCGCAGATGCTGCAGCAGCCAGCCCGACGCGCCTTGCGCGCGCACCGGTGCATCGGCCGCCGCCGCGCCGGGCCGCATCGCGCACCCGAATGCGTCGCCGCCGCGGTCCGGCGTGTTGAGCGGCGAATCGGCCAGCACGGCCGGCACCGACAGGCGGCCGCTGTTCACCAGCTTGCGCGCGAACTCGCAGTCGCGCGCGAGCTTCAGCGTCGCATCGCGGAACACGCGCGACACCGCGCTTTTCGGCGTGATGAAATCGGTCGAGCGCGTCGAGTTGCGGATGTTCTCGTCCGCTGCGAACTCGCGCTCGCTCGCATAGGTGTCGAGCAGGCGGTCGTGCGCACGGCCGTCGAGCACCAGTTTCAGCTTCCACGCGAGGTTGTCCGCGTCCTGCACGCCGCTGTTCGCGCCGCGCGCGCCGAACGGCGACACGCCGTGTGCGGAATCGCCCGCGAACAGCACGCGGCCGTGGCGGAACGTGTCCATCCGCTGGCAGCGGAACGTATAGACGCTCACCCACTCGAGCTCGAACTCGACGTCCGCGCCGAGCAGCGCGCGCACACGCGGAATCACGCGCTCCGGCTGCTTCTCGGCGACCGGGTCGGCATCCCAGCCGAGCTGGAAGTCGATGCGCCACACGTTGTCCGGCTGGCGGTGCAGCAGCACCGACTGGTTGCGGTGAAACGGCGGGTCGAACCAGAACCAACGCTCGGTCGGAAACTCCGCCTTCATCTTCACGTCGGCGATCAGGAAACGGTCCTTGAACGTGCGGCCGCGGCTTTCGAGACCCATCATCGTGCGCATCGGGCTGCGCGAGCCGTCGGCCGCGATCACGTACTGCGCGCGCAGCGTCGCGACGCCGTCCGGCGTCTCGATCGTCAGCACCGCGTGTTCGGCCGACTGGTCGACGCCCGTCACCTTGTGCTTCCAGCGGATATCGATGTTCGGCAGCTCGAATGCGCGGTCGGCCAGATAGCCTTCTACGTAGTACTGCTGCAGGTTGATGAACGCCGGGCGCGCATGCCCCTCCTCGGGCAGCAGGTCGAACGCGTAAAGCTGCTCGTCCTGCAGGAACACCTTGCCGACGTGCCAGCTCACGCCCTTGTCGACGAAGCGCTCGCCGCAGCCGAGCCGGTCGAAGATCTCGAGCGTGCGCTTGGCGAAGCAGATCGCGCGCGAGCCGGTCGACAGCGTGTCGTCGTCGTCGAGCAGCACGACCGGCACGCCCTGCTGCGCGAGGTCGATCGCGGCGGCCAGGCCCACCGGGCCCGCGCCGACGACGATCACCGGGTGGACGGCCGCGTCGTGCGCGCGGGCGCGGTACTCGAACTTCAGCGTCTGGTAATCGATGCTCATGGTCGCCATCCGCGCGTCAACCCCGCCGTGCGCGCACCGCCGCGCCCGTCGCTCCGTCCGTCTCCTTGCGGCGCGCCTGCCCGCTTGTCCTGTCAACAACCGCCACGTCTCGCTCCTTGCTTCCTGTTGATTCGTGAACGGCGCCGTTTCGCGGCGCCCGCATGCCGCATTTCTTGATCGGCGACAAATCCTGGATTTACGAATAGTAAAACCAATTACGAATAGTGAAATCAACGTAAACCCTAGTCGTTCGCTCGGGGACGGGATAACCATATGAATGAAACGCCGAGCCGAGCGCGGCGCGCGCTGCTAATATCAAGTCACGAGGCGGCCCTTTCGGCCGCCATTTTTCCTTCTCACGCCGATGATTCCGCCTACCATCCCCGAGCTGGTCAGCCGTGCCGGGCAACTGCCGTATCTGCGGGAACACCTCGCGCTTGCCGAAGGCGGCACCGCGTGCGCGAATCTGCCGGAGCGCACGCTCGCCAGCGCGTACGAGCCGATCTACGACGTGACGATGCCCGGCGCGCCGCAATCGACGTCGTTCGCCGACGCGATCGAGCGCTACGGCGACGAGCTCGGCTTCCAGGCCGTCACGCTCGTCACCGGCGCGCAGCACGACCCGGTCGACGCGGCCGTCGACGACCAGACGCTGGTCGCGATCGACCGCCTGTCGCGCGCGCTGCACGCGATCAATTTCTTCGGGGCGCAGCGTCACGGGCTGCTGTTCCTGCGCGTGCACGAGCGGCTGCTCAAGAGCGTGAAGTACGACCACGGCAAGCATTTCTCGTCGGTGCTGCAGCGCTTCGGGCTGCCGCCCGAGCGGATCGTGATCGAGCTGCCGGCGGTCGCGGTCGCCCACAAGACGTTCCTCGGCTACCTGACGCGCAGCTATCAGCATCACGGCTTCAAGGTCGCGGACAAGCTGCCCGATCCGGGCCGCATCCTCGCGGTCGAATCGGACATGGCGCGCCCCGACTACATCAAGATGGATGCGGGCATCGCGTTGCGCGACGGGATGGTCAAGGCGCTCGTCGCCTACGCGCAGCGCGTGCGGATTCCGCTGATCTTCGACGGCGTGGTCGACGAGACGCAGTGCGAGTTGCTGCGCCAGCACGACGTGCGGTTCATGCAGGGGCCGGTGTTCGCGAAGGTCGTGACGGCCTGAGCGGAGGGAGCAGCCACGCGGGGGGCGTGCCGCGCCGGGGGCGGCATCCGGTGTCGGGTTACGTCGGGAATCGGGTTTCAGCACGCAGCGTCGCTCGACGCCGGCCGGTTCCTCGTTCGTTCATGCAGAAAGGTCGAATGCGCTTGCGCACCCGCCCGCACCGGCGCATTGCCCGCGATGGGCCGCCTACTCCCTGCCACCGTCGTCGTACTTCGGTAGATCGTCGTCGATCTCGATGCCCGGGAAACGATCGCCGTACCAGACGTGCCACGCCGAACGCAGCTTCGACGGTTCGTCGAGCGTCGCGTAATTGATCTCGACCGTCTGCGGCGCGTCAGAGCGCCGGTATTCGAGCTGCGCGCCGCAACGGCCGCAGAAGCGTCGCTCACCCCATGCGCTCGACGCGTAGACGGTTGGTTCGCCCCGCAGATATTCGAATGCGTCGATCGGCACCGATGCCGATGCGACGACCGCCGCGCCGGTCGTGCGCTGGCAGAGCCGGCAGTGGCAGAAACCGGCGTCGGTCGGAACGCCGGCGATACGGTAGCGGATCGCGCCGCACGCGCATCCGCCTTCCATCGGTTCGGGGTGCGCCATCGCAGACCTCGTCGTCGGGAAGCAGGCGAACGATGATGAGCGCGGTTCGCCCGTCGCGCAATACGCAACGGCGCCGCATCGCCTCTGCGCCCACATCCGTCACACACGGATCGGTTGCCGCGCGACGGCAACACCCGCGCGCTCGTCGCTCTCAGACCGTCTGCCCGAGCCGCTGCGCGAGCGCCTTCAGTTGCGGCCCGACCTGCGTGCGAAACACGTCTTCGTCCATCGACGACGCCGGGCCGCTGCAGCTCAGGATCAGCCAGCGCCCCTCGCGCGGCTCGCGAAACGGCACGGCCGCCGCGTTCACGTCCGTGTGCCACGCGCGAAACGAATAGCAGCAGCCGTTCGCCGAGAATTCGGCCACCGCCTGCTGCGCGGCGGCGACGAGCGCATCGGCGTCGGCCGCACCGCCGGCCGCGCGGTGCAGTTCGGCATAGAGCGCGCGGCGCACGTCCTCCGGCTGCACGGCCAGGTACGCGCGCCCCATCGAGCTCGTCAGCATCGACAGCCGCGAACCGGGCGCGAGCCCGAGCGTCAACGCGGTCTCGCTCCGGATCGTCTCCAGATAGATCATGTCGAGCCCGTCGCGACAGCCGAGCGACACGGCCGCGCCGACCTCGCGCGCGAGCGCCTGCATGTGCGGCCGCGCGAGATCGATCGTGCCCGAGCCCGACAGCAGCGCGTAGCCGAGCGACAGCACACCGGCGTCCAGCGCATACTTTCCGAGCGTCTCGTCGTAGCGCAGATAGCCGAGCACGGTCAGCGTATAGGCGAGCCGGTTCACCGTCGCCTTCGGCAGCCCCGTGCGTTCCGCGAAATCGCGATTGCCCAGCATCGTCTCGCCGGGCCGGAAGGCGCGCAGCAGCTCGAGCCCGCGCGCGAGCGCGACGACGAACTTGCGCTCGTCGATCGTGGTGTCGTCGATGGTTGAAAGTGTCATCCGGTGCTACACTGAGGTCGATTTGCAAAACATTGTTCCGCACAGCGGAACGCAAGTCAAGCGAACTTCAGGCATCAGCCCGGAGCAAGCGCTGCAGCGCGGCCTCTGTCCGACTGAAAAGCACGGGCTCGGGGCCGGCGCCGAAGCGCCCGCTCCGACCGACCGCAAGCATGGGGCCGGAGTAAGCGCTGAAGCGCCAACTCGGGCCGACAGGAGATGAGACGATGAGTGCTGCAACTTTTCATTGGGACGATCCGCTGCTGCTCGACCAGCAACTGACCGAAGAAGAGCGAATGGTCCGCGATGCCGCGCAGGCGTATGCACAGGACAAGCTCGCGCCGCGCGTCACCGAAGCGTTCCGCCACGAACGCACCGACGCGGCCATCTTTCGCGAGATGGGCGAGGTCGGCCTGCTCGGCCCGACGATTCCCGAGGAATACGGCGGCCCCGGCCTCAACTACGTGAGCTACGGGCTGATCGCGCGCGAAGTCGAGCGCGTCGACTCCGGCTACCGGTCGATGATGTCCGTACAGTCGTCGCTCGTGATGGTACCGATCTTCGAATTCGGCTCCGACGCGCAGAAGCAGAAATACCTGCCGAAGCTCGCCACCGGCGAATGGATCGGCTGCTTCGGCCTGACCGAGCCGAACCACGGCTCCGATCCGGGCAGCATGGTCACGCGGGCGAAGAAGGTGCCGGGCGGCTACGCGCTGTCCGGCGCGAAGATGTGGATCACCAACTCGCCGATCGCCGACGTGTTCGTCGTATGGGCGAAGCTGGAAGAGAACGGCAAGGACGCGATCCGCGGCTTCATCCTCGAGAAGGGCTGGAAAGGCCTGTCGGCGCCCGCGATCCACGGCAAGGTCGGGCTGCGCGCATCGATCACCGGCGAGATCGTCCTCGACGACGTGTTCGTGCCCGAAGAGAACCTGATGCCGAACGTGAGCGGCCTGCGCGGCCCGTTCACCTGCCTGAACTCGGCGCGCTACGGGATCGCGTGGGGCGCGCTCGGCGCCGCCGAATCCTGCTGGCACACCGCGCGCCAGTACGTGCTCGACCGCCAGCAGTTCGGCCGGCCGCTCGCCGCGAACCAGTTGATCCAGAAGAAGCTCGCCGACATGCAGACCGAAATCACGCTCGGCCTGCAAGGCGTGCTGCGCCTCGGCCGGATGAAGGACGAAGGCACGGCCGCCGTCGAGATCACGTCGATCATGAAGCGCAATTCGTGCGGCAAGGCGCTCGACATCGCCCGCCTCGCGCGCGACATGCTCGGCGGCAACGGCATCTCCGACGAATTCGGCGTCGCGCGCCACCTCGTGAACCTCGAAGTGGTCAACACGTACGAAGGCACGCACGACATCCACGCGCTGATCCTCGGCCGCGCGCAGACGGGCATCCAGGCATTCTTCTGATGATCCGGCCATGACGCACGCGGCAGCAATGCCGCGCACGCGCACGCCGCCAAGTAAAAGCCCGCCCGGCATGACTGCCGGACGGGCTTTTTTTCATCGGAGCCGCGGCCGCAGGCCGCCGATGCTCACTTGTTCGGCTGCGGCGTCAGGCGCAGATACGGACGCACCGCGTTGAAGCCCTTCGGGAAGCGCTTCTTCAGCTCTTCCGGATCCTGCAGCGACGGCACGATCACGACATCGTCGCCGTCCTTCCAGTTGCCGGGCGTCGCGACCTTGTAATTATCGGTCAGTTGCAGCGAATCGATCACGCGCAGCACTTCGTCGAAGTTGCGCCCCGTGCTGGCCGGATAGGTGATCGTGAGCCGCACCTTCTTGTTCGGGTCGATCACGAACAGCGAACGCACCGTCAGCGTTTCGTTCGCGTTCGGGTGAATCATGTCGTACAGCTGCGACACCTTGCGGTCCGCGTCGGCGATGATCGGGAAGCCCACGACCGTCGACTGCGTTTCGTTGATGTCGTTGATCCAGCCCTTGTGCGATTCGACGCCGTCGACCGACAGCGCGATCACCTTCACGTTGCGTTTCTCGAATTCGCCCTTCAGTTTCGAGGTCAGCCCGAGTTCGGTCGTGCACACCGGCGTGTAGTCGGCCGGATGGGAGAACAGGACGCCCCAGCTGTTGCCGAGCCACTCGTGAAACTTGATGGTGCCCAGGCTCGATTCCTGCTCGAAATCCGGTGCGATGTCGCCAAGACGCAGACTCATGATGTTCCCTCCTCGAACGATGCTGGTTGAAACCGCGCGCTGGACAGCGCGGGGCAGTCCATCAGCTTACGGGAAGCAATGGGCCGTGCGAACGATTATTCCGTTTGATATTCATACTTTTTTGTCATTTTTACCCGGCGTCATGGCAGGACGGAAGCTCGCGGGGGAAACTTTTCAACCCGTTTGCCGCTCTGTTCATGATTACAAGTCGTTTACCATGCAGTCTTGCGCTGCCGCCGTGTGTCTTCCCGGCTCGCCAGCAGGCAGGGGTTTCGCTACGATGTGAACCTGCAGCATGACAGCACGAAGGGAGTTGCAATGTCGGAAATCAACAAGGAGAAACTGATGTCGGATATCAAAACCGTTCTCTCGGACGCCGAAGACCTGCTCAAGCAAGCAGCGAGCAGCACGGGCGACCGTGCGGCCGAGTTGCGCGAGAAAGCCATGTCGCGCCTGAAGCAGGCCAAGGAAAAGGCAGCCGACGTCCAGGTCGTGGTGGTCGAGAAAGGCAAGAAGGCCGCGCGCGCGACCGACGACTACGTGCACGAGCATCCGTGGACGTCGATCGGCGTGGCCGCCGGCGTCGGCGTGCTGATCGGCCTGCTGATCAACCGCAAGTAACGCGCTCTGCGCCGTTTCGTCCCGCGGGCCGCGGTGCGGCCTGCGGGCGCCGGCCGGCCCGCGCCGGCCGGCTTTGTCCTAGCTGCTTACTGCACGCGCAAGCACCTCATCCATGACGACAGACACCCCCTCGCAGCCGTCCGGTCAAGGACCGTTGCGCCGCCTCGTCGGCTCCGCCATCGGCCTTCTGCAGACGCGCCTCGAACTGGTGGGCATCGAGCTTGCCGAGGAGAAGGAGCGCCTGATGGGCGTGCTGTTCCTCGGACTCGCCGCGATGATGCTCGCGACGATGGCACTCATCAGCCTGACCGTGCTGATCGCAATCGCGTTCTGGGATACCTACCGCTGGCAGGCGCTCGCCGCGATCACCGCGCTGTATGCCATTGGCGGCATCGTATGCGCGCTGAAGGCGCGCTCGGGCCTGCGCGACGCGCCGACCGTGTTCGAGGCGACGCTCGCCGAGCTCGAGAAAGACCGCGACCTGTTCCGCGGCAAGCCGTGAACGCCTTCGCGCTCATCCCTCCCACCTACTTCGCCGACGCGCCATGAGCCAGAACATCACGGGCAATCCCTCCCGCTCCCATTCGTCGCGATCGAACTGGAGCGCGTCGCAGCACCGCGCGCTCCGCAAGGAATTGCTGATCCTGCGATCCGAAGTCGAGCGGCTCGAATTTGCGGAGGCCGCCGCCGAAATGCGCCACGCCGTCACGCGCTTCAGCTGGCTCAAGGTGTTCATCCCCGGGCTGTCGACCGGCAGGTTCGGCCAGTCGGCCAAGAACCTGAACGCAAGCCTCGGCCAGCTCGTCAACCAGTATCCGATGCTGAGCTCGCTCGCGTCGCTCGTGCTGGCGAAACCCGTTCGCTCGCTGCTGCGTGCGAGCGCGGGCCCCGCGTTGAAGTGGGGCACGCTCGGCTTCGCCGCATGGGAGGTCTACCGGATCTGGAAACAGTCCCGCGACGAACGCGGGCTCGACGCACAGAACGACTGATCGTCGGCATCCCGCGCGCACGGCCCTGCGCCGCTGCGCGCCTTCCTTGCGCACTCAGCGCACGCCCCAGCAGACAGCGCCCGGTTCGTCGGCGCCATCGCTTCCTGCATTGCCTTTCGTCCCGTCCGAGCGCAGTGTGAACGTGCCGCATGCATCGTCGCGCATCGGACCGGTGTCGAGCGGCGTCGCCGCCAGTTCATAGCTCACCGGTGAACCGTCGCCATCCGGCCGCCCGAGCGTCAATCGATACACGGCATGCCCGTCCGGCGGCGCCTGCGCGAGCGCATCCGGCAACGCCGCAGGCGGCGCACCGTCCAGCGTTTCAAGATATTGGGCCGCACGGTACAGCGCAGACACCGCCGACGCACGGTGAACCCGCACGACATGTTCTCGATACGACGGGATACCCCACCCGGCCAGCACGGCGACGATCGCGAGCACGATCATCAGCTCGATCAGCGTGAATCCGGCCGAGCGGCACCGGGACAGGCGACCGTTCATCGGAGTACCGCCGCGACACGACGCCAGCGCAGCTCGACGATATGACCGTCGGGTATCACGACCTGATGTTGCAGCCAGACGGCGCTCGACGCGTGCGCGCCGACGCCACGCGCGGTGACCAGGTAAGCGCGGCTGCCGGCCTGCCGTGCCGGACGCCGCCACGCCTCGATCAGGCATCGCGGCGGCTGCGCGGCCATCGGCCATTCGGCGAATGGCGCGAACGCTTCGGCAGCCGCCAGCGGCGGCATGTGTCGCCATGCGTCGGGCTCCGCGTGCGATTCGCTTTCGTTCACATACGGCGCCGAGCCGCGCAGCAATCGTGCGGTGCATGCGGCAAGCGCGGCATCGGCCGCGTGGAAGGCGATCAGCCGATCCGACAACGCGCGGGTACGGCGCGACTCCGTCAACGCGGCGTCGAACCATGTGCCGGTCAGTGCCGCGACTGCTGCGCCGACCGCGATCACCGCAGGCAAAGCAAGACCTGCGTCGCGACGCCAGGCGCGGCGAGCGAGTCGGAAATGCATGCATGGCTCGCGGGGACCCGTCGCCGGAACGCCGGCACATGCGGTCCGCTGCGGGCCGTCATCATTTGCGACGGTGCGCTTATGGCCGTGCCGTGCCTTCACGCGTCGGGAGATGTCGCCCAGCGCGTACTGCGCTGCTACCCTCATCGCGCCACCTCGCGTGCTTGAGTTGCCCCGAGCAACGCAACATCGGATGCGTCGGCGACGTTCCGCAACGCGATGATGCGATCGAGTGTCAACCGTGCGCGGCCATCCGGTGCAACGGCGACGCGGCCGTCGCAGTCGACTTGCCGCGTCGGTTCGCGCGTCGGCTCGCCGCGCGCACGCACGCAGACATGCACGGCCACGACATCGCGCCAGTCGTCGGCACGCATCGTATCGGCGTCGACAAAGTGCGTGGTGCCGCGACGCAAATAGCGCATGCGCAACTGATCGATTCCCGCCACGATGGGCTGCGGCGTACCCGGACGGCCGCTTCCCTCGCAATACAGTTCGGGCTCGCCCGTCGACGGGCTGACATGCGCATCGAAGCGATTCTCCACCGGCGCCGGTTCGCCCGGCACGCCGACACCCTGCCCGAGGCAATCCGACGCCTGGCCGCTCACCGTCACCCACGTCGAGACGGAATCGCCGACATACCTGACCAGCACCGCATCCGACGACAGACGCGCGGGCTCGCAGCGCACCTGTGCGCCACTACCGCGCACGCGCGCTGCCGAACAGCCGAACACCGGCGGCAACGACGATGCCGCTTCGCCATCGAGCGGCCGGAATCCTGCCATCTGGATCTGCTGACCGATCAGCATCAGCGCGGTAGCGGCAGCATCGCGCATCCTGAACCCGTCTTCCGCGCGACGCTGCGCAATATGCTGCGCGTGGTACAGCGCACCGGCCGCCGCGAGCACGAGGAGCCCGACGGTCATCGCAATCAGCACTTCGACCAGCGTATGGCCACACGTACGGCGATCAGCGTTCATCGACGGCGCTCTCCCGAAACGGCATCCGGACACACGATGGCGGCTGCGTCGACTTCCCCGTCGCACCGCAGCGCGACGAGGCGCCCTGATTGCCGCCCCGCCAGCCGACGACCACGTAACGGATGCCACCCGGCCCGCCATCGAGCGTCATCGCGCCGCCCGGCAACGATGCAGCCGCCAGCGCCACGAGGTCGTCATCGGCCGCCGCAGCAGCATGCAGACGCTCGATACGTGCATCGGCCAGCCACAGCGCGCGTTCGCGCCAGATCGTCGTGCGCTGCACACGCGCCATCGTGAGCTGGCTGCCGACCACGGCCAGCATCACGGTGGCGAGCAGCGCGATGGCCAGCGTCGCCTCGATCAGCGACGTGCCGCGCATGGCATTGCGCACGGCGATCACGCCGCGTCGCAGCGGCCAGCGGCCAGCCGTGCGCGGCCGCCTGCCGCAATCCGCACGCAACGCGACGCGCGCGCATCGTCGGCGCCGGACACGCTGCGCCGCGGATGCAATTCGAAACGCCGGATTCCGCCGATCGATTGACCGACAGGCGGTGCAAACGTCAGTTCGTGCGCGGCGCCCGCGACGGCCACTTCGGCATCGCGCGGATAGCGTCGCAGCACACGCGACTGCCCGTCGACCTGCCCGCTGACGATCCACTCGCACGACCATTCGGCCGGATCGCATCGCTCACCGGCACGCAGGCATACGCCGTCGCGCCCGGCGCGACACAGCGTGACGCGCGCGCCGAGCCGCGTTGCCTCGGTACGCGCAAACGACAGCGCCCCGAGCAGCGCCCGCGAGCGGGCATCCACGCGTTCGCGCATGCGCCACTGGTCGAACGTGGGCACCGCATAGAGCGCGAGCCCCGCTGCCAGCGACATGGCGACCATCAACTCGACGAGCGTGAATCCGCCCGGTCGTTGCAGCACATGCTTCAAGGGTTGAGCGCCCCGTTCCATCGCAATCGTCCTCCGCCACGGTGATGCGACGACTGTAGCGGTGCGTGCGGACGGGCGCCATTTGCCGAACGGCCGACTGGCGACATGCGATCGCAACCGACACAATCGGCGCGAATCGAACCAACGGAGCAGACGATGAACGAACGCAGCGCGTCAGCGCTTACGTGGGGTCTTGGCGGGAGAGGCGCGACGGAACTCTTCGATCACGTCGGCAAATTCGGAAACGTCCTCGAACCGGCGATATACCGATGCGAAACGGACATAGGCGATCGTATCGAGGCCGCGCAACTCGTTCATCACGAGTTCGCCCAGCTTCTCGCTACGCACTTCACGCTCGCCAGTCGCGAGCAGTTGATACTCGATGCGGGCGACCGCCGCGTCGATCGCGTCGGCCGCAACCGGCCGCTTGCGCAGCGCGAGTTGCATGCTGGCGACGATCTTGCGACGGTCGAATTCCGTGCGGCTGCCGTCCTTCTTCACGACGGCCGGCAGGTTCAGTTCGACCCGCTCGTACGTCGTGAAGCGCTTGTCGCAAGCCGAGCAGCGACGGCGCCGGCGAATCGCGGCGCCATCTTCGGACACGCGCGAGTCGACGACCTGCGTGTCGTCATGCCGGCAGAACGGGCAGCGCATCGGCGATCAGCGATAGACCGGGAAACGCTTGGTCAGCTCGGCGACCTGCGCGCGCACGCGCTCGATCGTGGCTGCGTCCTCCGGGTTCTCCAGCACGTCTGCGATCAGGTTACCCACCTGCTCGGCTTCCGCCGGCCCGAAGCCACGCGTCGTCATCGCCGGCGAACCCAGGCGCACGCCGCTCGTCACGAACGGCTTTTCCGGATCGTTCGGAATCGCGTTCTTGTTCACCGTGATGTGCGCCGCGCCGAGCGCCGCTTCTGCTGCCTTGCCCGTGATGTTCTTCGCGCGCAGGTCGACCAGCATCACGTGGCTTTCGGTGCGGCCCGACACGATCCGCAGCCCGCGCTTGACCAGCGTTTCGGCCAGCACGCGTGCGTTCTCGACCACCTTCTGCTGATATTCCTTGAACTCCGGCGACAGCGCTTCCTTGAACGCCACCGCCTTCGCCGCGATCACGTGCATCAGCGGGCCGCCCTGGATGCCCGGGAAGATCGCCGAGTTGATCGGCTTCTCGTACTCGGCCTTCATCAGGATCACGCCGCCGCGCGGGCCGCGCAGGCTCTTGTGCGTCGTCGTCGTCACGAAATCCGCGTGCGGCACCGGGTTCGGGTACACGCCCGCCGCGATCAGGCCAGCGTAGTGCGCCATGTCGACCATCAGGTACGCGCCCACCGACTTCGCGATCTTCGCCAGACGCTCGAAATCGATCTTCAGCGCAAACGCCGATGCGCCGGCGACGATCAGCTTCGGCTTGTGTTCCTGCGCGAGCTTCTCGGCCGCTTCGTAGTCGATGTCTTCGTTTTCGTTCAGGCCGTAGCTCACCACGTTGAACCACTTGCCCGACATGTTCACCGGCGAGCCGTGCGTCAGGTGGCCGCCGTGCGCGAGGCTCATGCCCATGATCGTGTCGCCCGGCTTGAGCATCGCGAAGAACACGCCCTGGTTCGCCTGCGAACCCGAGTTCGGCTGCACGTTCGCCGCTTCCGCACCGAACAGCTGCTTCACACGATCGATCGCCAGTTGCTCGACCACGTCGACGTACTCGCAACCGCCGTAGTAGCGCTTGCCCGGATACCCTTCCGCGTACTTGTTCGTGAGCTGCGAGCCCTGCGCGGCCATCACGGCCGGGCTCGTATAGTTTTCCGACGCGATCAGCTCGATGTGATCTTCCTGGCGGCGGTTTTCCTGCTCGATCGCTGCAAAGATTTCGGGATCGACGTTCGCGATGGTGCTTTGGGCTCTGTCAAACATACGGTTTCCGTTAAGTGTGTACAGGTTGACCGGAGTGGCCGAGTACGGTGCGCTGCTGGCGAAACCAGCCCGACGTGGCGGAAGAATCCGTATGACGCGAGGCAGGACAGCCACCGGCGATGCACGCGACGGCGCACAACGGCTGCCCAGGCGAACGGCAAAAACGGCGCCCCGCGCTTCACGGTGGGATGCTCCACCTTGAACCCTGAGGGTTCTATCGCCAGTCACGCAGGGGTGATGAGCGCATTAGTGTATTGGATGCGTCATGAATAGGCAACCGCACGGCAGGGCCCCCAAACAATAAGGGCCAGACTCTACGCGCCCGTGCCGACACGTTTCGCCGTCTTGCCGCGGTGCGGCATTCTCAGTAGGCTTGCGGGATTCCACCCGCTATTCCGTTACCGACCAGGAGCAGCAATGATCGTGTTCGTCACAGGTGCGTCCGCCGGCTTCGGCGCCGCCATCTCCCGTGCCTTCGTCAAGGGCGGCCATCGCGTCGTCGCCACCGCACGCCGCAAGGATCGCCTCGATGCGCTCGCGGCCGAACTTGGCGACGCGCTGCTGCCGTTCGAGCTCGACGTGCGCGACCGCGCGGCCGTCGAAGCCGTGCCGGCCGCCCTTCCCGCCGAGTTCGCGGCGCTCGACGTGCTCGTCAACAACGCCGGCCTCGCGCTCGGCGTCGAGCCGGCCCAGAAGGCGAGCCTCGACGAGTGGCAGACCATGATCGACACGAACTGCTCGGGCCTCGTGACCGTCACGCACGCGTTGCTGCCGGGCATGATCGCGCGCGGTCGCGGCCATATCTTCAATCTGGGCTCGGTGGCCGGCACCTATCCGTATCCGGGCGGGAACGTCTACGGCGCAACCAAGGCTTTCGTCAGACAATTCAGTTTGAACCTGCGCACCGACCTGATCGGCACGCCGTTGCGCGTCACCGACATCGAACCGGGCCTGTGCGGCGGCACGGAATTCTCGAACGTCCGCTTCCGCGGCGACGATGCAAAGGCGGCGAACGTCTACCAGAACGTCCAGCCGCTCACGGCCGAGGACATCGCCGATACGATCTACTGGATCGCCACGCGCCCCGCGCACGTCAACATCAATACGATCGAAATGATGCCGGTCGCGCAAGCGCCGGCCGGCCTCACGATCCATCGCGGCTGACCCGTCCCCGCAGCCGCGGGCCCGCCTCCGGGCGGCCCGCGGTGTGCTACGACGCACTACATTCCGTTACGAATCGGTTACGAATCGGGCCTTTGCCTTCCGGTAGAATGCGCGCCATGACTCAGCCTACCCGCTCCCCGGAAGCGCCGTCCGGCTTTACCTGGCCGGTGCGCGTGTACTACGAGGATACCGATGCAGGCGGCATCGTCTTCTATGCCAACTACCTGAAGTTCTTCGAGCGCGCCCGCACCGAGTGGCTCCGTGCATGCGGCGTCGACCAGCGTCGGCTCGCCGACGACACCGGTGCGATCTTCATCGTGCGCAGCACGTCGCTCGACTACCGCGCGCCGGCGCGACTCGACGACACGCTGACGATCACGAGCCGGCCCGGACGCATCGGCCGCGCCTCGGTGGAATTCACGCAGGAAGCCTGGTGTGGCAACACGCTGCTCGTGGCCGGGCATATCCGCCTCGGCTGCGTCGACCGTCACGGCATTCGGCCCGCGGCCATCCCGCCGGTCGTGCTCGACGCGTTGCAACGCGGTCCCGTCATCGACGCCGGGCAGACGGGTTTGTCAACGAAGCGCGCATGAGCGCCGTTTAGACAAAGCCTATGAACTTGCCGTTCTGATTCGATACTAAGCAAGGTTCGGCGTCAGGCATGGCCGGCGCGCCGCGCCGCACGCACGCCGGACGCCCTTGCCGGGCACCCCCGAAGGGACGTTACTCAAACCTCTATGAATACTGTTCAAGACCTGTCGATCATTTCCCTCGTCCTCAACGCGAGCGTGCTGGCCCAGGCGGTGATGGGACTGCTGCTGCTGCTGTCGCTGATGTCGTGGACCTTCATCTTCCGCAAGTGGTTCGCGATCCGCCGCGCGCGTGCCCAGACCGAACGCTTCGAGAAGGATTTCTGGTCGGGCGGCGACCTGCAGGCGCTGTACCAGAGCGCCGCCAACAACCGCCACACGATCGGCGCACTCGAACGGATCTTCGAATCGGGGATGCGCGAATTCCTGAAGGCGAAGGAAAAACGCCTCAGCGATCCAGGCCTCGTGCTCGATGGCGCCCGCCGCGCGATGCGCGCGTCGTTCCAGCGTGAAATGGACGTGCTCGAAGCCAACCTCGCATTCCTCGCGTCGGTCGGCTCGGTCAGCCCGTACATCGGTCTGTTCGGCACGGTCTGGGGGATCATGAACTCGTTCCGCGGCCTCGCGAACGTGCAGCAGGCCACGCTCGCGAACGTCGCGCCGGGCATCGCCGAGGCACTCGTCGCCACCGCGATCGGCCTGTTCGCCGCGATTCCGGCGGTGGTCGCGTACAACCGCTACGCGCACGACATCGACCGCCTCGCGATCCGCTTCGAGACCTTCATCGAAGAGTTCTCGAACATCCTGCAGCGTCAGGCCCAGTAAGGAGCGCGCCATGGCAGGAAGCCCCATCCGATCCAGCATGCGCGGCGGCCGCTCGCGCCGCGCAATGGCCGACATCAACGTCGTGCCGTACATCGACGTGATGCTGGTGCTGCTCGTGATCTTCATGGTCACCGCACCGCTCGTCGCCCCGTCGATCATCAACCTGCCGACCGTCGGCAATGCCGCGCCGCAGGAGCAGACGCCGCCCGTCGTCGTCAACATCAAGGCCGACCGCACGATGAGCGTCAAGTACAAGGGCGACTCGGGCGCAACCCAGGAAGACACGATGACGAAGGCCGAGCTCGACAGCTTCATCTCGGCCCGGCAGGCCGATCACCCTGACCAGCCGGTCGTGATCGCAGCCGACAAGACCGTGCAGTACGATGCCGTCATGACCGTGATGTCCGATCTGAAGGCGCGTGGCGTCAAGCGCGTCGGCCTCCTCGTCAAATCGCAATGAACCGGCAGCAATCCACGCGCAGATCCGCCTACCCGCTCCAGCCTCCCCGCGAGCGCGGGACGTGGCGCGCGTTCGCGCTCGCCGCACTGATGCACGTGCTGCTCGCGCTGTTCCTCTATCACGGCGTGCAGTGGCAGAACAGCACGCCGGCCGACGCCGAAGCCGAGCTGTGGACCGAAGTGCCCGACGTCCCCGCGCCGCGGCCCGTCGTCACGCCCGCGCCGCCCGTGAAGGTCGCGCCGCCCCCTGCCCCGGTGCGCGACGAGCAGGCCGACATCGCGCTGCAGCAGAAGAAACGGCAGCAGGAAGCGGCCGCGCGCGAAGCGCAGCTCGAGCAGCAGCGCCGTGCGCAGCAACTGAAGGCGCAGCAGGAAGAGGAAGCCCGGCGCGCGCAGCTCGCCGCGCAACAAGCCGCCGCGCTGGCCGCACAGAAGGCCGCGGAACGCGACAGACAGAAGCAGGCCGACAAGCTCAAGCAACAGCAGCTCGCCGAACAGCAGAAGCTCGAACAGCAGAAACTCCAGCAGCAAAAGCAGGCGCAGCTCGAAGCGCAGCAGGCAGCGAAGGCGAAGGCCGACGCGGCCGCCAAGGCGAAGGCGGAAGCCCAGGCCAAGGCGAAAGCCGAGGCCGCGGCGCGCGCGAAGGCCAGTGCGGCGGCGAACGCGAAGCTCGACCGCGAACGCAGCGCGCGCCTCGCGCAGATGCAGGGCCTGTCCGGCGCCGGTGAAGGCGGCGGCGAAGGTCTCGCGAAAAGCGGCACGGGTACGGGCTCCGGCGGCAATGCCGCCACGCCCGGCTATGCCGACAAGGTGCGCCGCCGCGTCAAGCCGAACATCGTTTGGGGCGGCGAGCGGGCGGGCCTGACCACCGTCGTCAAGATTCGGTGCACGCCGTCCGGTGACGTATTGAGCGCATCGGTCTCCCGCTCGAGCGGGAATTCGGGGTGGGATCAAGCCGTGGTCAGTGCGATCCACGCATCGGTCCCGTTGCCGCCCGATTCTAACGGTCGTACCCCATCTGACATTACGATTACCTTCAAGGCGGCGGAGTGAAACGAAATGCGCTTACACTCCGGGCGTCGCTGTCAGATGGGAACGAATCGGGTATTTTTACTGTCTCTGCCGTTGCGCAGCGATCCAAGCCATACGGGAAGCAAGAAGCATGAGTTTGATGACAAAGCTAGGTTTCAGGGCACTCGTGGCCTCGTGTCTGATTACGGCGGGCAGCGCCGCTAACGCCCAGGTCAACGTGCTGATCACCGGTGTCGGGTCGACCCAGTTCCCCATTGCCACCGCGAACTTCACGAACGAGGCGAATCTGCCGCAGCAGGTCACGTCGATCGTGCGCGCCGACCTCGCCCGCAGCGGCAAATTCACCAACATCGACGCGGGCAGCACGCCCGTGCCCGAGACCGCCTCGGTCGATCTCGGCGCATGGAAGGCCAAGGGCGCGAATGCGTTCGTCGCCGGCAGCGTGAACCGCGACGCGAACGGTCAGTACAAGGTCAACTTCATCCTGTACGACACCGTGAAGCAGCAAAGCCTCGGCGGCCTGTCGCTGACGGCCACCGACACCACGCTGCGCACGGCCGGCCACAAGATCGCCGACTACATCTATCAGAAGCTGCTCGGCGTGCGTGGCGTGTTCGCCACGCGCCTGTCGTACGTGATCAAGACCGGCAACCGCTACCAGCTGCAGATTTCCGATTCGGATGGCCAGAACGCGCGCATCGCGCTGTCGAGCACCGAACCGATCATCTCGCCGGCCTGGTCGCCGAGCGGCACGAAGGTCGCGTACGTGTCGTTCGAGCGCAAGAAGCCGATCGTCTACATCCATGACCTGCCGACCGGCCGCCGCTACATGGTCTCCGACCAGAAGGGCAACAACAGCGCACCGGCGTGGTCGCCGGACAGCAACACGCTGGCCGTCGCGCTGTCGCTGACGGGCAATACGCAAATCTATACGGTCAACGCGAACGGCGGCGGCCTGCGCCGTCTCACGCAGAGCAGCTCGATCGACACCGAACCGTTCTACTCGCCGGACGGCCGCTGGATCTACTTCACGAGCGATCGTGGCGGTGCGCCGCAAATCTACCGGATGCCCGCGCAGGGTGAAAGCGCCGGGGCCGCGCAGCGCGTGACCTTCACCGGCAGCTACAACACCAGCCCGCGCGTGAGCCCGGATGGCAAGCTGCTCGCTTACATCTCCCGCACGGGTGGGGGCTTCAAGCTGTATGTTCAGGATCTGCAGACTGGCGCGGCGAACGCCATCACGAATACCAATCGCGACGAATCGCCGAGCTTCGCGGCAAACGGCCAGTACGTTCTGTACGCTACCCAGTCGGGTGGTCGCAACGTTCTGGCTGCAGTGCCCTCCGACGGCAGCGCGCCGCCGCAGATCTTGTCCGTCCAGGGCGGCTCCGTTCGCGAGCCGTCGTGGGGGCCCTTCATGCAATGACCACAAGGAGAGTAACCATGATGTCGAATAAAGCTCGTCTGGCCCTGGCCGTGATGATGATCAGCGCGCTCGCAGCGTGCAAGTCGGGCGTGAAGCTCGACGACAAGGCAAACAACGCGGGCGCAGTCAGCACGCAGCCGAGCGCCGACAACGTCGCGCAAGTGAACGTCGATCCGTTGAACGACCCGAACAGCCCGCTCGCGAAGCGCAGCATCTACTTCGACTTCGACAGCTATTCGGTGAAGGACGAGTACCAGCCGCTGATGCAGCAGCACGCGCAGTATCTGAAGAGCCACCCGCAGCGCCACGTGCTGATCCAGGGCAACACCGACGAACGCGGCACGAGCGAGTACAACCTCGCGCTGGGCCAGAAGCGTGCGGAAGCCGTCCGCCGTGCGATGGCACTGCTCGGCGTGAACGATTCGCAAATGGAAGCCGTGAGCCTCGGCAAGGAAAAGCCGCAGGCAACGGGTCACGACGAAGCATCGTGGGCGCAGAACCGTCGCGCCGACCTCGTCTACCAACAGTAAGTAACGGAAGAATCGCCGTATGACGCACCGTTTAACCTGGCTGCGCGTTGCCGCAGCGTTCTGCGTCGCGGGCGCGGCGTGGTCGGCCGCGCCCGCGCACGCCGGCATGTTCGACGACAACGAAGCGCGCCGTGCCGTGCTCGATCTGCGCAGCAAGAGCGACAACCTGTCGAGCCAGTTGTCGGCCGCCCAGCGTACGATCCTCGATCAATCCGGCCGTATCGACCAGCTGAACCAGCAGGTCGCGACGCTGCGCGGCGAGAACGAGGATCTGACGAACCGGCTGACGACGCTCGAGCGGCAGCAGAAGGAGTACTACCAGGATCTCGACACTCGGCTCAAGAAGTTCGAGCCGCAGCAGGCGACGATCGATGGTGTCGAAGGCACCGTGCAGCCGGGTGAAACGGATGCGCTCAGCGCGGCGCAGCAGCAGTTCCGCAACGGCAACTTCAAGGCGGCGGCGGCTTCGTTCCGTGCGTTCATCGCGAAGTATCCGGAGAGTCCCTATCAGCCGACCGCGCAGTACTGGTACGGCAACGCGCAATACGCGCTGCGCGACTACCGCGGCTCGACCGCGACGTGGCAAGGGATCGTCAGCAAGTTCCCGCAACACCCGCGCGCGGCCGACGCCCTCGTGGCAATCGGCACGAACCAGCTCGAGCAAGGCCAGAAGGCGGCCGCGAAGAAAACGTTCGAGCAGGTCGTGTCGCAGTACGCCGGGTCGAATGCGGCGCAGACGGCGCAGGGCAAACTCGAAACGATCAAATAATTATCGTGACGGGTTGTTGACAGCCCTGTAACCCGTCGCTATAATCTTTTGCTCTTTGGGTCGTTGCCCAAGTTGTTGAAGCAACGAATCAAAACAAGTTTCAAGAACGTGGGGTGGTAACTCAGTTGGTTAGAGTATCTGACTTTTAATCAGAGAGTCGAGGGTTCGAGTCCCTCCCACCCTACCAACTATCTTCGATAGTGCAAAAAGCCTCCCTCGCGGAGGCTTTTTTGCGTCTGTCACTTTGCGCATCGGGCTCCCTTCCCTGACGCCAGTACGCGCATCGATGAAAGCGCGCCCGGTGCGCGCAGTCGAATGATTCATTGCCGACTTCGACGAGCAAATCGCCGTTCGTACGCGTCCGCGCCACCTGTCGTGATTTGGTATCCGGAATTTCTCCATCGCCATGCGCAACGGCATGAACGAAACGAAAGGACAGCGGGCCCGCGGCACGCCGGCGAATGCGGGCGCCGCAGACATCATCGCGTTACGGGCAACCCCGGCAGGCGCTCGCCCCGCGTATTCCCGTCACTCCTGGATCGACGACGCGGAATCGGCGTCGGTATAGCGCGGCTTCGCGTTCTGCAAATCGCGCGTGTTCTTCTGCACGGCCACCGAGCCGAACAGCGCGAGCACGAACGACATCGCGTAAAAGCCCTTCTCGCTCAATTGCAGCGTCGCATTGAAGAGACCGACGATCAGCAGCGCGATCGACAAAAGCAGCGCGACCCAGCTGAGGCCGTAGTAGATGCCGGTGACGGAAATGCCTTCTGCGCGATCGCGCACGCTCTTCTGCAGCGAGATCGCCGCGTAGAGGCCGAACACCAGCACGGTGAAGTAGTAACCCTTCTCGTTGAGCTGCATGCCGGCGTTCCAGAGCCCGATCAGGAATGCCGCGAAACCGGCGAGCAGCGCGGCCCACGACGCGGCCACGAACGCGAACGACGGTTGCTGGATGGTGGTCTGGTTCATTGCTTTGCCCTCTCTTTCTTGTTGTTCGACGTCGTTGTCATTGAACTGCGTTTTGCGCATGGTAGCAGCTTTGGCGCGTATCACGACGGGCGTGCTTGCACGCTCACGTTTCGCGCCGCGCACGCCGCCAACGCCCCGGCGTCGTGCCGAGCACCGCGCGAAACGCCTTGCCGAACGCGGCCTCGGACTGATAGCCGACCGCCTGCCCGATTTCCGCCTGCCCGCGCTGCGTGTCCTGCAGCAGCGCGCACGCATGCATCATCCGGATCTGCGCGACGAACGCGCCGACGCTCATGCCGGCCTTCTCGCGGAAATGCCGCGCGTAGGTCGCACGCGACATCGCCGCCGCAGCGCCGAGCGATTCGACCGTCCACGGTTGCGCCGGCGCCTGCAGCACGGCGTGGACCGACGGGCCCAGCCGCGCATCGGCCGCGAGCGCGAGCCAGCCGGACGGTACGCGCGCACCACGACCGTACGCGCGCAGCGCATACGCCAGCAGCGCCTGCCCGAGCGCATTCACGATCGCGCCGGCACCCGGCTGCACGTTCGACGCCTCGGTACGCAGCACACTCGTCAGCAATTGCAGCGGCGCGGCCCCCGAGGTGTCGCGCAACCCGACGTGCAACACCTGCGGCAGCGTACGCATCAGCAGTTCGCCCGCGCCGCGCGCATAGACGAACCGTCCGCAGAGCAGATCCACGCTCGCGCTGCGCGGTTCGACCGGATCGAGATTCGACTTGACCGGCAGCACCGCGCCGTCGCCGACGCGCGAATCGCGCAACGGCACGAGTGGCTTCGAGCGGCCGCCCACTGCGTCGAGCAGATCGTGCCCGCCGCCTGCGGGCAGCAGCACGAAATCGCCCTCGGCGAGTTGCAGCGTGCGCCCGGCGGCGGCACGCAGCCGACAGGTTCCGGCCAGCACCAGATGGAATGCCGCCTCGCCGGGTGGCAGCGGGTCGTGCGGCATCGCGAACGGGCCGTCGAGCAGACAGCGCACATCGAGTTCGACATGGCTGCGACCCAGCGACAGCAGTTGACTCAATGCATCCATGAGACGATTACGCTAAAAATTGACACTCTAACGTCTCGAAACCCTCAGCGTGAGCGATCAGAATAGCCTTGCATCGCCCGAGATCGCGGCACCCGCCGCCCTCCTCACTCTTCTCGACAAGGACGCATCATGCTGAACTGGAACGAATACCGGAAGGAACTCTCGACGCGTATCGGCGACATCGCCAAGCTGTCGCCCGATACGCTGGCCGGCTACAAGGCGCTGTCCGGCGCGGGCGCCAAGACCGGCCATCTCGACGCGAAGACGCGCGAGCTGATCGCGCTCGCGGTGGCCGTCACGACGCGCTGCGACGGCTGTATCGCCGTGCATACGGCCGAAGCGGCCAAGCATGGCGCGACCAAGGAGGAAGTGGCGGAAGCGCTCGGCGTCGCGATCGCGTTGAATGCGGGTGCGGCGCTCGTCTATTCGGCGCGTGTGATGGACGCGCTCGGCGACTGAGCCCGCGCGGTGCGGCACGGCCCACGTGCCGCACCGCACCGAACTGCTGCATTGCGTGGTGCCAAGCGACATGGTCGCGCGGTCGCGTATCGCGCGGAGGCGGTCGCCACGTATGACGATTGTGGAGGCTCGCCCGGACGCGGCGCGGCTACCATGCGCGAACGATACATCGTGAAGGAGCGCTCCATGTGCCGCTGGCTCGCCTATACGGGTAATCCGATCCATCTGGAAACCGTGCTGTTCCGCGCGAAGCATTCGCTGATCGACCAGAGCCTGCATTCGGAGCTGGGCGCCACGACCACCAACGGCGACGGTTTCGGCATCGGCTGGTACGGGCATCCCGACGAACTCCCGTTCCGCTATCGCTCCGTGCATCCCGCATGGAACGACCGCAACCTGCGCGAAGCCGCGCGTGCGATCCGCTCGCGGATGTTCATCGCACACATCCGCGCGGCCACCGACACGCCCGTGCAGGAAACCAACTGCCACCCGTTCCGCCACGGCCGCTGGCTGTTCGCGCACAACGGGCTGATCCGCGACTTCCACAAGCTGCGCCGCGACCTGACGATGAAGGTCGATCCGGCGCTGTTCCCGACGCTCGAAGGCTCGACCGATTCCGAGTTGATGTTTCGCCTCGCGCTGACGTACGGTCTCGAGCAGGCGCCGCTACCGGCGCTCGAACGGATGGTCGGCGTGGTCGAGGAAACCGCCGCGCGGCATCGCGTCGCCGATCCGCTCAACATGACGATCTGCGCGACCGATGGCGAACGGATCGTCGCGGTGCGTTACTCGAGCGAACGGCAATCGCGCTCGCTGTTTCACAGCACGTCGTTCAAGCATCTGCACGAGCTGTATCCGCATAACCCGCGTATCGCCGAAGCCGGCGATGATGCGTTCATGGTCGTGTCGGAGCCGCTCGTCGACCTGCGCGGCGCGTGGGAGGAAGTGCCGGAGGGCATGGCGATCGTCGCGCATGGCGCCGATGTACAGCAGCGGCCGTTCGGGCCGCGGCACAAGTGACATCCGGCAGTCCTGACGAAAGCGAGCGTGATAAGACGATTGTGACGATCCGGCTTTTAAGGGCCGGCGCGTGGTGCTGCCGAAGCAATCGGAAGGGATGCCAATCGTCACCCGGCAAAGATAATCGACCCACACGCGTCGAATAATCCCCAATTCGATAATGAGCGACAGAATCGCATCACGAAGGCGGACGCCGCGCACACTCCTCTGCGGTTTTCGCCGAATAAAAAATTAATACTCTTGCGATTTCATACCCACCAGGAGCGGGGGCGATAATCGAAACACGGTCGAAGACATATGTGTCGAGGTATTCTGCAACACGTCGACGGGCACCGTCGCCCTGCCTCCGACGATTCCGCCGCAAGCTCTACTCGCTCCCGCCTCCCTCATGGCACCGGGCCGGTCGGGACGTACCGCAAACTCAGTGGGGCAATGAAATGGGGCGGTGATTCTACCTGCCTTTTACCGTACCGGCGACACGTGTTCATTTCCAATTATTACGACGAATCGGCAATCGTTACCGAGCAGAGGGTGCCCGAACAACGTCGTGCCGCACGAAGGCCATCGCTTATTCCTGATTAAAATATTCAAGTTACAAATTTAGAAAAGGCACGTTACAATTCGCCGACGGATGAATCCGCATCATAAAAAAGTACGACGCAGTTCCGGCACATCGACTCCGAGATGACTCAAGATCTCCAAAATTCCCTCCCTGTCATGCTGACGGGTAATCAATCCGTGCTTTCCAGCATGAAGCAGGACCATGCCTTCGTGGTATGGCTCACCGGTGTCTCCGGTGCCGGTAAATCGACGCTGTCGAATCTGCTGAAGGAACACCTCGAGGCACGCGGCCTTCGGACTTTTCTGCTGGACGGCGACCTGCTTCGCGAAGGATTGAATCAGGACCTGGGATTCAGCGACGCAGACCGCCACGAGAATATTCGCCGGACTGCCGAGGTCGCGCGCCTGATGGTGGAGGCCGGGCTCGTCGTCATCGTTGCGCTGATCTCGCCGTTTCAGGAGGCTCGCGCCAAAGCGCGCGCGCGTTTTCCACAGGGCATGTTTTTCGAAGTCTTTGTCGACGTTGCGCTGGATGTGGCGGAAGCGCGCGACCCCAAGGGGCTGTATGCGCTGGCAAGGCAAGGGGCCATTCGGCAGTTCACTGGCATCGAATCCACGTACGAGAAGCCGGTATTTCCCGACGTGCACGTGCGCACGGGCGAAGCCAGTCCGCTGGAATGCGTGCGCGCGATCATGCAGAAATTGCCATTGAACGACTGATACCGGCCCTCTCCCGGCTCGTCCGCGCCTCGACTACCCTCGCGCTATTGTGGCAAGCGACGGTTGAACCGTCTGCCTTGCGCCGCACCGGCCCACTGTCATGGTTAGCCGCGGCCCCCGAACCTCATCCGGATCGAATCAAGCTCACCCGGCAACCTGCGCGAACGCACGCGCCGCCGCGGCAGCGCGACGAACCCCAAGCGTTCGTACAGCGCCCGGGCGCGCACGTTGCGCGTCAGCACGTCGAGCACGACATCGCGGCTGCCATCGGCCGGCAACGCCGCCGTATCCAGCGCATCGCGAAACAGCGCGCTGAAAACGCCGGTGCCGCGCTGACGTTCGTCCGTCGCGCAATGCGCGACGAGGATCTGCGAACGCTTCGGCGCCGGGAGCTCCGTTTCGAGGATCAGTCCGCGCAGCAACTGGCCAACCGTGCGGCGCACGCCAAAAAAGCGCACGAGCGCCCACACGACGTGCACGTCGTCGAACGTCGTCCGCTGTCCGTCGTGAATCGCCATCACCGCGAGCACCGCGCCATCGTCCCCAACTGCGACCCGATGCCGGCGCCACGAGAAGCGTCCGTGGCGCGACCGGAACGCCTGCTGCAGGAAAGCGATGCAGCGCGCGTCGCTTTCGCCGAGAAAGAAGCCGAATTCGGCCACGCCGGACGCAAACACGAGCGGCGCGCATGCTGCCGCATCATCCGCACTGGCCGCGCGAAACCGCACCGGCTCGCCGACGCGTGGAGCCGCTTGCGCGACCGCGGCGGCCTGCGTCACGCGCCGCGCCCCGCGAGGCGCGACAACACGCCCACCGTCCGGCTGATCTGCTCCGGCTCATGCGTAGAACAGATGAAGAAGCGCAGGCGCGCGGCCTTTTCCTCGACGGCCGGATAGAAGATCGGCTGCACGTTGATCCCTTCGTCGAACATCGCATTCGCCCACTGCGCGGCCTTCAGCGAACTGCCCGTGATCACCGGCACGACCGCATACCCGGCGCTCGTGCCCGTATTCAGCCCGGCCGCACGCGCCTCGGTCAGGAACTGTCGCCCGCGCGCCTGCAACTGCGCGACGCGCTCCGGCTCGGCCTGCAGGCGTTCGAGTGCCGCCAGCGACGCTTCGGCGAGCGTCGGCGCGAGCCCGACGCTGTACAGGAAGCCCGGCGCCAGATGGCGCAGCATGTCGACGAGCGGCTGGCAGCCGGCGATGAAACCGCCGCAGCCGGCCAGCGTCTTGCTCATCGTGCCCATCCACATGTCGACCTGGTCGGGCGCGACGCCGGCATGCTCGCGGATGCCCTTGCCGGTCGCGCCGAGCACGCCGAGCGAATGGGCCTCGTCGACCAGCAGGAATGCCCCGTGACGCGTCTTCACGTCGACGAAGCGCTGCAGGTCGGGGAAATCGCCGTCCATGCTGTACAGCCCTTCGATCGCGATCATCACGTGCCGGTATTCGCGGTGCACGCGCGACAGCAGCTCGTCGAGCGCCTGCCAGTCGTTGTGCGGAAAGCTCAGCCGCTTCGCGCCGCTCAACTGCGCGCCCTGGACGATGCTGTTGTGCGCGAGCGCGTCGTGGACCACCAGATCGCCGGGGCCGAACAACGCGCCGATCACGGTCACGTTGGTCGCATGGCCGCTCACGAACGCGACGCAGTCGTCGGTCTCGTAGAACGCGGCCAGCGCGCGCTCGAGCGCGCGCTGCACCGGACGCTCGCCCGCGACCATCCGGCTCGCCGAAGCCGACGTGCCGTAGCGGTCGATCGCGGCTTTCGCGCGCGCGGACACCGCCGGATCGCCGGCCAGACCCAGATAGTTGTAGTTGGCGAAGTTCAGGTATTCGCGGCCGCCGATCTGCGTGGTCGCGCCGGCGACGCCGTCGTGCACGCGGAAAAACGGCGACTCGACCCGCAGCTTCTCGCCCATCTCGCGCATGATGCGGACCTGCTGATACTGCGGCATCGACTCGAAGCGGCTGCGCGCCGACGCGGTCTGCGCAGCCGGCGTGCCGGGCACGCCGGGCGCCGCCGCGGCGTCGGTCGCGCGCTCCAGTTGCCGTTTCAGCGCTTTCGCCGCCAGTTGCTGGCGAAGATGCTCTCCCAGTGCCATTGCTTCCTTCGCTGTATCTCGAAAAGACGCTATGTTACGCCGCGTATTTTTAAAAGGCGTGGTGTCATGCGTCGGAAAAGTCGGCCCACTGCCACGCATCGGGCGTAGCCAGCAACGCATCGACCAGCCGGAAATTCATCTCGTGGCTCGGCCGCAGCGCGCTCACGCGCGCGAGCAGCGGCGCGCCGGCCAGTGCGAGATCGCCGACGAGATCGAGCACGCGGTGCCTGACGAATTCCTCCGGCAACCGCATCCCGCCCAGCACGCGATTGCCGACGATCGACGCGGTGCACGACGGCCGCGCGCCGCGCAGGATCGGCACGCCGCGCAAATAGCCGGCGACGATCGCCGGCACGGCCCACTTCACGCGCCCGTACGAGCGCGACGGCGCGATGTCGGTCGCGAATGCGGCCGGCGTCAGCGCGCCGTCCCAGTGCATGTCGCCGAAGCCGCGCAGGTCGTTGCGCACGCTCAGTTCGTAACGCGGCGCCGGCTCGATCCGCATCTCGCGCCGCTGGTCGCCGTCGCCGTCCGTGACGACGATCGGTCGCAGCACGCGAATGAAGCGTTTCGGCGCATCGAGCGCGACGCGGCCGCATGCGCGGATCGCGTCGACCCACGGCGTGGCGCTGCCGTCGAGGATCGGCACCTCTTCCGCGTCGAGCTCGACGATCGCGTGATCGATCTCGCACGCGAGCAGCGACGCGAGCAGGTGCTCGATCGTGCGCACGCCGATGCCGTCGGCATTGCGCAGCATCGTGCAGAGCGGCTGCGCGCGGCGCAGCGCTGGGTCGACGGGCAGCGTCGCGAGCGTGCGCCCGTGCTCGACCCGACGGAACACGATGCCCGTCACGCCGTCCTTCGGACACGCGGGCAGAATCCGGACGCCGACCCGGCGCCCCGTATGCAAGCCATGCCCGTCGATCGTCAGCGGACGCGCCAGCGTGCCCTGTCGCGTCGCCCAGCCGGTCGGCGCGTTCACCGCGCCACCTCCAGCGACGGCGATACCTGCTCGGCAACCGGCGCCGGCTGCGCATCGAGCATCGCGCGCGCTTCGCCGTCGATCGCATGCTTCGCGGCGAGTGCCGCGACGGCCTCCTGCGCGGCATCGGCCGCCGACGCGGCATCGCAGCCGGCATCCGCCGACGCGCCGATCGAATCGACGATGCGACCGGCCAGCGTCGTCACCGACGCGCCTTCCGCGATCGCCATCACCGACAGCTTGACCTCGAACGCTTCCTCGACCGCAAGGCCGAGCTCCATCCCCATCAGCGAATCCATGCCCATGTCGAGCACCGACTTGTCGAGCGCGATGCGATCGGGCGTCATGTGCAGAATCCGCGCGATCTGCGCCTGCAGCGTCCGCGCCACCAGCGCGATGGCTTCGTCGCGCGGCAGGGCCAGCACTTCTTCACGCAGTTGCGTACCGCCGTCGCGCGCATCGCCACCCTTCGCCTGCGATTGCAGCAGCGCATACCGGCGCGCCTTCGCGGCCGGCATCCCGCGTGCCACCGCATGCCAGTCGAGCCGCACCACCGCTTCGCCGGCCGCACCCGCCACCAGCACGCGCTCGAGCGCGGCCATCGCTTCGTCGGACGTGATCGACGCACCGCCGATCCGCGACTGCAACGCTTCGCGCGTATCGGCGTTGCGTGCGAGGAAGCCGACATCCTCGAGCGGCCCCCAGGCCATGAACGTGCCGGGCAAGCCTGCCGCGCGGCGATGTTCGACCAGTGCCTCGAGGAAGGCGTTGGCCGCGACGTAGTTCGATTGCCCCGGATTGCCGAGATAGGTGGTCGCCGACGAATAGACGACGAACAGGTCGAGCGGCAGCCCGCGCGTCGCGCGATGCAGGTTCCATGCGCCAGCGACCTTCGGCGCGAGCACCGCGGTCATCCGCGCATCGTCGAGATTGCGCACGAGACCGTCGTCGATCGACATCGCGGAATGCAGCACGCCCTTCAGCGGATGGGCACGCCGGACGATCGCGGCAACCATCGCATCGACTGCCACCGCATCGGTCACATCGCACGACACGACGTCGACGATGACGCCGAGCGTGTCGCGCCAGCGCACCACTTCCTCGCGCGCCGCGGCGGCGAGTTCGCCGGAACGGCTCGCCAGCGTCAGCCGACGTGCGCCGTGCTCGACCATCCAGCGCGCGCTCGCGAAGCCCAGGCCGCCCGTGCCGCCGACCACCAGGTAAGCGCCGTGCGGATCGAGCCCGAGCGACGCCGCGCGCGCGACGCCGCGCGTCGGCGCGGGCGTGCCGGACGGATAGGTCACGAGCACCTTGCCGATCTGGCGCGCCTGCTGCATGTAGCGGAACGCATCCTCGGCCCGCTCGGCCGGGAACGCGCGGTACGGCAGCGGATGCAGCACGCCTGCCGCGAACAGCGCCATCACGTCGCCGAACAGCCGTGCGGTCAGTTCCGGCAGCGCACCCATCAACTGGTCGGCGTCGATGCCGAAATAACTGATGTTGTTGCGGAACGGCCGCAGCCCGATGTGACTGTTTTCGTAGAAATCGCGCTTGCCGAGTTCGAGGAAACGGCCGAACGGACGCAGTGTATCGATGCTGCGCACCATCGCCTCGCCTGCGAGCGAATTCAGCACGATGTCGATGCCCTCGCCGCCCGTCATCGCGCGAATCTCGTCCGCGAACGCCAGACTGCGCGAGTCGAGCACGTGATCGGCGCCGAGCAAGCGCACGAACTCGCGCTTCTCGTCGCTGCCGGCGGTCGCGAACACTTCCGCGCCGAAGTGGCGCGCGAGCTGGATCGCGGCGATCCCGACCCCGCCCGCGCCGCCATGCACCAGCACGCGCTCGCCGCGGCGCAGCCGCGCGAGTTCGACGAGCGCGTAGTACGCGGTGAAGAACGTGGTCGGCACGGTCGCCGCTTCCTCGAACGACAGGCGCTGGGGTTTCTGCGCGATGGCCTGCGCGCGTGTCCTGACACGCGTCGCGAACGACGCCGGCGCGAAACCGAGCACCGCATCGCCCGGTGCGAATGCCGTCACCGCGCGGCCTACGCGGACGACGCGGCCGGACAGCTCCATGCCGATCGTCGCGCCCGCGAAGCCGGTCTCCACCGCTTCATCGGACAGGAGCCCCATCGCGTACATCACGTCGCGGAAATTCAGGCCGGTGGCAACCGGCTCGATTTCCACCTCGTCGTCGCCCAGCGCGCTTTCCGGCAGCGCGAACCATTCGAGATTGCGCAACGAGCCCGGTGCGTCGAACGCCAGCACCGACGCGCGTGCAAGCGCGCCGTCGCTGCGCGCCGCGGCCTGTGCGGCCGTCAGCATGCGCGGCACCAGCCGCCCGTGCGCGCTCAACACGACTTCTTCCTCGACCGCCGCGCCGGTCAGCTCGCGAATCAGCGCATCGGGAATCCCGTCCGCCGTGCGATCGACGTCGATCAAACGGCATGCGAGTTCGGGATGCTCGTTCGCCAGCACGCGACCGAGGCCCCACAGCGTCGCCTGTTCCGGATGCGCATGCGCGGCTCCGGCGAACGGCGCGCCGCCGCGCGTGACGACGGTCAGCCGCGTGCGTGCGTTCGGTTGCGCGCCGAGCGCGCGCACGAGCGCCGCCAGCGCGATCACGCCGTGACGCAGCGCGGCCATCAGGTCGTCTCCCGTCGTCGTGTCGGCAAGCGGCGTTTCCGGCGCGCAGAACACGACATGCGCCGGCTGCCCCGCCGGCAACGACGCAATGGCATCGCCCGCATGCGCGAGGTCGACGATATCGGCCGGGTAGCCCGCGTGCGCGAGCGCGTCGGCCAGTTGCCCGCCGAAACCGCCGGCCGCGTCTGGTGCGTGCATCACGAGCCATTGTTCGCTGCGGGCGAGCGTATCGAGATCGCTCGCGTCGCTGCCGCGTTGCGCGGCCGCGGCGCTTGCCGGGTTGCGTGCGATGACGAACGTCGGCGTGCCGTCCAGATCGAGCGACTGCTCGACATGCCGCACGACGTCGACGTAGCCCGCGCGCGCCAGCGTCGCCTCGAGATCCGCCGGCGCCAGCGGCGCGGGCAGGTCGACGCCCGTCGACGCAGGCTGCGCGCCGAACACGATGTCGGAGAAGCGGCCGCGACGCGGCTCGGCCAGCAGCAGCAAGCCGCCCGGCGCCAACCACGAGCGCATCGCGTTCAGTGCATCGGCCGCATCGGGACGGCCGCTCAGCGCGCGGTTCGCGACGATCAGGTCGTACGGCCCGGCTTCGTCGGCGGACAGCGACAACCGTTCGCCCGGCTGCAATGCCACCGTGCGCACTGCGGCTTCCGCATCCGTATCGAACCCGGCCAGCTGGCCGGCCGTCGCGGCGATCGTGTGATCGCAGCGCGCGGCGGCGAGATGCATGCCGAGCGTTTGCAGCACGTCACCGTCCGTCGCGCCCAGTTCGAGCACGCGCAGCCGGCGCGCCGGCTGCCACGCATCGACCGCCTGCTCGACGCCGGCCGCCAGCAGCGCATGCACGTGCTGCCAGGTCGGCGATGCGGCAAGCAACTGCTCGACCAGGCTGTGCCCGGTCGGCGACAGCCAGCGTGCGCCGTCCTTCGCGCCGCTCAGCACGTCGGGCAGCGCCGCGCCGCAATGCGCGAGCAGCGTCAGTTCGGCCACGTGCCCCGGCGATTCGGCCAGCAGCCCGCGCCACAGATCGTCGAGCGGCGGCAGCGCCGCGCACGCCGCGTCGTCGCGGACGAGACGCGCGCCGTCACGCGCGGCCAGCCCGTCCTCGACGAGCATGTCGGCCAGGCGTGTAGCGAGCGCCGCGCGCTCCGGTGCGGGCTGCCACGTGCCGGCGAATACGCCGAGCGCATCGAACGCGCGCAGCACGTACAGGCTGGCCAGCACGTCGAGCAGCGGCAGGATCTCGGTCAAATGCTGCGTCCGACGGCCGTCGAGCTCCGCGGCGTCGACGCGCGCGACCGCTTGCGCGAGCAGCGCGTCGGGTGCCGGCAACGCGGCCGCGTCGACGTCGTTCGGCAACGGCATCTCTTCGAGGCGGTAGACGAAACGCGAAGGCAGATTCTGCCGGCGGCCGACGAGGTCCACGCGCCGGAACCGGCAGCCGCCGAGCCGCGCGACGATCGCGCCCTGCGCGTCGAGGAATTCGAACTGCGCGACGATCGAATGCGGGCTGCGCCGGTCGACCCGGGCGAGCACGCGGGCGACCGCGTCGCCGCGCAAATAGTCGACCCGGCCGATCTGCACCGGCACGTAGGCCGGATGCTCGCCATCACGCGCCTGCGCCGCCAGCAGCGCGAACAGCGGATGAAACCCGCTGTCCATCAACGCCGGATGCAGCAGATACGCGGATAGCGCCCGCGCATCGCCGCACGCGGCCGGCGCGGCGACGTCGGCCAGCGCGGCGTCCTCGGCCGCGGCGACCCGCACGGTGCGAACCCAGCGGAACGCCGGCCCGTAGTGGAGGCCGATGGCTGCCGTGTTCGCATACAGCGTGTCGCCGTCGGCGGCCGGCAGCGCGAGCAGGCGTTCAAGCGTCGCGGCCGGCACGATGCTCGCGGCGCCGAGCGCGTTGCCGCTTTCGAGCATCCGTCCCGTCACGTTCAGCGTCCATGCGCCGTCAGACATCCGGTCGCGCGTCTCGATCGTAAACGTCGCGGTGCGCGGCTCGATCACGAGCCGGAACAGCTTCGCCTGCTGCGGCTGGAACACGACCGGCGTGCGGATCTCGACGTTTTCGAGCGCCGCATCCGGCGTATCGAAGAAGGTGCGCGCCGCGGCGAGCGCCATTTCCACGTAGCCGGCCCCGGGAACGCCACGCCGCCGTCGACGACGTGATCGGCCAGCATCGGCAGCTTCGCCGGATCGAGCTGGTTTTCCCAGCCGAATGCATGTTCGTGCAGCCGATAGCCGAGCAGCGGATGCTCGCGGCGCCGATTGACGAGACCGTAGCCTTCGACGGTCGGCGTGAGCCAGAAACGGTCGCGCTGCCACGGATACGACGGCAATGCCGCACGCGATTCGCCCGGCGCAAAGCGGTCGGGATCGACGCTCGCGCCGTGCGCGATCGCCGCGAGAATCGCTTGCCGCAGCGTCGCCGCGCTGCCGTGATCGCGCTTGAGCGTCGGCAGCACCGCGCCGGTCACGCCGGCGGCCGTCAACGCCTGCTTCACGTACGTGCGCAGGATCGAATGCGGCGAGACTTCGATGAACAGCCTGACGCCCTGCTCGATCAGATACGCGATGCCGTCGCCGAAGCGCACCGGTTCGCGGATATTGCGCCACCAGTAGCGCGCATCGAGTGCGTTGCCCGCGAGCGCGCCGCCGGTCACCGTCGACACGAACCTGCCGTTGCCCGGCTGGGGCCGCAGGCTGGCCAGCTCGGCCAGCACGACCGGCTCGATGCGGTCCATGTGGCTGCTGTGGAACGCATAGTCGAGATCGAGCATCTGGAAGAACTTGCCGCTGCCGCGCAGCGCTGCCTCCAGCGCCTGCAAGCCCTGCAGCTCGCCGGCGAGCGTCACCGCATCGGGACTGTTGATGCCGGCCACCTCGACCCGGCGCGCAAGCCCATGGCGCGCGATCAGCTCGCGCGCGGCTGCCTCGCCGATGCCGACGGCCGCCATCCGGCCGCTGCCGCGCGTCATCGCCTGCGCGCGGCTGCGGATCTTGATCACGCGCACCGCGTCGGCGAGCGACAGCGCGCCCGTCACCCACGCCGCGGCGATTTCACCGACGCTGTGGCCGATCGCCGCGTCGTAACGCATGCCTCGCGCGTCGATCACGCGAATCATGCCGACCTGGATCGCGAACAGCAGCGGCTGCGCGTTCTCGGTCGCGGCGAGCCATTCGGCACCCGCGCCGGCCAGCCATGTCGTGCCCGGGCCGCCGCGCATCACGTCGACGAGCGGCGGGCTGCCGTCCGCGCGCCATAGTGCGTCGACTTCGTCGAGCGCCGCCCGGAAAACCGCGTTCTCCGCATAGAGTTCGTTGCCCATTCCGACCCACTGGCAACCGTTGCCCGAGAACACGAGCGCGGTACGCAATGCGTCGGCGGGCGCCTGGCCGGCCGCCACGCAGGCCGGCAGCCCGTCCTGTGCCGGCTGGGCCAGTGCCGCAAGCGCCGCACGGCCTTCGGCCACGTCGGCCGGCGCGACGATCGCGCGATGCTCGAGCCACTGGCGCCGACGCGCGGCGGCCGCGGCAAGCGCCTGCCAGTCGCCGCCGTCGTCGAGCATGGCCAGATAGCGGCCCGCGAGTGCCGCGAGCGCATTCGCACTGCGCGCGGTCAGCGCGAGCGGGGACGGTTGCGCTCGAGTCGGCTCGGGCGCTGCTGGCGACACGTCGTTTGCGACCGGCGCCTCGGTCAGCACGACGTGGGCGTTCGTTCCGCCGAAGCCGAACGAGTTGACGCCGACCGTCAGCGGCGCGTCGCCCGCGTCGAGCGGCATGTAGCGATCGACGACGCGCAAACGCCCGCCGTCGAAATCGATCCCGGGATTGGGCGTGACGAAGTGCAGCGAGCGCGGCACCGCGCGATGCTTGAGGCACAGCACGGCCTTCAGCAGGCCGGCCATGCCGGATGCCGTTTCGAGGTGGCCGATGTTGGTCTTCACCGAACCGATCAGCAGCGGACGATCGGCCGGGCGCTCGCCCGACACGACGTCGATCAGCGCACGCGCCTCGATCGGATCGCCGACCGCCGTGCCGGTGCCGTGCGCCTCGAGATAGGCGAGCGACCGCGGATCGATGCCGGCGCGCGCGTACACGCTGCGCAGCAGCGAAGCCTGCGCGGCCGCGCCCGGCACGCTGATCCCGCCCGGCGAGTGGCCGACCGAGTTCACGCCGGAACCGGCGATCACCGCATGGATCGTATCGCCGTCGGCCAGCGCGCGATCGAGCGGCTTGAGCAGCACGAACGCGCCGCCTTCCGAGCGCACGTAGCCGTCGCCGGTCGCGTCGAATGCGCGGCAACGACCGCGCGGCGACAGCATCGACGCCTTCGAGAAGCTGACGAAGCCGAACGGGTGCAGCAGCAGGTTGACGCCGCCCGCGAGCGCCACGTCGGCCTCGCCGGACTGCAGTGCCTTGACGGCCTGATGGAGAGCGACGAGCGACGACGAACAGGCGGTATCGACCGTCATGCTCGGGCCGTGCAGGTCGAACAGGTAGGACACGCGGTTCGACGCGATGCTCAGCGTATTGCCGGTCGCCGAATACGGATCGATCACGTTCAGATCGTCCATGTTGCGGTTGCCGTAATCCATGCTGGCCGCGCCGACGAAGACGCCGCAGTTGCTGCCGCGCATGTCGGCCGGGCGCACGCCGGCGTCTTCGAATGCTTCCCACGCGAGCTCGAGCAGCAGGCGCTGCTGAGGGTCCATCTGGGCCGCTTCGCGCGGCGAAATGCCGAAGAACGCGGCGTCGAAGCCGGCGACGTTGTCGAGCACGCCGGCCGCGAACGTATAGCTCTTGCCCGGTTCGCGTTTGGACGGGTGCTGGTAGAAATCGGTACCGAAGCGGTCAGCGGGGATTTCGGTCACTGCGTCGCGTTCGTCGCGCAGCAGTTGCCAGAAGTCGCCAAGATTGTTCGCGCTCCCGGGAAACCGACAAGCCACCCCAATTATTGCAATCTTACTATTCATCTTTTATGTCGCTTTCTCGGATGCGTGCGGTTGTTCCGCGCGATGTCCGTCATCTTGTACCACATGCAAAAGTACCGAACCGAGCTCTTCGGCCGCCAGATTCCGGCATTCGGGCGTGTCCGTGCCGTAATTTCGCCAAATGAAGTAGTCGCTGGTTTGCGGAGAAACGCCCAGCTTATCGAATACGTGAGGCAGAGCGGGAACGTGATCGCCGTAAAAACAAACGACTGTTTCACGATCGCTGGTGCGCAAATGGTCGAGCAGGCGCCCAATCATTGCGTCTGCATTTTCAATGTGTCGCAGGTAGGCTGTCAGGTCGCGCCAGGACGGGTCTTCGCCAAGAGTATGCCGCGAAGACGATTCTCCAGGCAAAACCTGTTCGAGGTGCAGCGGGCCGTGGTTTTCCATTGTCATCGCGAAAATGAAGCGCGGATGGTCGTCGCCCGCCGCTTCGAGTTCGGCGATGATCGATTCGGATACCGCGGCGTCCGCCACGTACGGGCCGGCACGGGACGCCGATGCAAAATCGCGGATATCAAGAAAGCGCGTAAAACCCAGCAGCGGAAATACCCGGTCCCGCCCGAAGAAATCGGCGTAATACGGATGAATCGCGACTGTATCGTAGCCGCAACGGTTAAACCAAGAGGCAAGCGACGCGATTTTATTTCTTACAAATACGTAAGGATAAAAGCGCGCATATCCAAGCGAAAAAGATTCCATGCCGGTCAGCACCGCGAATTCCGTTCGCATGGTGTTGGCGCCCCATGCCGGCACCGTCATCTCGCCATGCCAGATGGCCTCGCGGCGCGCTTCGTCGAAGCGCGCGAAAAGCCTCGGCTCGACCGCGCGACCGAGCCGGCGCGCATCGAAAAACGATTCGCTCTGGATCAGGATCACGTCCGGGCGCCGATGCGACTTGCCGGTTGCGAACGGCCCCGCCGCCACGACCTCGCGAAATTTCCGGAACGTCGCGGGGCGCAGCCCGTTGAGCAGATAAGCCACGAACACGGCAAAAAAGCCGTGGCGACGCTGGTCGGCATCGGGATCGAGCGTCAACGGCAAACGCGCCGCGATGGGCACCGCGAGCACGAGCGGCAACGCTACCGCGAACCACGCGATCACGACGCCCCCCGATGCACCGGTCGCTCGACGACGAAACCCGCGATCACGAGCAGAATGCCGACGCCGATCGCGACGACCTTGCCGACGCTGAGGAATGGCAAATAAAGACGGGGATGCGAAAACAACTGGCTGAACAGGCTCAGATCGGTAAATACGAACGGCTCGCGCAACGACTCGTACTTCGCGTTGCTGACTGCGGCGACGAGACCGACGAGCGCAAGCGACGCGCAGGCCGAAAACAGCGGCCGGCAGGTGGCGGCGAACACGAGGTCGAATACGAAGAGTACGGCAACAATATGAAGCACTGACGACAGCAGCGGGCGCCGCAGCGGCGCGCGCGGGACGGCGATCGCATCGACCGCAAACGACACCGCAATGGTGGCCGTCAGCGTCACGGCAAGACGCGCGCTCAATTGACCCGGTCCTTCGACGGAAGATAGGACAGGCGGTCGAGGATCGCGTCGGCCAGCGTCGCGGGCAGCAGCGGCAGGAGGCGCATGCCGAATGCGAGCAACCCGGGGAACGCGATCTCGCTTCGGCCTGCGTCGAGCCGCCGGCGGATGTACTCGGCCGAACGCTCGGCACTCCAGAGGAACGGCTTGTCGCCGGGGAACACGTCGCTCATCGCCGTCTTCACGAAGCCGGGCAGGATGATCGTGACGCCCACGCCGTCGCGCGCCAGCAACGGGCGCACGGAATCGCCGTAGGCCTTGATCGCGGCCTTGCTCGCGCAATAGGCTGGCGAGATCGCCATGCCGCGCAGTGCGGCGATCGAACTGACCATCGCGATACGGCCGCGCCTGCGCTCCCGCATCCGGCCGATAACCGGCAAGACCGTATGCAATGCGCCGTAGAGATTCGTGTCGATGACGCGAGCCGTGCGTTCCAGGTCTTCCCAGTCGCTCGCATCGGCGATCGTACTGGCCACACCGGCGTTCGCGATCAGCAGGTCGATCGGGTGGAGGGTGTCGAAGTCGGTTAGCCAGGCGGCAGTCGACGCGGCATCGCGCACGTCTATGACACCCGTTTCGACCATGGCGCCGTGCGCGCGGCAAGTCGCCGCCGTTTTCTCGACCTCCGAGAAATTGCGGCCGACGATCCCCAGCGTCGTGCCGGGCTGTGCATAGGCAAGCGCAAGCGCGCGGCCGAGACCGGCACTCGCGCCGGTGATAACGATGTTTCGCGGCAGTTGATCAGGCATCCGCGCGGTCCAGGCGCTCGACCGCCCCCGCGACCGCCATCTCGATGCCGGTTCGGGTGTAGAAATCGCCGTTGATTTGCGTGTGATGCATCACGTAGTCCAGGAAGGCGTGATAGAGATACATGTCCGGCAGTTCGCCGCCATACCAGAAATCGTCGAGTTTCCCCTGCCAAGTCAAGCCCGGCATATTATAAATAGCGGTCCCGAGCGCCACTAGCGGGCGCTCGTGGTGCAAAGCCGAAAGCCCGACCGTGCTGTTCACCACGACCACGCCGCGCGCATGCTCGAGCAGTGTCGGCAAGTGACCCGAGTTGATGAAACGGACCCGATCTCCGATACCAGCCTCGCGCGCAATCGACATCGCGAAGCGGTGATATTCGATCATGCCAGTGTCGAGCGGGTGATTCTTGATCAGCAGGGTCGCGTCGTGCGGCGCGTGCCGAGCGAACGAGCGCAGGACGTAGTCAATCGCATCGCGTACCCCTTCGAATGGCGAATGCACGACGATCTGCGCATCGGAGTTCAGCTGAAGCGGGAACAGGTAATACGGCCGGCCGGAGTCGAGCAATTCGCGCACGATGGCTTCGGCCTGGCGGCGATGCTTGCCTTGCAGCAGCGCCCGAACCGCGAGCCCCGTGTACTCGAACACGCCGTTCTTTGGCCGATGGCTGCGATAAAGCGGAAACCGCCACATTAGCAACGCATTGGCGACCCGATACGTGATGTCATGAAACACCCGCTCATACAGGTTGTAGCCGGTCGGCACGCCGGGTTCCGCCGCTGGGATGACATCGCGCAGCCTCGTGTATTCCCTCGGATCCACCGGCATTCGCGAGCGACCGTTCACGCCGTGGCTTTCAAGCGTGATCCAGTGCGGGCGCACGTAGCCCTCTTCAAAGACGTGCACGCGCAGACCGAATTGCTCGGCGACAGGGTGCATGTGCCGATGAACCTCGCGGCAATCACCGAACATCAGGACATCAGTGATGCCTTCCCGGCGAATGACGTCGGAATACCACGTGGAAAGCCCAGAAACCCACCCGGCATAGTTGAGCGTGTTGCGAGTCCGACCGTAGAACCAATCACCGCCACAGAAATTAACGCGATGTGTCGCATGACCCCGCTCGACCAACACATCCGCGAGCCGACTAAAAAATAGCGAAGCCGTGCCTTGCAGCACAAGAAATGAGCGAGGCATGGAAAAGTCAACCGGCGATGTAGCGTGGCCCTCACCGGCCCAATTGTTCTAAATACCGGCGAGATCTGGTATCCCGTCCTCGCCGTTCCCGGGAAGTGCCGAATATAGCACTGCGACTGTGACAAATATAGCCAATTCCAAAAACACTGACCGCGTTGTTGTAGAGATGACATACGATGTCCGAAGATGGCGGGGTCAGCGCCCAGTCGTTATAATCTCGGGCCCCGATGCAAGTTGCGGCCCGAGCCGCTCGTCGCTTCGATAACGGCAGCAGGAGGTCGTGCTCATCGATGCCCCTCTGTCGATCTGCCTCGTACTGCAGATCTACCACACGACAATCAGTCTGGATGGAAATAAGTTGGAAAACGCAACTGGCATCACGACATCATCGTCGGCACGCGTGAAGAAAAGCCTGCTCGAGCGACTACGCGGAATGAATAGGCTCTTCGCGCTCACCGTGGTATTGCCCACCGCCATCGCCACTCTCTATTACGGACTCGTTGCGTCCGATATATACGTATCGGAGTCCCGATTCGTGGTACGCAGCCCGCAACGACAAAGCCAAACTAGTCTTGTCGGCATGCTGCTCCAGGGCACCGGTTTTTCCAAGGCACAGGACGACACCTACCCTGTCATCGACTACATTCAGTCTCGCGATGCGTTGGTCGAGCTAAACCAAGGCAACTACATCGCTGACGCGTATGGCAATCGCGGTGATTTTGTCAGTCGCTTCCACCGGCTTTTCGACGACAGCTTTGAAGCCCTCTGGAAATATTATGGAAGGCACGTTGTCAGCGTTGAATTCGACCCTGCATCGTCAATCACGACGCTCCAGGTACGCGCATACACGGCCAAGGATGCCGCCCAGATCAACGAGAGCTTGCTGGCGCTGAGCGAGCGCCTGATCAACCGCATGAACCAGCGGGCAGCGAACGATACTGTAAGCTTTGCCCAGCAGCAAGTCGACATCGCAGCGGCCAAATCGAAGGACACGGCAGCTTCGCTCGCAGCGTACCGCAACAGCTACGCTGTCTTCGATCCCGAAAGACAATCCGCACTGCAACTTCAGCAGGTCGCCGGGCTGCAAAGCCAGTTGTACGCGGCACAAGCACAATTGCTGCAACTGGAAGCCATTGCACCCAAAAATCCGCAGATTCCGGTTCTCCGTACGAACATCGCAGCCCTGCAGAAGCAGATCGAAGGCACAACAGGCGGCGTGGTGGGAAGCAAAAACTCGCTTTCGGACAAAGCGGCACGCTACGCACGACTTCAGCTCGATGCTCAATTTGCGGAGAAGCAACTTGCATCCGCGCTCACCAATCTCGAGAATGCAAAGGCCGAGGCCGAGAAAAAGCAACTTTACCTGGAACGCCTGGTGCAGCCGAATACGCCAGACGTAGCTATCGAACCCAAGCGCCTGAAGTCGATTTTCGAAATATTTGCACTCGGGATGATTACTTGGGGCGTGTTAAGCCTGTTGCTCGCGGGCGTGCGCGAGCATCACGACTAAGCCGCAGATCGTGCATCACGACACTCCTCTCATCCGATCGTTCCAGATTCAGTTGCGCGTCGTAGGCGCGCTGCTGATGCGTGAAATTCTTACTCGCTACGGACGACACAATATCGGCTTCCTGTGGGTTTTCTTCGAGCCGATGATGTTCACGCTGGGCGTTCTCGGTCTCTGGACGGCAATGAAGGCCACGCACGGCTCCACCTTGCCGATCACGTCATTCGCGATTACCGGATACTCGTCCGTGCTGATCTGGCGCAATTGCGCCAATCGCTGCGCGCTTGCGATCCTGCCCAATCAGGCGCTGCTCTATCATCGCAACGTCCGGTGGAGTTGCCCCTGTAACTCAGGACACGCGGACACCGTTAGGTTGATGACACCGCATTACGCCTGAACTCGCGAGGCGAGCGGTATTTCAGGGCTTTGTGCGGGTGGCGCTCATTGTAGTGTTCAAACGCGATAGCCAGACGCGAGAGCGCTGTTGGTGCGTCAGACTTGTCCATATAGGCGACGTAATTGTCCTTCATGGTCTTCACGAACGATTCCGCCATGCCATTGCTCTGCGGCGAACGGACCGGTGTGGTCAGCGGCTCAAGACCCAGTTCGCGAGCGAAGCTGCGCGTGCGGTGGTCGATGTAGGCCGAGCCGTTGTCCGTCAGCCATTCAATGGGCTGCGCGGCCTGCGTGGTGCCGAAGCGCTGTTCGACGGCGGCCAGCATCACGTCGCGCACCACATCACCGCTATGCCCGCCGGTCGTTGCTGCCCAGCTAATCGCCTCGCGGTCGCAGCAGTCCAGCGCAAACGTCACGCGCAGCGGCGTACCATCGTCGCACCGAAACTCGAAGCCATCGGAGCACCAGCGGGTGTTGCTGCGGTCCACCGCAACGCGACCGTCATGTCGCCGCTTATCTCGCCGCACGCCAGGGCGGCGCAGCAGCAACTGATGCTCCCGCATGACCCGATACACGCGCTTGACGTTGATGCACGGCGCACCGCTCTGCTCCCGACTGCGGCGCAGCAGCGCCCAGACACGGCGGTAGCCGTAGGTGGGAAGGTGCGCCACATGGGCCTGAATCTCCTCGACCAGCCCGGCATCGTTGGTCACGCGGGCACGGCGACCATCGCGCCAGTCGGACGAGCGAGCTCGCTTCACCGCCACGGCAGAGCGCGCCACGCCGAGAACTTCGCAGACCGTCTTCATCGGTCGTCCCCCGGCAGCAAGGGCGAGCGCGCAATCAGGTTTTTTGAACGGCCCCATTCCACGGCTTCTTTCAGGATTTCGACCTCCAGCGTCTTCTTCCCAAGTAGCCGTTGCAGTTCCTTGATTTCCTTGATGGCGGCGGCCAGCTCAGATGCCGGCACAACGGTTTCGCCTGCCTTCACCGCCGCCAGACTGCCTTCCTGGTATTGCTTGCGCCAGCCGAACACTTGGTTGGCGTTGACGCCGTGCCGACGTGCAACGGCCGACACCGACGCTCCCGGCTCCAATGTTTCCTGCACGATGGCGATTTTTTCTTGCGCCGTGCGCCGACGACGGCGCTCCGGCTCGGTCAGAATTTCGATGCTTTCCACGTAATGACTAGGCTTACTGATAGGCACAAGACTATCCCTTATTTTAAGAGAGTCCTCGTGTCCTCAGATACGTGGGGCCGCTCCATCCGGGTAATCGACCTGTTTTTTGCGCGCATCCTTCTTGAAATCGCCGGAGCGACGATGTCGTTTGTCTTTCTCACGACACTCTTCATCATTATCGGTCTAATGCAACCCCCGCAAGATATCTTGCTCGTGCTCGGTGGCTGGATCCATCTCGCACTGTTCGGTGCGGGTCTCGGGTTGGTCGTCGGAGCGCTCAGCGAACGAAGCGAGACCATCGAACGAGTCTGGCACACAATCGCGTACTTGCTGTTCCCGTTGTCTGGAGCCGTATTCATGGTCGATTGGCTGCCGTCCCAGTTCCAAAAGATCGTCCTGCTTTTGCCCACCGTGCACGGAACCGAAATGCTTCGTGGCGGCTATTTCGGTTCACTTGTCAAACCCCACTACGACATCAGCTATATGGTCTGGTTTGATATGAGCCTGCTTCTGGTCGGACTGCTTCTCGTTCGAGATGCCGGTACACGCGTGGAGCCGGAATGATTGATCTCAAAGACATCTGCAAGGACTACCACACCCGGCAAGGCAGACGTCGCGTGCTTGACAAGATTAATCTGCGCGTCCATGCCGGAGAAAAGATTGGCATCCTCGGCAGGAATGGTGCGGGTAAATCCACAATGATCCGCCTGATCAGTGGTGCGGAACTACCCACCGAAGGAAAGATCCGCCGCAACATGAGCGTTTCGTGGCCACTCGCTTTCGGCGGTGCGTTCCAGGGCAGCCTGACCGGCATGGACAATCTGCGCTTCATTTGCCGCGTATATGGTGCCGACGCAAAAGCCGCCGAACCGTTCGTGCAGGAATTCTCGGAACTCGGCTACTACCTGCGTGAACCTGTCAAAAGCTACTCCGCGGGGATGCGGGCCAGGCTTGCATTCGCCATCTCGATGGCAATCGAATTCGAATGCTTTCTGATCGACGAGATCATCGCCGTAGGTGACAGCCGCTTCCATGCGAAATGCCATCATGAGTTGTTCGAACGCCGCCGCGATCGAGCACTCATTATCGTCAGCCACGATGCCGGGTACATCCGGGAACACTGTGACCGGGCTGCCGTGCTGGCACAGGGCAAGTTGCACTCGTTCGACCAGATCGACGATGCGTATGCGTTCTACCAGAACAGTGCAAACTGAACCTCGATGGTAGATCGCGGCCCCGCTCACGCCAGGTACCATACGTTCAGCGCATCAGTCTGGCAGGCCGTCGCGATCTTCGGCATACCTCGCTGGACATTGGCGGCACGTCGCGCCGTCGCTGCAGTTAGACCGACGCACTCCGAAACGGTGAAGCGGCGTCGCCTGCTGGTCGATGTATCGATTCTCGCGAACCACGACGCGGGGACTGGCATACAGCGCGTCGTCCGGTCGCTACTACGGGAACTTGCTATCTCGCCACCGTCCGACCTCGAAGTCGTCCCGGTCAAGGCAACCCGTAAGGACGTCTATCGATATGCAATCGAATGCGCCGCGCGATTCGGCATCGAGCTTCCTCATGCGGCAGAGGCAGAAGTAACGGTTGATGAAGGCGACATGTTCCTGGGCCTCGACCTCTGCAGCAGAATCGCCCCACGTCGACGCAGTCAGTATCTCGACTGGCAAGCTCGCGGCGTCCAGTTTGCGTTCATCGTATACGACCTTCTACCCGCCCTTCATCCAGACTGGTTCACACCGAAGGGACGCAAGTCGTTTCGGCATTGGCTCACGACGATTGCCATACATGCAGACATGCTCGTGTGCATTTCGCAAGCCGTCGCCAGCGATCTCGAGCGCTGGCTGACAGACAAACTGGCGTTAGCCGACGCGGGTCCCACGATCCGCTGGTTCCATCTCGGCGCCGATCTTGCCCCCGAAGAGCACTCCGTCGGCTCCTCCGTGCCAATTAGTATCGCTTGCAGCCGTCCGCCCGATCGCTGGGCACTCATGGTCGGCACAGTAGAGCCTCGCAAAGGGTACGGGGCCGTGCTGGATGCATATGAGATGCTCTGGGCCCAAGATTGCAGCTTTGGATTAGTGGTCGTCGGGCAACAGGGTTGGCATGTCGATGCGCTTGCTGAGCGCTTACGTACCCATCCTGAAGCCGGCAAGCGGCTCTTATGGTTGCCGAACCTCGACGACGCACAGCTGGCGAGCTTGTATCGCACACTCGATGGACTGATCATGGCCTCTGAAGGCGAGGGGTTTGGGCTCCCACTGATCGAGGCGGCGCGCAACCAAATGCCGATCCTCGCTCGCGACTTACCGGTATTCCGTGAGGTCGCCGGCGAACGCGCCACCTACTTCTCGGCGAAAAATCGTCTCGAACTCGCGAACGTGCTCACGCACTGGTTCGAAAGAATGCAAACCGGAGCATTACCTGCCCCTGCGACACCTCTGACCTGGCAAGAAAGCGCCAACCTTCTGAAGAATATAGTCGCGAAGTAGGTCGGATCGGCAAACTGCTCGCCAGATCGCCACGGCAAAATCATTCGCGCCAGGAATGAATGACGGTCCAATGAAAATCAATGGATCAGATTCCAAGCCGGCCGTCGATACCAGAGCAATCGCCAGGAATTAAGAAACATAATAGGATAGCGGCTTGCGACAGAGTTATCCACCACGCGCCTTCTAGGCTGACTCAGAAACTGATACTGATTTCGCATCACGATGAAGAATGTTTGCCTCACTACAGCGGCAGTTGCAGCATGAGCATTACGTCATACGCCCAGAATTTCGAGGACGTCATGCTCTGGCGAGCGCTGGGCTTCGTCGAGAACGGCTTTTATATCGATGTCGGTGCTCAGCATCCGACCATCGATTCGGTAAGCAACGCGTTCTATGAGCACGGATGGAGAGGCGTCCACATCGAGCCTACCGTCGCATACGCAACGCTACTACGACGAGAGCGCCGCGACGAAACGATCCTGCAGGCTGCACTCGCCGCCAAGGCCGGCGTACTGACGCTTTATGAAATTCCGGAAACCGGTCTGTCCACTGCAGACACGGCAATCGCAGAGCGTCATCGCAGCCAGGGCTTCACGGTCGAGCAGATCGACGTCCCATGCCTCACGTTGTCCGATCTTTTCGACCAAATTGGCCAACGCGATATTCACTGGATGAAGATCGACGTTGAAGGGTTCGAACGCCAGGTTCTCGAAGGGTGGACAAATCATCCGGCCCGCCCCTGGATTGTGCTGCTTGAAAGCACGCTCCCACTAACGACCGACGAAGCCCACGGCAGTTGGGAACCCTTAATGCTCCAGCGGGGCTATGAGCCCGTTTACTTCGATGGACTCAACCGCTACTACGTCAGTGCAGCACATCCCGAATTGCGGCAGGCGTTTCGTGCACCTCCTAACGTGTTCGACTCGTTCAATCTTGCGGAAGACACGCCGTTTTGCCGAGCAAGCGGACATCGGCGTGCGATGGAGCACCAGCAAACAATCGCGCGGCTCAAGGACACCGAAGCTCGAAGAGCCTCCGAACTTGCAAGCGCTGCGAGAGAGATCGCAGATCAAGGCATTCGCGCCGCAGAACGTGAAGGGGCGCTATCGCAAGCACTCGACGCAGCCAATGCATCACTCGGAGAACTCAAGACGGCCGAGCGGCATATTCGCGCCGAACTGGAAGACTTGTCACAAACCAAAGAGAGCCAGGCAGCCGTCTTCGCGGCACGTGAACAGGAATTCAATCGTGCACTGAACGATGCACATACTTCGCTTGAGCGACTTCGCCTTGAACGTGATGCCATTGAAGCGCACGCGAAAGCGAATCTGCAGAGGCAAGCTGAAGCTGCGGCCGACCGCGAAACGCGATTCGCCGAGCGCGAGCGCATCCTCGGTCAAACGCTAATTGAACTTCAGCAAACCATCCGGGATCTTGTCGCCGATCAATCGACGTTCAGGCAAAACGCCGCAGACGAACTCCGGCAGGCTATCCAGCACGCCCGCAAGGAACATAATGCGCAACATGAGCAGATTGTTGCTGCCCATGCGACCGAAGTAAAGATGCTCTCTGAAGCGGTCGAGAGAATGACTGCCGATCGCGACGTCCTTACGATGCGCGAACAGGCGCTCCAGGCGCGGTTGACAGCCGCCCAGCAGTCGCTGGATCAGCTCACGGTAGAAATCGACAATACACGGCTCGCCGCGAGAAATGAGCTTGAGCAGTCTTCGCGCGCGGCACGGATCAAAGAACGCGTAGCATCCCGGCGAGAACATGCGCTGCTGCAACGGATTGAGCAATTGCAAACCGAGATCGCGGCACTTGAGGAGCGTCGAATCGCCGATGCCGAAACCAGGAGAGCAGTCGATCTGACCGTTCAGAAAATGAGCGGCGAACTGCTATCCCAACAGCGGCTTGCCGACGAGCTTCGCAAGCAGGCCGCGGTGCTACGCGACGACACGCTGGCGCTTCTCACTCAGTCGAATCAGCGTGAGCGCGAATTCGCTCAGACGCTCAAGGAGGCGCGGCAACACTCGGACGCGCGCATGGCTGCGCTCGTCCAGCGACACGACACAGCTCTCGCCAATATGTCTCACGAATCGCGCTTGCGCAGTGAGCAAACCGAAGGCTTCATCAAACAACTGCTCGACAATCTCCGCCTTGCAGCCGAACGGGAACAACGTCTCCACGACAAACTGACCGAACAGGCAAGCGAGCACAAGGAGATGGAGCATCGCTTGGCCGAGCTCGCCCAGCATTTCGAACGTGAACGCGCTCTCCGAGCGACATTGCATTCGCATCTTCAGATGCAGGTTTCCCAAGCTGGCATCATCGCTGCCGAGATCAACCGTATGCAGCGCAGTCTGATCTGGCGACTCTCAACGCCACTGCGCATCTTGCTGGGGTGGCGCGATCAGTGGTCCCCTTCATCGTACGTGCCGCCGCCCCCTGACCTGGATATCCGGCAGCCTGACGACACAGTGCCTTCTGTCGCCCCCACGGCTACACTGAAGCAACCGGCAAATTCTTTCGGCATGTCGGATTCAAATTCAAATCGAGGGCAAGACCAGCCCGCCCAATTTCGCACAACAACGGCTATGGACACAATCGAGCACGTGGATCAGCTCCTTGACATGCACGATGGCGCTTTTGTACAAGCGGCCTATCGCGCCCTGTTAGGCCGGGAGCCCGACATCGAGGGCTTGCGCTACTACCTCGGAAGACTTCGGCAAGGGTACGAGAAGAGCGATCTGATCGCACAAATTGCGACATCGCCCGAAGCCCGATCCAATGGAAAGCCCGAGTTGCCCGGTGTATCTCTGATACTGGCACGCAAACGCAGCGCCAATCGATGGTACAAGCGCCTTTTTACTGGCGATCGTCGTGCTGCACGTCAAATCAATCGTCTTGAATCAGAACTCGACCGACTCGGACGACAGATCACGCGCCTCGAATCTGAATGCCATTTGCGATTCGATCGCCTTGACCGTGTCAGTGAAACCTTGCAGGCCACGCTTAACGAATACGGTCGCCAGTCAATGCACGCCTTTGACGCTATTCGGCAAATCACTCAAGTGCACGTTTCGGATCGGCACACGTCGTCATCGTCGGCCGCAGTCGCGAGTTCGGACCTTCGACACGTACTCGACGCATCAATCGTCAGTGACCGACAGACATCCGGCGCGCCGATGCCCGAACATCCGGACGACTCCCGGCAGTTGGCGAATATGAGCCTCCCGGCCAAACGAATCTACGCAAATCTCGCACGCGCGATTGATCAATCAAAACAAGACGGGGCAAACTAATGCGCATCGTTATCGATATGCAGGGCGCGCAGACCGGAAGCCGCTTCCGCGGCATCGGTCGCTACACGCTTGCACTCGCAAAGGCCATGGTTCGAAACAAGGGCGAGCATGAAATCGTGCTTGCCCTGAGTGCTTTGTTTCCGGAAACCATCGAACCGATCCGGCACGAATTCTCCGGCTTGCTGCCCGATAGCAACATCAGGGTCTGGAATTCCGCCGGCCCTGTTCGCGAACTCGAATCGGAGAATCGCCTGCGTCGCGAAATTGCAGAACGAGTCCGCGAGGCGTTTCTCGCAGATCTGAAACCTGACGTCGTGTTGATCACCAGTTTGTTCGAAGGGCTCGGCGATGACGCAGTCGGCAGCGTGGGGGTGCTCAACGACAGCATCCCGACGGCGGTTATCCTCTACGACCTCATTCCGCTGACCAATCCTGATGAGCATTTCCGTAACAGCAAGTTGCACCAGACATGGTACAACCGCAAGATTGCTTCGCTGAATCGCAGTCGAAAACTGCTCGCCATTTCCGAAAGTGCGCGTCGCGAAGCACTCGACGCACTCGATTTCGCCGAGCGCGACGTCGTCAACATTTCGGGAGCGTGCGACGAATCATTCCGCATCCTGCCGTTGTCGGACGCCGAACGACGGGAATTCCTTACCTCCATGGGAATTCGCAACTCGTTCGTCATGTACACCGGTGGAGCGGACGAACGGAAAAATCTGCATCGCCTCATTACGGCATATGCAAAGCTCCCGGGACGTATCCGCCAGACACATCAGCTCGTATTCGCGGGCAAGATGCCTGAAGGCAACGTGCAAGAGTACAGACGCACGGCACTCAGCAATGGGCTGAGCGAGAATGAACTGCTGTTCACTGGCTATATAGCGGACGACGATTTGCTGAAGCTGTACAACATGTGCTCGCTATTCGTGTTCCCGTCTCTGCACGAAGGCTTCGGCCTACCTCCTCTTGAGGCAATGGCGTGCGGCGCGCCCGCTATCGCGGCAAATGCCACAAGCCTGCCAGAAGTGATCGGCATGAAGGACGCCTTATTCGATCCGGAATCGGTCGATTCGATCAGCGCCAAGATCAAGCTTGCCTTGAGCGACAAGAAATTCAGGAATCGCCTGATCACCCACGGTAAGGCCCAGTATCGCAAGTTTTCATGGGACGACAGTGCTCGCCGGGCCCTATCCGCCTTGCGGGACTTCTCCCGGAACCATGATGTATCGATTTCGCCGAACCTCAGCGTCGAGAAGACCTCGATCTTCGAAAATCGTCAGCTCAAAATCCTTGCTATCAAGCTTGACCATCTCGGTGATTTCATTCTCGCCATTCCGGCATTTGCCAAGTTGCGTGCGCGATACCCGAACGCGCACATCGAGGTCATTACCGGCGGGTGGAATGCTCCCATTGCGGCCCAGACCGGCCTGTTCGACAAGATTCACACGTATGACTATTTTAAGCGGAAATCGTCGGAGCTTCCGTCCATCACGGAAGAGAAGCTCGATACCCTGCTAAAGTCCCTGCCACGCTATGACATCGCGATCGACCTGCGCCGCCAACGCGACGCCCGCTTCCTACTGGCACGGGTAAAGGCCGGCGTCAAGGTGGGGTATGAAACGACCGATACGGATATTGACGGGAGACTCGATGTCGCCATTCGCACGTTCCCGGACATTCCTTCGCGGGCATCGGTACTGAACAAGACATCGATCTCAAAGCAGATGATCACCGTTGTGGACTCAATCCCCGACGATATCAACGACTACATTTCGCTCCCCGATCTGCGTCGGGGCATTCGTCCCAATTCAGGCCATATCGCCATTTTCCCGAAGGCCGGCAACGACGCGCGTGAATGGGGTGCCCCGAACTATGAATCGCTCGTTCGGCAACTTCTCACGCATTCGCTGCTCAAGCGCATCAACCTGTACTTTGCCAATGCTGCCGAAGCAGATGAATTCGTCTTTCCTGCCGATGACCGGGTCGCAATCCATCTTGGGTTGAATTTCGACGATCTCACTACCTCTCTGTCAGCAAATGCAGTATGCATTGCCAATAATTCCGGTGGGGCGCACCTCGCATCCTACCTCGGCCTTATCGTAATCGGTATCTATTCCGGGCATGAGTTAAGCGCCGAATGGGCACCACAATTTCATCAAAGCTTCGTGATACATCGCGAGGCCCAATGCGCGCCCTGCCACGGTGCCAAACGATCCGACTGCGAATATTCGCTGTTCTGCCTTAACGACATTCAGGTCAGCGACGTCAGCAATCAGGTTGCCGAAGCACTTGAAAATTTCGACACATTCACCGCCGCGCCCAACGAATTGTGCATCTCGCCAGTCGCGATTCAGCGCAGCAGTGTGGCAATCGTCGATGAATTGGTCGCATCTCTTGCTACGCTCATTCCTCCAGGCCAGGACATCGATCTCGCGAATATCGCTACATACATCGCGCACAACCATCCCGACTATGCGCCACCGCCAAGCATCGATTTCATCTATCCGAACAAGCCGGTCGATCACCATTCGATTCTAGTGGATTGGCATGGATTCAGCGACGCGGAGGCGCTGTTCCGCTGGACCAACGGGAGACACTCCGACCTGACCTTCGAATGTGCCGAAACGATGCCGGAATCCGGCGTTCTCACGCTCCTGTTCGATACGCTCGGGGCACAGCGCGTCAAGCTTGCCTTGAACGGCGTATCGGTATTCGAAGGGGTTCAGGAAGGGGTGCATCTCGAGCTACGCCTGCCGGTCAGCAATCTGCGCGTCGGAAAAAATCAGCTTTCAATCGCACTTCCGGACGCCAAGCAACCCGGGAACGGCGACGAACGCTACCTGGCTCTGGCCGTCCGTGGCCTTTGCATCGAAACGACGCATGACGTGATGGCAGCAGCGTAAATTCCGTGCGCCGCCAACTGCTGCTGGCGCCCGCGGCATGATATCGACGTGCGCCCGTAGGTCGACGACCCGGCAAGTCATCAAACGAAATCTCAAATGAAAACAACCATGAAAAGCGCAATCATCACAGGAATTACCGGGCAAGACGGAGCATATCTTGCCGAGTTCCTGCTCGAACAGGGGTATCAGGTTTATGGCACCTATCGGCGTACGAGCTCGGTCAATTTCTGGCGAATCGACGAGTTGGGCATCACGAACCATCCCAATCTGCACCTGGTCGAATACGATCTTACCGATTTGAGCGCGTCGATCCGCCTGCTCCAGTCTTCGCAGGCAACCGAGGTGTACAACCTCGCCGCTCAAAGCTTCGTCGGCGTGTCGTTCGATCAGCCCGTCACAACTGCAGAGATTACGGGTATCGGGCCACTAAATTTGCTGGAAGCAATTCGTATCGTGAACCCCGCGATTCGTTTCTATCAGGCGAGTACCTCCGAAATGTTCGGCAAGGTACAGGCCATTCCACAAGTGGAGTCGACACCGTTCTATCCACGCAGCCCGTACGGCGTAGCCAAGCTTTACGCGCATTGGATCACGGTAAACTACCGCGAAAGCTACGGCATCTTCGGTTGCAGCGGCATTCTCTTCAATCACGAGTCACCGTTACGCGGTCGTGAATTCGTCACGCGAAAGATCACCGATACAATCGCGAAGATCAGGCTCGACAAGCAAGACGTGCTCGAACTCGGCAACCTCGATGCGAAACGTGACTGGGGATACGCAAAGGAATACGTGCGTGGCATGTGGAAGATGCTGCAGGTCGACGAACCCGACACCTATGTATTGGCCACGAATCGTACCGAAACCGTTCGCGACTTCGTCACGATGGCCGGTAAAGCTGCCGGTTTCGACCTCGAATGGGAAGGTGCCGATGAAAGGGAAATCGGCATTGATCGGGCGAGCGGCGCAACCGTCGTGCGGATCAACCCCAAGTTCTACCGGCCGGCCGAAGTCGACCTGCTGATCGGTGATCCGCAAAAGGCAAATGATCTGCTCGGTTGGAAACCGGAGACTTCGCTGGAGCAGCTGTGCCAGATGATGGTCGAGGCCGACATTCGTCGTAACGAGTCCGGGTTTTCGTTCTGACACGATGACGGAGCGCACGTTGCAAGAGACCAAAGCATTCCCGGGGCGAGTCATTTTCGACCATCTGCCCAAAACCGCAGGCCAGGCGATCAACAACTGGCTCGCCAAATCGCTCGGCAGTGGGTGCGTGACGACCAATCTCGTCGGCGAGCATGCTGCCCTCGTCCGACAATACGGCGGTCGATATTCCATCATCTCTGCGCACGTGATTTTCCGTCACGGAGAGCAACTCGATCCGCGCTACCAGTACATCACGCTGCTTCGTGAACCACTTGATCGTGCGATCTCGTGGATCTATTTTCTGATCAACAACGTTCCTGAAGACTCCGAGACGCGCCCGCTTATCGAAGGTGCGCGCAAGTTCCTCGAATCAGAAGGCGAAGAAGCGACGCCGGAATTCTTCGATTCCGTACGCTCTCCGTACGTAGAACATTTCTCCAGGGTGGCCGGCCACCCATCGGATAACGACCAGACCAAACTTGCCTGTGCGCTCGCCGCCATCAGCCGCTACGAAGTGGTTGGCATGTATGAGCACATGTCGGAATTCATGCGCGATGTCGCACGTCTGGTAGGTATCGAGCCGCTTGAGCGACTTGGAAAAGTCAACGTCACGAGCAGGCGCCCCAAGGCAACCGAAATCAGCCAAACGCTACGCGAGCGTCTGGTCGAACTCAATCGACTGGATCTGGAGTTCTACGACCACCTCTCCGAATTTCGTCAACAGCGGTCGGTGCATGAACCGGCCACGCCTGCGCAGCCGCTTCCAGGATGGCGAAAGTTCGACGAACCCATGCCTCGAGTGCTCAATACCCCAGACGTCAGCGTAGCGTTCATTTCACTACAAAACGGAACTCGGGTTCGTCATGGCGTAGCGATGACCTTCGATATCGAGTTCCTGCTTACGCGCCCGATCGAGGATCTGGAGATTACCCTCTCGCTGATGGACGAGCATGACAGCTGCGCGTTCAGCATCAACAGCACGCAGATCGGTACACCTCTGCTAAACGCCGAAACTGGCTCATATCGATTGAGCTTCAAAGTCGCCGCCATTTTGCCGGAAGGAAACTATTTCGCAGGGTTCTCGTTTACCGAACGATTGCCTGGACACTTGAACGAACTGTTCTGGCAAGACCATGCGTGCGAATTTAGGGTCTATCGGGACGTACCGATTCCGCACATGGGCTACATGTACCTGCCCTCCGAGCTGTCTATCAGCCGGGTCGGGTCTGTTCAGGACGATATTGTCGTCCAGCATCCTCAGGGCTCGATCAGTACCGATATCGCAACGCTCGAAATCGCCAGCGGAAAGCGTACATGTGTTCCCGTGCACATCTGGAATGAAAGCGACTCGGTATGGATCGGCGACAAATTCCGTCCAGTCAAGATTGCATATCACTGGCGGCGCGATAGCGGCGAGATAGCCGTCTTCGACGGCTCGCGTTCCTCACTGCCCGATGGCGGCATTCCTCCTCGAACCCAGATATCAGCGGACGCCTGGATCGAAGCTCCGGAATTGCCTGGCCGATACATTCTGGAACTCACGATGCTCCAAGAAGGTATTTACTGGTTCGAAGAGCGGGGGTTCCGAACCGGATATGTCGAAGTCACGGTCACTTCTGCGGAATAACATGACACGCAAAGCACTCGTCACCGGTATCGCCGGCTTTACTGGCCGATATGTGGCAGCCGAGCTGGAGAAGGCCGGTTATATCGTATGTGGCACGGCTCACGGGGCTCAAGAAGCAAGCTCATGGCCAACGTTTGCTTGCGATCTGCTGGACCGCAAACAAACAATTGACGTGATCGCGCGCGAACGCCCGGATATCGTCATCCATCTCGCCGCGATCGCATTCGTTGCGCACGGCGACGTCGATGGTATGTATCGAACCAACGTCATTGGCACGCGCAATCTTCTTGACGCATTGGCCAGATCTTCGCACAAGCCTGCGTCCGTCCTTCTCGCGAGCAGCGCGAACATCTACGGTAACGCAGCACGCGAGCCGGTGGATGAAACGGTTCCGCCGAGCCCCGCCAACGACTATGCTGTGAGCAAGCTGGCGATGGAGTACATGGCCGCGCTCTGGATGGACAAACTTCCTATCACGATTGTGCGTCCATTCAACTACACTGGTGTCGGTCAGTCCGTGGCATTCCTGCTTCCCAAGATCGTCGATCATTTCAGGCGGCGCGCGCCGGTCCTTGAGTTGGGCAACATCAACGTTGTGAGAGACTTTTCCGACGTACGCATGGTCGCCGGCGCTTACCGAAGGCTCGTGGAACACGAGATATGCGGTCAGGTCGTCAACGTGTGCTCTGGAACCGGACATTCTCTTGAAGATATCCTCGATACTATGCGGACGCTTACCGGATATGCCCCGGAGATTCGGATTAATCCGGCGTTTGTTCGATCCAACGAAGTTCGTCGTCTGGTCGGCAGCAAGGCGCGCCTTGAGACACTCGTCGGTTCATTGAATACGATTCCGCTGAAAGATACACTGAACTGGATGCTGGAGCACGGCGAATGAACGTCGTCCTGGCAGTCGACGCCATCCGTCCGCCGCTGACGGGGATTGGCCGCTATGCATGGGAGTTGGCGACCCACTATCACCGCTCCCCGAGTTGGAAAGCGTCCGCTTTCTGTATGGCGATCGCTGGGTTGCAAATCCCACGAACCTTCTTGCAGGAACGGCCGGGGAGCCGCGTCGCAGAGGCCTCTTCAGGCCTCTGACTAAGGCATGGCAAACGTGGTCTGTCAAGCAACGCACATCACGCAGCCTATTTCATTCTCCAAACTATTTTCTACCGTCATTTATCGAGCAAGGCGTGGTGACCGTGCATGACCTGTCCGTTTTCAAGTATCCGGAAACTCACCCGGCCGCACGCATCCGGCAATTCGAATCGCAATTCTCCTCGACGCTCGCTCGAGCGCACCACTTGATCTCGGATTCTTGGGCAACCAGAAATGAGATCGTTGAATATTTCGGATGGCCGGAACAGTCGATCTCGACTGTCGAGCTTGGCGTAGCGCCTGAATTTCATCCACGTACCACTGAAGAACTTCTCATTGCGCTGCAACCACTGAACTTGGGTCCAGGCACTTATACGCTTTGCGTCTCGACACTGGAACCGCGCAAGCGGATCGATCGCCTGCTGAGCGCTTATCGCGATATTCCCGCCGATCTTCGCACCCGATATCCGCTGGTACTCGCAGGCAGCGACGGGTGGCTCAACGAATCACTGAAAGCGGCAATCGCCACGGGAGAACAAGAAGGATGGTTGCGCTACCTAGGATTCGTGCCCGAAGCGATACTACCGGTGTTATACGCCGGCGCACGCGCATTTGTCTTTCCATCGATATATGAAGGCTACGGCCTGCCGTTGCTGGAAGCGCTTGCCAGCGGCATCCCTTCCCTTTGCTCGAATCGGTCATCCCTTCCTGAGGTCGCCGACGGCGCAGCCCATCTTGTCGAACCGGATCATCACGAAGCCCTGCGCGACGGGATCGAGCATATCCTGACTGACGACACGTGGCGCACCAACGCTCGGACACGGGGCTTGGAGATTTCATCTCGACGCAGTTGGTCCCAATGCGCGAAGCACACTATCGACGTCTATCGTCGTGTCGCGTCTTGCTGAATGACCACACTGGAAGACTTCCAGCAAATGCCTGAGTGTTCGTTCAAGCCGACCGTTTCTGAATTTCCGATGCCTTTGCTGCATAGCGACTGAACGGTGGCCGGCGATGAAATACGTGCGTTGCCACCGCATGTTAAATTTCCGATCATCAGACTGGTGCCTTACTCCACTCAACATTCTTGTTAATTCAGTCGTTGCCGGCTGCGAGCGTGACAGCTCCCCAGTAACGTAGCCGTTCAATGGAAAAGTTTGACGAGCCCCTTAATACAACGATGGATACTCGGACAAATGGACAACTTTGCACGTCGCATCAAGCTAGTGAAATCGAGCCGATTGCAGGGCGAACCAACTAGACTGTTCGATCAACGAATGGCCGAAGGTTTCTGGGAGCGATTCGTTCGCCCCGGCATCGTGGTCGACGTCGGCTACAAAGGGGCCGCCGACTCAACACCGATCTTCGAGGAAGCGCATGGACTCGATATAGACACGCCAGGTTACGACGGTCGAAATCTTCCGTACGAGAATGACTCGCTGGGCACAATTCATGCCTCACATCTGCTAGAGCATATCGCGGACTATGGTTATTTTCTTCGCGAATGCATGAGAGCGCTCGAATACGACGGCACGCTTATTCTGTTTGTTCCACTGATGGACACGTATGAGCGTCGGCGTACGCCGCCCTCAGCGTTCAACGGAGATCATCGCCGCTTCTATACAGCAGCGCGCCTGCTCCACGAAATCGAGTCCTCCATTCCGCGCAGTACGTACCGAATCGCCCACTTGCGCGAGCGGTTCCGGACCGCGGACTTTCATCTACCGTCGGAGCAGCACGCGGAAGGGCCTTACGAGATCGAATGCGTAGTCGAAAAAATCAGACCGGACGGCGTTTACTGATCCGGCCTCGTCACATCACGAAGCTCACTCCATGCGCTCAGTGCCTTGTGCATTGTTCGGATGGCACACGTGACAAGCACCTGATACATCCGAATCCGAGCATCTCTACGATCATCAGGCACGAATCAGTTCGTCGAGTGTGATAGGCGCGGTGCCGACCTTGCCTACAACAACGCCTGCGGCCCGATTTGCAAGACGCGCAGCATCCTCGAGCGTATACCCGTTCGCAAGTGCTACCGCCAGCGTGGCGATCACCGTGTCGCCTGCACCTGACACGTCGTACACCTCGCGTGCCTGCGCGCTGATCCTTGTGTGATGCCCGTTGACGAAGAGACTCATTCCTTCTTCTGAACGGGTAACGAGCAGCGCGCGCAAGTCGAGGTTTGCGCACAGCGCAAATGCCTTCTGCTCGAAATCCGCCTCGGAAGACCAACTGCCGGCCACCTGTGCAAATTCATCCCGATTAGGCGTCAGAAGCGTCGCTCCGTGATAGGCGGAATAATCCGTCCCCTTGGGATCAACGAGAATGATCTTGTCGCGCTCGCGTGCAATTCGCATCATGTCGAGCAAATGAGACAGTCCGCCTTTGCCGTAATCCGAAAACACCACCGCTTGATGCGCGTCAAGTTGTGTATCAAAGAGATCAACGATCGGAAGCAGCAGCTCGTGATCCGGTTTCTGTTCGAAATCAGCCCGTACGACCTGCTGGCCACGTGCCAGCACACGCAGTTTGACCGTGGTCTGAAAGTTCGCGTCGCGCAGGAACTCGCACCGGACCCGGGTTGCCTGAAGAACCTCAAGCAAATCCTGCCCCGCCGTATCGGTGCCGATCACCGAGATCAGGCTGCTCGTCGCACCCAGATTCGCAATATTGACCGCGACATTCGCAGCACCGCCAGCGGTAGTGTGAACCTTCGACACATGTACCACCGGCACCGGCGCTTCAGGAGAAATGCGCGTGGTATCACCGAACCAGTAGCGGTCGAGCATCACGTCGCCAGCAACGAGGACTGCCGCATTCGAAAGATTCAGGCTCATATTTTTGTTTGCAATACGTTCGGGAACACAGTCAACCACGGGCGACCCGGGCTGCGTTACGGGAGTGCAGTGAAAGCCGTTGCCAGATGATATGGCGTTGTTGACGGCATTTCCGCTCGCACGACCACGCCTTGCGGCGATAGACACTCGTGCCAGCCTTGCAAATGCAGGAAGCGGCTGCGAAAGCGTGCTATCTCGTGCTGCAACAACGCCTCGCCGCCGATCGACTCGTGAGTCGCAAGCGCGCGCAAGTACTCGGTTTGTGCCCAGATACGTTGGGTCGCATCGAGTATCCCGCCCTGCTCATCGACCGCGGCGGCAACGCCGCCGGTCTCGGGATCAACACCATACCGGCACGCAAACTCGAACGCGGATGAGAGCGACGCACGTAATCCGGACGCGACGAACGCCGGATGTGCACTGCCGAACGCCAAGAAATACCACTCGAACTGATGCCCCGGTTCGAACCGGTTACCCGTACTACCGATCGGCAACTCTGCAATGCAGCCGGTCGTCGGCTCGACGAAAGCGTGTGCAATTGCAGTGGCGAGTGTGTGCAAGCGCCTATCAAACATGTCGGAACCGGTTGCCGAGCCTGCGGCAAGCCACGCTTCCGTCAAATGCATCAGCGGGTTCTGCAATGGTGCGCTGACCACGACCGAGAAATCCTCGGACATTGCGGCATTTAGCAAGCCGGGGGCGTGCTCACCTACCGCAAAGCGCGTGTCGACCAGATCGACAGTCCGCTCCAGTACGGCAAGGGCCTCTGGCGATCCTGATCGACGCACATATTCAGCGGTAGCGAAGATCACGAACGCGTGCGTATACAAATCCTTTTCGCACTCCTTCGGCTTGCCGTTGACGCCTACGCTATAAAACCAGCCACCGTGTCGCCGGTCCTCGAAATAGCGTCGCAGCGAATTGAACAGTTGCTCCGCATGCGCCAAGTCGCCGGCCTGCGAAAAAACAAAAAGCTGCCTCGCACATGCCATCGCCCGATAACGGGTGGGCGGCAGTGGGCCGTGATCACGTGGAGAGACGGCTTCGAACGGTAGCTGCAATTCCGGGTTAAAACCCGGTCCGCGCCAAATCGGCAGGACTCGCTCGGAATAGTGAGCCCTAAGTGATGCGCCCGCGTCGCGCAACGCGGCGCTCGACTCCAGATCGTGCATTCGGCCTAGTCAGTTTGAGTAATGAAAACACACGAGGGCCGAGAGCGTGTGGTACCGGCCCCAAAACCGTGCACGCGCCCTTCCAAACTACCGGCCAGCATCGTGCTTACTTGAACGATTGCACCCCGTTGACGATCGGGTAAGCCACCGAGAACACGACATTCAGAAACTTCTGCAACTCGGCAACCGGCGCATTCGACACATAGAGCAAATCCTTGTTGTCGATCATGAAACTCTGCGCAACGAAGAACGAGTTAGGATCTCGTAGATTGACCCGATACACGACCGGCACCTTACCGCCAATCGTCGTACGAACGGGCTGATCAGGCCACGGCAGTGCATTCGCATCCTCAAGCCGGAAAATGAAAACGCCCTGCGCATCCGAGCGCGTGTCCTGCAGACCGCCAGCACGCGCCAAAGCCTGAGCAAGCGTGATGCCTTGGGCCTCGAAATTGACCTCTTCATTCTTGCCGGTGGCACCCAGTGCGGTAAAGCTGAATGGTTGATACAACGCCGTTACCACATCGCCAGCTCGTAGCGAAACGTTCTGACGCGGGTCCTTGATGATCGTTTCCAGTGGCTGCGACGCAACCTTGTCGCCTCGCGTAATCTGGATCGTGATCTTGTCGACCGGTTGCCGGACCCCGCCAGCAGATGCCAATGCATCGAGTACCCGCTCGCCGCGCGCACTGAGCTGCATGCGATTACTGCTCGCGACATCCCCGACAACCGTCACATACGAAGTTACGTTACGCGACAGTCTGACGAGCACCTGCGGGTCATGCGCGATGTTCTTCAACCTGGTTGCAATGTCACGCTGGAGCTGCGCGGGTGTGCGCCCGACCGCCCTCATCTGCCCCGCGAAAGGGATGTTGATCGTGCCATCGCCATCGATTACCTGCTCAGGCAATACCGTTACCCGTGCATTCGTCGCAGCCGTTACGGTGCCCCCCCTTGCTGGGCGGCCCCGAAAAGCGTTGCCGGTGGCGCCTCCCAGATCGAGACTTCAATCGTGTCGCCGACACCCAATTGCTCGCTGAACCGCGCACCTCCACCGAGCACATTGGCAAAATCCGCCGTTCGTCGCTCACTGAACAGCTGACGCGCAACGGCATCCGTCACATCTACGATCTGGATACCGTTTGGATTCGCTGACTGCGGCACCTGCTGAATCTGGGAGCGGCTGGGCCCGGATGTCGGGATGCTGGAGCAACCCGTAAGGAATGCCGCCGTCAACATGAAAGCGGACAGAGTGAAGCCGAGATACGGACGGGACATTTATTACGCTGATGGTCTGAAAAAATCAGCGCAGATTGTCGCATGTTGTCGAGTAAAATGGCACACATCCAATAAAGATCCGGCCGAACTTACCTGTTCAGGCTGTTGTTTTCTTCTTCTATTTGTCACTACTTCAGTGCCGACGATTCTCCTGGACGTCACGCGCCTCGTCGACCGGCTTTACTCCGGTCTCGTCCCCACCGGGATCGACCGGGTTGGTCTCGCCTATATCGAACGATACGGAGCAAGCGCTCGAGCCGTTCTGAGCGAGCGAGGATTCGTCACCATCCTAAATGAAAGGGATTCGCAACGCGTATTTTCGTGGCTGATGATTACGAATCGCAATCGGAGTGCTATCCGCAAGCTGATCGCTCGCGCAGTGCTACAACGCCCATGGGAAAAGCCTGTGACCGATGGCGTCCTGTTGCACACCAGCCACAGCGGCCTAGAATACCGGCGTTATTACGAATCGATGAAAAGACGTCAAATTCGTACGGTGTTTATGGTGCACGATCTCATTCCGCTTACGCACCCCGAATACTGCCGGCCAGGTGTCGATGCCATTCATCGGCGACGCATGCACACTGCCTTCGCCCATGCTGACGGACTCATCGCCAACTCCCAGGCCACATTGACGTCTATGGCCATCGAAGCGGATCATACGGGAATCCTTCTTCCTGCCAGTGTCGTTGCACCTCTCGCGACGGGATTCGCGCGCAGCACCACGCCGACCGCACCGCCTCTGGGCAGCCCGTATTTCGTCATGCTCGGCACCATCGAGCCGCGCAAGAACCATTGGTTCATGCTGCATCTGTGGCGCCAACTTACGGAAAAATTCGGAACCGCCACACCAAAGCTCGTTGTGATCGGACGGAGGGGCTGGGAATGCGAAAACGTAGTCGACATGCTTGATCGTTGCAATTCGCTTCGTCACACAGTCGTGGAAGAAAATAACTGTTCCGACGAGAAACTCGATCAATGGCTGCAACACGCACGGGCACTCCTATTCCCGTCGTTCGTCGAAGGGTACGGAATGCCGTTGGCTGAAGCGCTGGCTGCGCGCGTGCCGGTCATCGCCAGCGATCTTCCGGTATTTCGTGAAATCGCCGAGGATATCCCGGACTATCTCGACCCGCTCGACGGCCCCGGGTGGATCTCTCGCATCGAATCATATAGCCGCGACGACAGCGCCGACCGGAACGCCCAGCTCGATCGAATCCAGCGATTCCGTGAACCGACTTGGGCCGACCATTTCTGCAGCGTCGACAGCTTGATCAAGGCACTGCGTCAATGACCCCCCTCTCGCAGCCAGGCAGGTCGCCTGACAGCAACAGTCTCGACAGGAACACGGTCCGGTCAGCAGGAGACGTGCTGCCCCGAACGAATTGCGAGCCGGAAGCAAGCATCCGAAGCGAAGTACAACATGTCGATGGACGCGTGAACGTCACGTGGCCAGGACCATTCCAATCGCAATTGAGCCGCGGAACTCCACGACTGTCCTGGTTCAGTGCTCAGTTCCGGAAGTCCGGTCGACACCTGTTCGCCGACGCCCTGAACGAAACGCTGCAGGTCCCCTACGAGTACAGCACCAGTTCAGACTCACTGCTAGCACGTGTCGCCGCACTCTGTACGTGCCCCCTTCCGTCGCTGCCAAATGCAGCAACATCTCAATCATCGGGGCGAGTGCTGATCATCGACGAGCGCATTGTTTCGGCGCAAGGTGAGAAATCGCCACGTCGAAACGATCCGGCGGTTTTCAGGCGCATGGTCGCGACGGCTCGCGCGAATCATCGTGATGCAGACATCCGCTTTCTTCGGTCCAAGGACCTCGCGCACGGTGACTGGTTGTCGGCAATAACCGATGCCACGCTTCCGGTCATGGGCGCGAGTACGCTGCCCTTCCCCATGCTTCCCAAGGTCGATCACATTTATACATTGGGGGCGATCGAAGGCTTGTTTGGCTTGCTGACAGGCGCGTCTGTGCATGTTTACGGCGAGCCGTTCTACGCAGGATGGGGACTGACGCAAGACGAAAGCACCTTTCCCGGGCATCGTGCACGACCCACACTCGTCGAATTTTTCGATGCCGTCTTTCTCCGTCATTGCAGCTACCTCGATCCTGTGACACATGAGCAGGGACGTTTCGACCAGTTGCTGACGCATCTGGAGCTACAGCGCGCTGTTCGCTCGCGCTTCGCGGATCTCACGTGTCTCGCAGGTTTCCGATTTCAATGGTGGAAACGCCCATTTGCGACACCGTTCCTTGTCGCGGGTGGTGGCGTGTTGCGGTGGACGGCCAGACCAGACATCCACGATGCGACGGAATACGCAGTTCTATGGGGGGCGAGAAATGCCAAGGAACTTTCACCCAAGACACGCCACGTCAGAATCGAGGACGGCTTCATACATTCCGACGGCCTCGGTTCGGACATGTCACCTCCGGCAAGCCAGGTGATTGACAAACGCGGCATCTACTTCGACGCGAGCCAGCCCAGTGACCTCAGCGAGTTGCTGAACACAGCCGAATTCTCAGCGGCGGAGTTGGTGCGAGCGAAAAGCTTGCGCGCAAGCATCGTCTCCGCCGGTATCAGTAAATACAATCTCGGACGACGACTGCCGTCGTGGCGTCCCCCTCCCGGCACAACCGTCGTGCTCGTGCCCGGACAGGTAGCAGATGACGCCTCAATCAAACTAGGTACCGTCCATATACGCGATGTCGAAACGCTGCTTCAAGCAGTACGCCACGCTCGGCCATCAGCGTTCATCGTCTACAAACCGCACCCTGATGTCCTATCCGGCAACAGAAAGGGACTCGTTCACGCAGCGCAGCTTGCTGACATCGTCGACACTGACTCTGACCTGCTGTCGCTCATCGATATCGCTGACGAAGTGCATACGATGTCGTCGCTGGCGGGTTTTGACGCGCTCCTGCGGGATAAAAGTGTTTTTACCTATGGAATGCCGTTTTACGCGGGTTGGGGACTGACTCAAGACCATCTGCCAATTCCGTGGCGCCGCCGGACACTCACGCTCGACATGCTGGTTGCCGGAACGTTCATCCGCTATCCGATCTACTGGGACTGGAAACTTCGCCTATATACTACGCCGGAAGCTGCGATTCATCGGCTGGCGGCGCCAGCGGCCCGCCCCCTGACCGATATCGGGCGCAATCGATCGCGTCCGATACGCAAGATTTTCCGCTGGATCCGCAATGCGTCCAGCCATTTTGCCTGGCGTCTCCGAATGAATCGACACCCCGATTTCCGACATTCGATCGACGCCGCACTGTCTGTTGCGACCATCGACTCCATCGGACAGCATGAACAACGACATTCGTGACTGAGAAAAAATGACAATCTACCCGGTAATTCTTTGCGGCGGCAGCGGCACCCGCCTTTGGCCCATGTCGCGCGGCGGCTATCCGAAGCAATACTTGAAACTGACAGGCGACCAGACCCTCGTCCAGCAGACGGCTGTCCGCCTTCAGCACATCCCGAGCGCCGCAGCCCCCATCATCGTCACCAACAACGATCAGCGCTTCCTGGTCGCGGAACAACTCCGCCAAGTCAACATCACGCCGTCATCGATCGTGCTCGAGCCGGTAGGCCGCAACACCGCGCCCGCGATCGCGATCGCCGCGCTGCTCGCCCTGCACGAATCGCCTGACGCACTGCTGCTGGTGCTGCCGTCGGATCACGTCATCCTCAACGAGCCCGCATTCATCGCCGCAGCCACAGAGGCAGCGGCGATCGCAGCAGACCAGCACCTCGTCACGTTCGGCATCACGCCAACGGAAGCGCACACCGGCTTCGGCTATATTCGCCGTGGCCCGGCCATCGCAGACGGCAAGCAGGTCTACAAGGTCGACGCATTCGTCGAAAAGCCCGACGCGCCGACGGCCGAACGCTTCCTCAGCGACGGCAACTACTACTGGAACAGCGGCATGTTCATGCTGAAGGCGTCCACGTACATGGAAGAGCTGCATCGCCATGCACCGGAAATCGCCCGTCAGGCAGAACTCGCGTTCGAATCCGCCAAGCGCGACAACGACTTTCTCCGTCTCGACACCGAAGCATTCGCAGCGTGCCCGAACGTCTCGATCGACTACGCGGTGATGGAAAAGACCGAGCGCGCAGCCGTCGTCGCGGCGGCCGATCTCGGCTGGAACGACATCGGGTCGTGGAGCGCGCTTGCGGACATCGCGGCCGCCGACGAACAGGGCAACGCACTCATCGGCGACATCTTCACCGACGCGGTGAAGAACTCGTATATCCGCGCGGAACACCGGATGGTTGCCGCGATCGGCCTCGACAACATCGTGATCGTGGAAACCGCCGACGCCGTGCTGGTCGCGCATCGCGACAAGGCCCAGGACGTCAAGAAAATCGTCGAATGGCTGAACGCGTCCGGCCGCCACGAATCGGTCACGCACCGCCGTGTCATCCGCCCGTGGGGTTCGTACGAAGGCATCGACCAGGGCGACCGCTTCCAGGTCAAGCGCATCATCGTGAACCCGGGCGCACAGTTGAGCCTGCAGATGCACCACCACCGCGCCGAGCACTGGATCGTCGTGAAAGGCACGGCACTGGTCACGAACGGCGACAAGGAAATCATGCTGACCGAGAACCAGTCGACCTACATCCCGCTCGGCGCGACCCATCGGCTGACGAACCCCGGCAAGATCCCGCTCGAACTGATCGAAGTCCAGTCGGGCGCGTATCTCGGCGAAGACGACATCGTCCGCTTCGAAGACACCTACGGACGCGCAGCGAAGTAAACACGACAACGCCCGGGTCGCACGCCGCAACCGGCGTCGATCCGATGCACCAGACGGGTAGCACACACACGCGTCCTGCCCGTTTTTCACTACGTCAACCAATGTCAGCCCGGTTGCCCGCCCCTCCCAGGTCAGGTTATAAAAGCGCCTCCCATTCCGGTGCATGCGCCGCCCTTTTACCCTTGACCTCGGAGAACGCATGATCGATCTCGCCACCGCCCAGCAATTCCTGATGACCCGCGGCCTCGACTTCGGCCTCAACCTCCTCGCCGCGATCGTCTTGTGGTTCGTCGGCCGCTGGGCGATCCGCATCGGTACCCGCCTGCTCGGCAAGGTCGTTCGCCGCAGCGGCAAGGTCGACCCGACGCTCACCGACTACCTGACTTCCGTCGTCGGCGTGCTGCTGACGATCCTGCTGATCCTCGCGATCCTGCAGATCTTCGGCGTGCAGACCACCTCGTTCGCCGCGTTGCTCGCCGGCCTCGGCCTAGCGATCGGCACGGCCTGGGGCGGCCTGCTCGCGCATTTCGCCGCCGGCGTGTTCATGCAGGTGCTGCGCCCGTTCAAGATCGGCGACGTGATCAGCGCGGGCGGCGTCACGGGCACGGTGAAGGAGCTCGGCCTGTTCGGCACGACGATCATCACCGCCGACAACATCGTGACGATCGTCGGCAACAACAAGATCTTCTCGGACAACATCGCGAACTACAGCGCGACGCCGCATCGCCGCGTCGACCTGACCGCGAAGATCGCGCACAGCGTCGACGCGGCCGATGCGATCAACCGCCTGAAGACGCAGATCCAGCAGATCCCGAACGTACTGACCACCCCGGCACCGGACGTCGGCGTGCTGCAGTTCACGCCGGAAGGCCCGCTGCTGTTCGTGCGCCCGTCCACGGCGCCCGAGCACTACTGGCAGGTGTACTGCGACACCAACCGCGTGATCCTCGAGACGTTCCGCGACGCGCAATACCCGACGCCCGAAACTCCGGTCTCGCATCGCACTGCGTAACAGCATCGACGAACGAAAAAAAGCGTGGCAGTTCAGAACTGCCACGCTTTTTTACTGCCGCGAAGAAACGGAACCGCGCGTGCTCAGCGCCCACCCGCCTTCGGCACATTATCCGACTGCTTCCGGCGCACCAGCTTCCACACCGCGCCGAGCGCGACCGGCACGATCGCCGCGCCGATCCCGACCAGCACGATGACATTCAGGTACTGGCGAATGAACGGAATGTTGCCGAAGAAATAGCCGAGCAGCACGAGCAGCAGCACCCACACCAGCGCGCCAATCACGTTGAACAACTGGAAGCGCGCGACGCTCATCGACGACGCGCCCGCGACGAACGGCGCGAACGTGCGCACGACCGGGATGAAGCGCGCGAGCACGATCGTCTTGCCGCCGTGCTTGTCGTAGAACGAGTGGGTCTTCTGCAATGCGGCGCGATCGAGGAACCGCTCGAGCACCGGGATATGCGTATTGAACACCTTCGGGCCGACCCAGCGGCCGATCAGGTAGTTCACGGTGTTGCCGGAAATCGCCGCGACGAGCAGCAGCACGATCAGCAGGCCGACGTTCATTTCGCCCGTGGCCGCGAACGCGCCGCCGATGAACAGCAGCGAATCGCCGGGCAGGAACGGGAACACGACGAGCCCCGTCTCGCAGAACACGATCAGGAACAGGACGAGATAGACCCACGCGCCGTACTGCCGGATGAAATCGCCGAGGAAAGCGTCGATATGCAGGACAAGGTTGACGAAATGAAGCAGCGTATCCAAATGCGATTCCTCGAAGGCGATGGGGCCGGAACGGCCGGGACAGGCCAGACATGGCCGAGGCGCCCGCCAGCCAAGGCGGCGCGTGCAACGGGGTGATGATACCGAAACTACCTTAAGGCTCCGTGAAAAAACGTAACGGCCCGCCACCCGGGCACGCGTTCGTCGCCTCGCTATAATTCGGCCATGTCCGATATCACCGAAACGGCCGCGGGCGCCGCGCCCGCCCCCGCCGCGCGCCCGCTGCGCGCGATTCAGCCCCTGCCCGACCAGCTGATCAGCCAGATCGCCGCCGGCGAGGTCGTCGAACGCCCGGCGTCGGTCGTCAAGGAGCTGCTCGAGAACGCGATGGACGCCGGCGCGACGACGCTGCGCATCGTGCTGGAAGAAGGCGGCGTCAAGCGCATCTCGATCACCGACGACGGCTGCGGGATTCCGCCCGACGAACTGGCGCTCGCGCTGATGCGCCACGCGACCAGCAAGATCCGCTCGCTCGAGGAGCTGGAGGCGGTCGCGACGCTGGGTTTTCGCGGTGAAGCGCTCGCGTCGATCGCGTCGGTCGCCGAGATGTCGATCACGAGCCGGACGGCCGATGCCGCGCATGCGATGAAGATCGATGCGCAGACGGGCGTGCTGTCGCCCGCTGCCGGCTCGATCGGCACGACGATCGAGGTGCGCGAGCTGTACTTCAACACGCCCGCGCGGCGCAAGTTCCTGAAGAGCGAGCAGACCGAATTCGGCCACTGCCTGGAAATGATCCGTCGCGCGGCGCTCGCACGGCCGGACGTCGCGATCTCGGTGCTGCACAACGGCAAGGCCGTCGAGCACTGGAATGCGACCGAGCCCGCGCAGCGCGTCGCGAAGATCCTCGGCGACAGCTTCGCGACCGCGCACCTGCCGCTCGACGAGCAGGCCGGCCCACTCGCCGTCTACGGCTGCGCCGGCCTGCCGACCGCGAGCCGCGGGCGCGCCGACCAGCAGTATTTCTTCGTGAACGGGCGCTTCGTGCGCGACAAGCTGCTGACGCACGCTGTGCGCGCGGCCTATGAGGACGTGCTGCACGGCGACCGTTACCCGTCATACGTGCTGTTCCTCGACCTGCCGCCCGAAGCCGTCGACGTGAACGTGCATCCGTCGAAGATCGAAGTGCGGTTCCGCGATTCGCGCTCGATCCACCAGTACGTGTTCCACGCGGTCCAGCGCGCGCTCGCGCGCCACGCGGGCGCGTCGCCGGAAACCACCGCGGGCGGCCATGCCGCGCATCTCGAACCGGCCCCGCGCGGGCCGGCGTCGTTCCTCGACACGCCGCTCGGTCAGAGTCCGGGCGGCGCCGGCGGCATTGGCGGTAGCGGCGGCAGCGGCTTCTCGTCGCCATCGTCTTCATCGTCGGCGGGCAACACGTGGATGCGCCAGGCGCGGATGACGCAGGGCACGCTGCCCGTCGCGCAGCCGCTCGCGCTCTACGACGCGCTGTTCGGCCGCAAGGACAGCGGCGCGGGCACGCCGGACGGCACGACGCTCATCGCGCGCGATGCGGCCGATTCCACCGACGCCCCGGTCGCGCCGCTGCCGGGCTTCGCCGCGACGCCGCTCGCCGCCGGCGCGCACGACGAGCAGCCGCTCGGCTTCGCGCTCGGCCAGATCCACGGCATCTACGTGCTCGCGCAGAATGCGTACGGGCTCGTGATCGTCGACATGCACGCGGCCCACGAGCGAATCCTGTACGAGCAGTTCAAGAACGCGCTCGCCGACCGCACGGTCGCCGTGCAGTCGCTGCTGCTGCCGATCTCGATGACGGCCACGCCGGTCGAGATCGGCACGGTCGAGGAAGAGCGCGACACGCTCGAATCGCTCGGCTTCGACCTCGCGGTGCTGTCGCCGACGACGCTCGCGATCCGCGCGGTGCCGGCGCTGCTGAAGGATGCCGACCTGCAGTCGCTCGCGCGCGCGGTGCTCGCCGACCTGCACGCGTTCGGCGGCTCGCGGGTGCTCACCGAGCGCCAGCACGAACTGCTCGGCACGCTCGCGTGCCATCACGCGGTGCGCGCGAACCGGCGCCTGACGCTCGACGAGATGAACGCGCTGCTGCGCCAGATGGAGGCAACCGAGCGCGCGGACCAGTGCAATCACGGCCGGCCGACCTGGTATCAGCTCACGCTGAACGATCTCGACCGTCTCTTCATGCGCGGGCAATGAGCGCTTCCTCGCAGTCCCGCCCGACGACGATCGCCTGCCTGCTCGGCCCCACCGCTTCCGGCAAGACCGCGGCGGCGCTGGCGCTCGCCGCGCGCCGCCCGATCGAGATCGTCAGCGTCGATTCGGCGCTCGTCTACCGCGACATGGATATCGGCACCGCGAAACCGTCGCGCGAGGAACGCGCGAGCGTGCCGCATCACCTGATCGACATCATCGACCCGGCGGACGCGTATTCGGCCGCGGAATTCCGCGCCGACACGCTCCGGCTGATCGGCGAGATCGTCGCGCGCGGCTGCACGCCGTTGCTCGCGGGCGGCACGATGCTGTACTACAAGGCGCTGACGCAAGGGCTCAACGACTTGCCGGGCGCCGACCCGGAGGTCCGCGCGGCACTCGACGCCGACGCCGCGCGCGACGGCTGGCCCGCGCTGCACGCGCGGCTCGCGCAGGTCGATCCCGACACGGCCGCGCGGCTCGCGCCGAACGATTCGCAGCGAATCCAGCGTGCACTGGAAATCTTCATGCTGAGCGGACAACCGATGTCGGCGCTGCTCGCCGCGCCGCGCCGCACCGACGATGCGGCCGCAGCGTATCGCTTCGTGCCGGTCGCGCTCGAGCCGTCGGACCGCGCGGTACTGCACGCGCGGATCGCGCAGCGCTTCGACGCGATGCTCGACGCGGGCTTCATCGACGAAGTCGAACGGCTGCGGCGCCGCGACGATCTCCATCCCGACCTGCCGTCGATGCGTTGCGTCGGCTACCGCCAGGCATGGGAATTCCTCGACGGCGATAGCGACTACCGGACGATGCGCGACAAGGGCATCTTCGCGACACGCCAGCTGTGCAAGCGCCAGATCACGTGGCTGCGGGCGATGCCGGAGCGGATCGTGGTCGACTGCATCGCGCCGGATTCGACGGCCCGCGCGCTCGACGCGCTCGAACGCGTGCTCGACGGCCGCACGCCGGACTAACCGCTCAGCCCGCCCGACGCGCCGCCAGGCGCGCGCGCGCGCCGTCGACGATCCATGCGATACCGCGCTCGAACGCTTCGTCGCCGCTGCGCTCGCGCAGCGCGGCCCAGCCTTGCGCGAACAACGGGTATTCGGCCGCATCCGGCAGCAGCGCATCGGTGTCGCCGTCCGGCCGCGCCTGCTCTTCCAGCACCCATCCGACCACGAAGCGCCCGATCGCGACCATCACGTCGACCGCCTCGTCCGGCTTGAAACCCGCTTCACCGAGCAGCGCGACCTTGCGTTCGATCGAACTGAAATGCAGCGCGCGCGGTCGCGTGCCGGCGTGCAGGCGCGCGCCGTCGCGATAGGCGAGCAGCGCGCGGCGAAAACTGCGCGCGTTCTCGGCGAGCCACACATCCCACACGTCGCCCGGTCGGGGCAGCGACTCACCGTGGCGCTCCAGCATGATCGCCTCGGCCATCGCGTCGAGCAGCTCGGCCTTGTTCCTGAAATGCCAGTACAGCGTCGGCGACTGCACGCCGAGCCGCTCGGCGAGCCGCCGCGTGGACAGCCCGTCGATCCCCACCTCGTCCAGCAATTCGAGCGCCGCGCGCAATACCGTGTCGCGCGTCAGTCGCGCGCCTGTGTCTTTCATCTCTATCACCGATAGGGAAACTGTGGAATACTGTGCACTCTATCATCGATAGAGTGATGCTCTTGAATCCGTCCCTGATTGCCATCCTGGCCACGGTCCTGCTCGACGCGATCGGCGTCGGGATCGTGATGCCGATCCTGCCCGGGCTGCTGCGCTCGCTCGCCGCCGCGGGCAGCACCGACACCCACTACGGCGTCCTGCTCGCGCTGTACGCGTTCGCGCAGTTCCTGTGTGCGCCGCTGCTCGGCGCGTTGAGCGACCGTTTCGGCCGCCGCCCGGTGCTGCTCGCGTCGCTGGCCGGCGCCGCGCTCGACTATCTGCTGATGGCGCTCGCGCCGACACTCGCGTGGCTTTACGTCGGCCGGCTGATCGCGGGCATCACCGGCGCGAACGTCGCGGTCGCGACCGCGTACGTGACCGACGTGACGGCCGAACCCGACCGCGCACGGCGCTTCGGCCAGCTCGGCGCGATGATGGGCATCGGCTTCATCGCCGGCCCGTTGATCGGCGGGCTGCTCGGCGTGCTGCATCTGCGTGCGCCGTTCGTCGCGGCCGCGTTGCTCAACGCGCTGAATCTCCTGCTCGTATGGCGCGTGCTGCCGGAATCGCGGCCGCGTTCGGCCCGCGAAGGCCGGGCGGTCGGCGCGCTCAACCCGTTCGCGAGCCTGCGCCGGCTGAGCGGCGCGCCCGCGCTCGCGCCGCTGGTCGGCATCTACGTGATCGTGGCGCTCGTGTCGCAGGCGCCCGCGACGCTGTGGATTCTCTACGGCCAGGAACATTTCGGCTGGTCGACGCCGGTCGCGGGGCTGTCGCTCGCCGGCTACGGCGCGTGCCACGCGCTCGCGCAGGCGTTCGCGATCGGGCCGCTGATCGCGCGGCTCGGCGAGCGGCGCGCGCTCGCGCTGGGCCTCGCGGGCGATGCGCTCGGGCTGGCGATCATCGCGTTCGCGACCGCCGCTTGGGTGCCGTTCGCGCTGCTGCCGCTGTTCGCGGCCGGCGGCATGACGCTGCCGGCATTGCAGGCGATGCTCGCGCGGCAGGTCGACGATGCGCGCCAGGGCGAACTGCAAGGCACGCTGGCGAGCGTGGCGAGCCTGATCGGCGTCGCGGGGCCGCTCGTCGTCACCGCGACCTACGCGGCGACGCGCGCGACGTGGCCGGGGCTCGTGTGGGCCGCCGCCGCACTGCTGTACCTGCTCGTGCCGCCGTTGCTGGCCGGCGCGCGCCCAGCGAACGCGCCGCGAGCGTCCGCATAAGCGTCGGCGTGCGCCGTCGCGCTGAGCCCGCGACCGTCCGAAAAAAAGCCGCCCGGATCGCTCCGGGCGGCTTTTCCTGCTGCATCTGCTTGCCCTGCGTCAGACCACGACCGTCTGCGCCTCGCCTTCGCGGGTCGCACGCACGGTGCCGATCTTCCACACCTGTTCGCCGGCGGCGGTCAGGTCGGCGATCGCCGCGTCGGCATCGGCCGCCGACACGATCACGGCCATGCCGATCCCGCAGTTGAACACGCGGTGCATTTCCGCGTCGGCGACGCCGCCGTGCTCCTGCAGCCACTTGAACAGCGGCGGCAGCGGCCATGCTTTCTGGTCGAGCTCGGCGGTGAGACCTTCGCGCAGCACGCGCGGGATGTTCTCGACGAGGCCGCCGCCCGTGATGTGCGCCATGCCCTTCACCGACAGCTTCTGCATCAGCGCGAGCAGCGGCTTCACGTAGATGCGCGTCGGCGCCATCAGCGCGTCGGCCAGCGAGCGGCCATGGAAATCGGCGGACAGATCCGGGTTCGCGCGCTCGATGATCTTGCGCACGAGCGAGAAGCCGTTCGAATGGATACCGCTCGACGCGAGGCCCAGCACCACGTCGCCTTCGGCGATCGTGCTGCCGTCGATGATCTTGCTCTTCTCGACCGCGCCGACCGCGAAACCGGCCAGGTCGTATTCGCCGTCCGGGTACATGCCCGGCATTTCGGCCGTTTCACCGCCGATCAGCGCGCAGCCCGACAGTTCGCAGCCCTGCGCGATGCCCTTGACGACCGTTACGGCCGTGTCGACGTCGAGCTTGCCGCACGCGAAGTAGTCGAGGAAGAACAGCGGCTCGGCGCCCTGCACGAGGATGTCGTTCACGCTCATCGCGACCAGATCCTGGCCGACCGTGTCGTGTTTGTTCAGATGAAACGCGAGCTTGAGCTTGGTGCCGACGCCGTCGGTGCCCGACACGAGCACGGGCTCCTTGTACTTCTTCGGCACTTCGAACAGCGCGCCGAACCCGCCGATGCCGCCGAGCACGCCGTCGCGCAGGGTTTTCTTCGCAAAAGGCTTGATCTTGTCGATGAGCGCGTCGCCTGCGTCGATGTCGACACCTGCGTCGCGATAGGACAGACCCTGAGCGTCGGGAGCGGATTTCGGAGGATTCATGGGGGAATGCGAGA